>JAVBQA010000032.1:0-86248 GCA_031549325.1 Eubacteriales bacterium | reverse complement strand
TTGATCGACTCTAGGCTTTATGGGGGGCCCCGTCCGTTCCGCCGGCGGGAAATGGTATCACTCGAACCAGATGCACCCGCGGGGGCTCATTGGGGCGCCCGCGCGTTTCAATCTGCCAGGCCGTCCACGCCCCCGCCGATTGACAAGCCCTTCCATCCGTACTACACTGGTGTCACCAACCGATGGAAGGGGGCAGTGCCCATGATCCCTGAAACCATGCGCGCCGTGGTGGCCTATGGGCGAGGCGACTACCGCTACACAGAGGCGCCCACGCCCAGGCCCGGCCCGGGCGAGCTGCTGCTGAAGGTCGAGGCCTGCGGCGTGTGCGCGGGCGACATCAAGTGCCACGCGGGCGGGCCGCGCTTCTGGGGCGGCGAGGGCAACCCGGCCTATGCCGAGCCGCCCTTCATCCCCGGCCACGAGCTGCTGGGCCGGGTGGCCGGGATTGGCGAGGGGTATGCCGGGCCGTTCAGGCTGGGCGACCGGCTGGTCAGCGAACAGATCGTTTCCTGCGGCGTGTGCCGCTATTGCCGCGAGGGCAAGTACTGGCTGTGCGATCCGCACGTGGTCTACGGCTTCAAGGGCAGCCGCAACGGCGGCTTCGCCGAGTATGTGATCCTGCCCAAAAACGCGCGAAACCACCCGGTGCCCGAGGATCTGCCCACCGAAAAGGCGGTGCTGATCGAGCCGTTCGCGTGCTCGCTGCACGCCGTGCGGCGGGCGCAGATTCAGCCGGGCGACGTGGTGGCTGTGGCGGGCGCGGGCACGCTGGGGCTGGGCATGCTGGCCGCGGCCGCGAAGCGCTCGCCCCGGGCGCTGATCTCGATAGAGCCGGTGGCATGGCTCCGGGACATGGCGCTGAAGATGGGCGCGACCCACGCCATCCCGGCTTGGGCGGGCGAGGGCGTCGAGCCCACCATCTGGGGGCTGACGGACGGCTACGGGCTGGACGTCTACATCGAGGCCACCGGACATCCGGCGGCGGTGTCGCAAGGGTTGCAGCTGATCAAAAAGGGCGGCAACTTCGTGGAATTCAGCGTGTTCTCCGGGCCTGCCAGCGTGGACTGGTCCATCATCGGCGACGCCAAGGAGATCAACCTCTACGGCGCCAGCCTGAGCCCGGGCTGTTTCGAGCCCACCATCGCGGGCATCGCGGACGGCTCGATCCCGACGGACGGGGTGGTGACCCACACGCTGCCGCTGTCGGCGTTCCAAACGGCGTTCGACCTGTGCAACCGCAGAGAGGCCATCAAGGTGGCGCTAACGCCGTAGCCCCCGGTTTTTCGCGCACGCCGCCCGCGTCCTTACTCCACGATGACCCCCACCCCGTCCGGGATGGCGACGACTGTGGCGTCCGCACCGGCGATCTCGCGGGCGGCCGCCATGGCCTCGTCCAGCGTCCGCGCGTAGCGCATATGCATGGCCTCGATCAGCCGGCGGTTTTTCGGTTCGGTCACAAACACCACGCGGGCATGCATCAGCACCCGCGCCAGGATCTGCGCCTGCCACTGGTCGGCGCGCGTCCGCTCGGGCGGCACGCGCTCGATCTCCTCCAGCAGCGCCTTCGGGGATTGCGCCCCGGACAGCATCTGATAGAACGCTTCTCCCCCATGGCCGTCGCGGCACTCGGCGCACAGCACGATCACCCCGCCCGGGCGCACGCAGGCCTCGGCGGCGGTCATGCCCTTCACGCACTGGTAGATGTTCTGATCCAGCGGGTAGCCGCCGTTGCCGGTGACGCCGACGTCGGCTTGGATCCTCTGCACCCGCACGCGATCCAGGCACCGCGCGCAGCCCGCCTCGTGGGCCAGCACCGGATCCCCCGCCACGGATTCGACCACCCGCTTGTCCGCGTCCAGCAGCACATTCAAGATGAACGCCAGATTGGCGGCCCTGACCGCAAACAGCATGTCCCGGTGGATCGGGTTGCCGTCGAGCACGCCCTGCCTCGACCGCGGATCCTTGATAAAGCGTGCGTTGTGGTTGTAGCGCACGGTCTGCTCGGAGGCGATGCCGGGCAGGATGCTCTTGCGGCCGCCCGAGAAGCCCGCGAAGAAGTGGGGCTCGATGAACCCTTCCGAAACCAACAGATCGGCCCAATCCACCAGCGCGTTCAGCATCAGCCGCCCGCCGGATGGCAGCTCGCCCCGGTCGACCATCCTGTCGCGGCGGCAGTCGTGGCACAGAATGTTCTCCCGCGCGGCGATGCCCTCCCCGAAGCGCTCGATGATCTCATCCCGAGTGGCTGCGCGGTGCATGCCGGTGCCGAGCAGGATCGTGATCTCGGCGTCCGGGCTGCCCTGCCGAACCTCGGAAAGCAGCAGCGGCATGGTGAGCCTGCTCGGCACCGGGCGGGTGTGGTCGCTGGTGATGATGAGCACGCGCCGCTTGCCCCTCGCCAGTTCCTGCAGGCGCGGGCCGGCGGGATTCTCCAGGGAGCGCCGGATGGTCTCGGCCTGCCGCTCTTCAGACGGCGCGCCGCCCTCATGCGCCGCGCCAAGAACGCCCGCCAGCCGCCCCTCCGGCACCGAAAGCGCGAGCGACCCCGCGCCGTAGGGAATCGACAGTCTCTGCATGCGGTCGCACCCCTCCCCTACTCCGCGCCCTCGTCCGCCTTCTTCTGAATCGCTTCCAGGAGCTGCGCGCGCTTCTCTGCCAGCGACTCGGGCGCTTCGCCCTCCTGGGCGGCGATGGCCGCGTCCAGATCGGCCAGCGCCTCGTCGTACATCTCCAGCGCGAAGTGCGCGTAGCTGCGGTTCACGTAATAATCGATCTGCGCGGGCGCCAAAAGCACCGCCTGGTCGCTGTCCCTGAGCGCCTCTTCGTAGCGGTCCAGCCACTGCAGCACCATGGAGCGGTCGTCATAATACTGGGCGTTTTCCGGCTCCAGCTCAATGGCGCGGTCGCAGTCGGGCAGCGCCTGCTCGAACTGGCCCTGCCAGCCGTACATCAGGGCGCGCAGGTGATAATACCGGGCCTGGGGGTCCAGCTTGATCGCCGTGTCCAGCTCAAAGGCCGCCTCCGCGTAGCGCTTCATCGCGTTCAGCACATTGGCGCAGTTGTAGCGCAGGCTGGCGTCCTCGGGCGCCAGCTCCACCGCGTTGATGTAGTCCAACAGCGCTTCCTCGTCGCGCTCCAGCCCGTACAGCACATGGCCGCGCTCGTTGTATAGCGGCGCGCTGGGCGAGAGCAGGATGCCGGTGGTCAGATAGGCCAGCGCCGAGTCCGTGTCGCCGAGCTCCCGCGCCATCCGCGCGGTCTGCAGGCAGACCTCGGCCTCCTTGGCGGCGGACTTTGGATCTTTGGCCGCCTCGGCGATGTGCTCGTCCCACACGTAAGGCATGTTGTCCGACGCGTTCTCCGGGCGCTCGCTGGCCATCACCGCGCCCGCAGCGCACAGGAGCAGCGCCAGCACCAGTGAAATGCACCGCACCATCAAGATGCACCGCCTTTCTTGTGTAGCTCCTGACCACAGTATACCATAAGAAGCCACCCCGATCAATGTGCGGGCGATGGAGCGTCGCCCGCACATTGCCCGTCATTTCTTCAGCTCGAACCAGAACACGCTGCCCCGCCCCACTTCGCTGTCCACCCCAAACCGCGCGCCGTGGCGCTCCAAGATCTCCTTCACGATCGGCAGACCCAGCCCGGTGCCGGCCACGGAGCGCTTATGGGTCTTGGCCTTATAATAGCGCTGCCAGATGTTTTTCAGCTCGTCCCGCGGGATGCCCTCGCCGTGGTCGCGCACTTCGACGCGCACGGCGTCCTTGGCGGCCAGAACCGCCACCCGCACCACGCGGTCGTCCCCCGCGTAGCTCATGGCGTTGGCAATCAGATTGTACAGCACCTGCTCAACGCGGCGCTCGTCGGCCGGCGCCACCTGCCCCGGCTGTATGTCGGTTTCGAGCACCTCGCCCTCCCGCTCAAAGATCGGCGCAAACCGGTTCAGCACCCGCTGAACCGTGGCGCTCACATCCAGCGGAACCAGCCTGACCGCGCCGCCATTCTGCGCCTCGGACAGGCTCAGGATGTCGCTCACCAGCCCGGACAACCGGTCGGTCTCGGCGGCGATCACCGAAAGATTCGCCTCGCGCTTCTGCTTGTCGTCGCCTGAGATGTCGCGGATCAGCTCGGTGTACGCCTTGATCATGGTCAGCGGCGTCCTTAGGTCGTGCCCCACGTTGGCGATCAGCTCGCGCCGCGTGGCCTCGACCTTGGAGAGCTCGCAGCTGGCGTAGCTCAGCGTGTCGGACAGCTCGTCCAGCTCGCGGCAAAACCCCTTGTCAAACGTCTCCGGAAAGCTGCCCCCCGCCAGCTGGGCGGCCTCGCGCGTGATGGCCCCGATGGGCCGGGCGAACCGCCTCGCGATGAAATACGCGATCACCAGCCCGAGCAGCAGCGCGGCGACGCTGACGTAAACCAGCTGCACGCGCAGGATCTGGACGGTGCCGGACAGCGGATCGATGGGCGTTGAGATGTAGAGCGCCGCGCCATCCAGCAGCACGCCCAGCACCAGCGTCTTGCCGCCGGATTCGCCGTCCACGGTGTACTGGATGCGGCCAGTTTCGCTCGCGGCCAGATTCCGCAAAAACGCGCCGTAGTCGGATGGCGGCTGGCTCCAGCCGCCCAGGCCCTTGTGCTCCTTGCCCCGGCCCCGGGTGACGGCGTGTTCGTCGGCGCTGTAGCGCACCAGGCCGTCCGCGTCGATGGCGTAGACCAGGATCGAGTGTTCGTATGCCGCGCGCTCCATCCGCTTCTCAAAGCCCGCCCGGCCGTAGAACCCGGCCAGCTCGTCGGCCACGCGCATCAGGCCGCGGGTCTTCATGTCCTCGTAAAACTGCTGCAAAAACACGGTCTGCAGCAGCCAGAGCAGGGACAGAATCAGCGCCGCGAACAGCGTGAAATACAAAAACAGCTTGGAACGGATGGGGCGCGTCTTACGCTTCAAACTTATACCCCACCCCTCTGAGCGTGACGATCATCTCGCGGTACAGGCCCAGGTTGCCGCGCAGCAGCTTGACCTGGGCGTCCACGGTGCGGTCGTCGCCGTAGTAGTCGTAGCCCCACACGGCGCTGAGGATCTGCTCCCTCGTCAGCGCGATGCCCCGGTTCTGCGCGAGATACGTCAGCAGCTCGTACTCCTTGGGCGTCAGCTCGGCCTTTTGGCCGTCCACGGTCACGCTCCGCCCGAGCGTGTCGATCCGGAGGCCGTCAAAGGCCAGCACGGCCTCGTCCTTTCTGGCGGCCGCCCCGGCGTGGCGGGACACGATCACCCGCAGGCGCGCCATCAGCTCTTTGGGGGAGAACGGCTTGACCACATAGTCGTCCGCGCCCATCTCGAACCCGAACAGCTTGTCATACTCCTCGCCCCGCGCCGACAGCATCAGCACCGGGATGTCCTTGGTCTTGCGGATCTCCTTGGCGGCGGAGAACCCATCCAGACGGGGCATCATGGCGTCCATGATGACGATGTCGTAGTCGCGCTCCCGGCACAGGCGCACCGCCTCCATGCCATCCTGCGCCTCCTGCGCCTCGAAGCCCTCAAACTCCACATACTCGCGGATCACCGCGCGGATGTTCGGCTCGTCGTCCACGATCAGCACCGTCATGGCCGTGTCCTCCGCTTCTTCTTGATGGGTTGATTATAGCACAACGCGGATGGGGACGCCATAGAAGGCGTCCCCACAATCGCCCGTTCGGGCGAGCGCGGAGGCGCGATGCATCGCGCCCGCCCGCGTCTGTCCCTACCCGCGCCGGCCAAACCCGCGCGCGCTGTCCATTTTGCCCTGGCGGTCCTTCTGGTCGTGCATGCCGCCCTTGTCAAAACCCTGCATGCCGCCCGCGAATCCCATGCCGAATCCCTTGCCCACGCCCTCGATGCCCGCGTCGGCCAGCGCCTGGCGGAAGGTGCGCTGCGCTTGCTTGAGGGTGCTGAGCGCGGTCTGGACGCCGCTGTTGGTGTCCGCGTTTTGCGCCAGCTTGCTCCAAATGCTGTCCCCGACGGTCGCCGTCAGCGCGTCGGCCTGCGCTTGGGTCAGCTGGCCCGCGCCCACCAGTGCGTCAAACGCGGCTTTGCGCTCGTCGCCGGTTTTCGCGTTGGCCTCGTAGTACGCCTTCTGCTGGTCCGTCGTCCAGGCGCTCATGTCCAGCGCCCCAAGCGCCTGCTGGCCCTCGCGCTGGGCTTTGTGCGCGTCCACATCGGCCTGGGCGAGGGCGCCGGAGCCGACGAGATCCGACAGCACCGCGTCCTCCAGCTGCTGGTAAGTGGCGAGCGCCGCGTCGTAGGCCACCTGCTGCTCGTCGGTCAGCGCGGCGCTGATGCCCATTCCGCCCGCGTGCCGCCCGCCAAAGCCATGGCCTCCGTCGGCCAGCGCCAGTGTCGGCAGCAGGATGGCCAAAGCCAGCGCCGCCAGGGTCAGCAAAATCCTCTTGTGTTTTCTCATTCCAATGCAACTCCTTTCCGTTGATGTAGCCATTGTAGGCCGCGATTGCGATGGCTCGATGAAAGGCGTTTGCAAGTTTCATGAAAACGCGGCGCAGCAGGAAAACGGCGCGCGCATCGCGAATGATATGTAGATTCAAAGGAAGGGTAAGATTGCATGTACAGACTGATGATCGTGGACGACGAGGCGGAGATCCGCGAGGGGCTGCTCGAGGTGATGGACTTTCCGTCACTCGGCTTTGAGGTGGTGGGCGAGGCCGAAAACGGCGCGGACGCGCTGCGCCTGGCCGAAACGCTGAGGCCCGACCTGGTGATCTCGGACATCCGCATGCCGCTGATGGATGGGCTGACCATGGCGCAGAACATGCGCAAGTTTCTGCCCACGGTGCAGTTTTTGATCCTGTCCGGCCACGACGATTTTGAATATGCGCGGCAGGCCATCGGCATCGCGGCGCTGAGCTATGTCCTGAAGCCCATCTCGCGCCGGGAACTGCTGGAGGAGATGCGCGACGTCAGGCGCAAGATGGACCAGGAATTCGAGCGCCAGACGGACCTGCAGCGGCTGCGCGCGCACTTTGAGGCCAGCCTGCCCGTGATGCGCGAGATGCTGCTGAACGCGCTGGCCACCGGCGACATCTCGGCGGACGCGGCCCGGGCGGCGGCAACCCGATACGGGCTGAGGCTGGACAGCCCGGCCTACGCGCTGGCGCTGATCCGCGCGTGCGAGCGCCCGGAGGTCGCGCCCATCAAGGACCCGGAGCTGATGAAGCTGGCGGTGAAGAACATCGCGGACGAGGTGCTCACCCGGCGGCTGCCCGGCCACACGTTCCATCTGAACGGCATTCTGGCGGCGCTGCTGCTGCTGCCCAACGGCCGCCACGACGCGCTGATCGACGCGGTGAACGCGCTGGAGGAGATCCAAAAGAGCGCCGAGCGCTACACCGGCTGCCCGCCTCAGATCGGCGTGTCCGCCCCGGTCACGGCGCTGTTCCAGCTCAAGCATGCCGCCGAGCAGGCGCAGGCCGCGCTCAGCCACGCCGACGCGTTCGGCGCGGGCGAGGTGGTGTCGATCGGAGATGTGACCCCGAGCGGGCTGCGCCCGGTGGTGGTGGAGGAATACCTGCTCAAATCGCTGGCCAACGCCATCCGCATGGGCGACGTGCCCGAGGCCGAGGCGCTGATCGACCGGCTGATGGCCGTGCCCAAGGATCAGCCCATGGCCGTGCGGGACTACCGCGCCTACCTGCTCGAGATCGTGATGACCTTCATGCGCATCGGGCGCGACCTGGACATCCCGCGCCCGCCCGAAGGCCAGGCCGACATCTACGAGCGGCTGCTGCTGTGCCCGCCGGTGGATGTGTCCGGCGCGCTGCTGCACCAGATCTGCGGCCATTTCGCGCGCACCGTGGCCGAGAACCGGGTCACGTCCTCCAGGCTGCTCATCAACGAGGCCATGGCCTACCTGGATGAGCACTACATGGACGAGGACATGACCATCGAGCGGATCTGCAAGGGGCTGCACATCAGCCCGTCTTACCTGAGCGCCATCTTCAAGAAGGAGCTTTCGCAGACGTTCCTGCAGATCCTCACGGAGAAGCGCATGGACAAGGCCATGAGCCTGTTGGTTTCGACCGACCTGAAGACCGCCGAGATCGCCCAGCGCGTGGGCATCCCCGACCCGAGCTATTTCAGCTATTCCTTTAAGAAACACTTCTCTCTGTCGCCGTCGCAGGCGAGAAAAGGCGTGGAGCATGCGTAGGGCGATTTCAAACCGCCTGGGCCTGAGCATGGCCGTGATGCTGTCGATCCTTTCGATCGTGGCGGTGCTGATGCTGTTCATGGCGGCGGTGCTGGTGCCGCGCGTCTCGGGCTTGCTCGAGCAAAACGCCGTGGACCGCGCGCGGGAGACCGCGCTGCAAACCACCAACGGCATCGAGCTGTACATCGACAACATGATCTCCACGCTGCACTTCACCGCCGCCCAGATCACCGAGATGAGCGGCAGCGACGATTACTCGCGCATTTCCCTGATCCGGGACGGGCAGGCCGACATCATCAACATCGCGCTGCTGGACGAGTTCGGCAACATCGTGTACGCCACGAGCGAGGGCGCGGGCATCTCGCCCCGGCAGGTGCGCGCCTGCGATTGGTACCAGAAGGCCATCCAGTGGCAGGGCACGGTGCCCTATTTCTCGCGCCCGCACGTGCAGGCGCTGTTTCGCGACCAGTACCGCTGGGTGGTGTCGCTGAGCCGGGCTGTCGAGTTCAGCACCGGCGGAAACCCGCGCACCGGCGTGCTGCTGATCGATTACAACTATCCGGCCGTCGCCCAGCTGACGCAGGGCGTGAGCCTGGGCACGTCCGGCTACGCCTACATCGTCGACAAGGACGATCATCTGATCTGCCATCCGCGGCTGCAGCTGATCTACGCGGGCATCGCGTCGGAGGATCTGTCCGCCGTCTCGAAGCAGGTCACCGGCGTGTGCCGCGACGTTTCGGCTGGGCGTGAGCGCGTGCTGGTCATCAACACCATCGGTCAAACGCGCTGGCGCATGGTGGGCGTGGCCTACATCGACGAGATTCTGCGGCTGCAAAACACGTTTCTGCGGCTGTTCTCCGTCGTGCTGCTGTGCGGCGGGCTGCTGTCGCTGGCGGCGGCCAGCGTGACGGCCTACTACGTGACCCGTCCCATCCGCACGCTGGAGGACCGGATGCGCCAAGTCGAGAAGGGCGACCTTTCCGTCACCATCTCCGAGCGCGGCTTCAAGGAGATCCGCTCGCTCTCGCTCACCTTCAACCATATGCTGCTGCGGATCCGGGGGCTGATGCGCCAGATCGTGGCCGAGCAGGAGGCCAAGCGCCTGCACGAGCTGAACGCGCTGCAGGCCCAGATCAACCCGCATTTCCTCTACAACACGCTGGACTCCATCATCTGGATGCAGGAGCGCGGGCGCAGCGAGGAGGCCATCGAGATGGTGTCGGCGCTGGCCAAGCTATTCCGAATCTCGATCAGCAAGGGCAGGAACATCATCACCGTGCGCGAAGAGCTGGAGCACGTGCGCAACTACCTGATCATTCAGAAGAAGCGCTTCCGCAACAAGTTCACCTATGAGATCACCGCTGACGACGACGTGCTTTCGCTGAACACGGTGAAGCTGATCGTGCAGCCGCTGGTCGAAAACGCGGTGCACCACGGCATTGACCCGGTGGGCGAGCGCATGCTGACCATCCGGGTGTCGGCCCGGCGGGAGGGCGCGCTGCTGCTGATCTCCGTGGCGGACGACGGCGTCGGCATTCCGGAGCAGAAGCTGCAGTCGGCGCTGACCTCGCCGGCCGGAAAGGGCGGCATCGGGCTTCGGAATGTCAACGAGCGCATACAGCTGACCTGCGGGGCGGAGTACGGGCTCCGCGTTCAAAGCACCGAGGACGTGGGCACGGAGGTCGTCATTTCGCTGCCCACGACGCTGGAGGATTAGCGCATGAACAAGACGTGGATCATCTGCATCCTGTGCCTGATCCTTGCGGGTCTGCTGATGGCGTGGGGGCTGGGCGGCCAGACCGAAACCGAAAAGAGCGGCGCGCGCTATGTGGCGCTGATCGCGGACGACCTCGGCACCGAGGTGCTCCAGTTCAAGCAGGGCGCGCAGGCGGCCTCGGACGAGCTAGGCGCGGACATCCGCTTTCTGACCGCCAGGGAGCCGGGCGACGAGGGGCTGCTTCAGCTGGCGCGGGAGGCCGAGGCGCTGAACCCGGACGGGCTGATCCTGCCCGGCGGCGCCCAGGGGGCGCTCGGCTATGCCGAAGAGGCGCAGATCCCGGTCGTCTGCCTGTTTGACGAAGGGGACGCCCCGTCCATCAGCACCGACTGGCTTTCGCTGGGGCGGCAGATGGGGCAAGCCGCCAAGGACGGCGGCGCGACCGGATTTTGCGCGTTTTACGGCGGCGGCGAGCGGGAGCTGCTGCTGCTGGCCGGGCTGAGAGAGGCGCTGCCCGGGCTGATCACAGCGCGCTGTGACGCGTCAGAGATGCCCGGCCTGATCGAGGAGCTGCCCGAGGGCTGCGCGGCGTTCGCGCTGAACCCCGGGCTGACGCTGGCCGCCGCCCAAGCGCCGCACGGCGCAACCCCGCTGTACGGCGTGGATCCGGGCGAGGCGCGCGTGGCGCTGCTGCGGGGCGGCGACGCCGAGGGGCTGGCGCTGGAGATGCCTTACGCGCAAGGCTACCTGGCCGTGATGGCGCTGCGGCCGGGCGGGAAGCCCCAGCCCGCGCCCGCGCGCGTGGTCACGCGGGAGACCATGTACGATTCGGAGAATGTGAAGCTGATGTTCCCGCTGCTCCAATGAAAAGAACGCGGACGCGCGCCCCGCGCCACGGGTTTGCGCCCGCCGCATCCGGGCGGCGGCGGTCGGGGGCCGTCCCCTGCCGCCAAATCCCCGCGCGCGCCAATCGATTCCGAAGGAGGCACCCCATGAAACGCATCCTGATCCTTTTCGTCCTCCTTGCCCTCCAGCTGTCCGCCGCCGCCGAGCCGCTGCCCAGGGTGGGCGTCCTGGTGTACAACGCCGCCGACACGTTCATCTCGGACGTGTACCAGAGCATCGAGCGCGCGGCCGACGGCAAGGCCGAGCTGCTGTACCGGGACAGCCGCAACTCGCAGATCGTGCAGAACGAGCAGGTGCAGCAGCTGCTCCAGGACTCGGTGGACGCGCTGATCGTGAACGCGGTCGACCGCACCAGCGCCGTGTACCTGATCCGCATGGTGCAGCCCTACGGCATTCCGATCGTGTTCAACAACCGCGAGCCGCTGCTCGAGGATCTGCGGGAATACGACAAAGCCTACTATGTGGGCAACAACCCCAAAGAGTCCGGCCGCCTGGCGGGCGAGCTGATCGGGGCCTACGTGCGCAAGCATCCGGAGGTGCTGGGCGACGACGAGACGCTGCAATACGTGATGCTCAAGGGCGAGCCGGGCCATCAGGACGCCGAGCTCAGGACCGTTTGGTCGGTGAAGTCGCTGCAGTTCTCGGGGGTGAAGCTCGAGCGGCTGGCCGAAACCATCGCCATGTGGGAGCGCACCATCGCCCAGGAAAAGACGGCCGGGCTGATCGCGTCCTATGGCACGCGCATCGAGTGCGTGATTTCAAACAACGACGACATGGCGCTCGGCGCCATCGATGCGCTGAAGGCCGCCGGGCGCTTCAGCAACGGCCAGTTCACCCCGGTGGTGGGCGTGGACGCCACCAGCCCGGCCATGGACGCGCTTGCCGAAGGCACGCTGCTGGGCACCGTGCTCAACGACGCCCAGGCCCAGGGCGACGCCGCGCTTTCCCTGGCGCTGCTGCTGGCCCGGGGCGAGCCGATCACGGAAGCCTCCTTCCCTTATCCTATCGACCAGGGGGTGTATGTCTGGACCCCCACCCGGATCGTGACGCGGGACAACATGGAGTAAAGGAGAGCCGTCCTTATGGATCAGCGAATCTTCATGGCCTACGGCGCGGACGCCCTCGCCTCGACGCTCAAGCTGATGGACGCCTCCGGCGTGGCGGCGAAAATCCCCAAGGGCGCGCGGGTGGCGCTCAAGCCCAACCTTGTGGCCGCCAAGCCCGCCGAGTCGGGCGCGACCACCCACCCGGGCGTCGTCGAGGGCGCGCTGACGTATCTGCGCGATCACGGCATCCGGGCCGACATCCTCGAGGGCTCCTGGGTGGGCGACGACACGGGCCGCGCGTTCCGGCTCAGCGGCCTGGACAAGATGGCCGCCCGCTTCGGCGCGGGTCTTTACGACCTGAAGAAGGACAGCGCCAAAAAACGGGACTCCCCCATCGGCCCGCTGAGCGTGTGCGAGCGGGCGCTGAACGCCGAGTACCTCATCAACCTGCCGGTGCTGAAGGGCCACTGTCAAACGGTGCTCACCTGCGCGCTGAAGAACCTGAAGGGCTGCATCCCGGACAGCGAGAAGCGGCGCTACCACACGCTGGGGCTGCACCGGCCCATCGCGGCGCTCTCCAGCGTGCTGACGCCCCAGCTCACCATCGTGGACGGCATCTGCGGCGACCTCAGCTTCGAGGAGGGCGGCAACCCCGTGCAGTCGGGCCGCATGCTGCTCGGGGAGGACATGGTGAAGATCGACGCGCTTTGCTGCCAGCTGATGGGTATCGACGCGTCGGAAGTGGAATACATCGGCCTGGCGGAGCGCTGGGGCGCGGGCACGCAGGCGCTTGGGGACGGCGACCTGATCGAGCTTGGGGATCCGCGCGCGGCGGGCGCGTTTCCCCGGGCCAGCGGCGCCTTGGCGCGGCTCGGCCGGGGCGTTACCCAGAAGGACGCCTGCTCGGCCTGCTACGCCGGCCTGATCCACGCGCTGCACCGGCTGGATGCGCAGGGCATGCTGGGGTATGCGCCGCCCATCGCGATCGGGCAGGGCATGCGGGGCGTGGCGTTTGACGGGGTCGGGATCGGCAAGTGCGCGGATGGCGCGGCCATTCGCGTGCCCGGCTGCCCGCCCACGGCGCAGGCGATCCTGGAGGCATTGTCCAAACAGGCGAGGTAAATTACAGCCCCTTGAGCCACGCCCCCGCCAGCGCGATCCACCCGGCGCACGCGCCGCTGCCCTGATATCTGTCGGCGTCGGTGACCTCATTGTCCAGGCTCAGCCCATGCGGGCCGCTGCGGTAGATGTGCATCTCCAGGCTGACCCCGGCCTGTTTCAGCGCGCCCGCGAGCAGCAGCGAGTTCTGAACCGGCACCGCAGCGTCGTCCCAGGTGTGCCACAGGAACACCGGCGGCACATCCGCCGTGACCTGTGTCTCCAGCGAGATCTGCTCCAGCAGCGCCGCATCGTCCCGCCCGGCCATCAGGTTGACGACCGAGCCCTGGTGCGCGCACGGCCCGGAGCTGATCACCGGATAGCTGAGGATCAGCCCATTGGGCCGCATGGCCTCCGGCAAAAGCCCGGTCGCCTCCCGCAAAAACGGCGCGTTCCAGAACACGCCCAGGCTGCACGCCAGATGCCCGCCCGCCGAGAAGCCCATCACGGCGATCCTGCCCGCGTCCACGCGCCAAGCGCCCGCCTGTGCCCGCACGAGCGCCACGGCTCCGGCAAGCTCGGTCAGCGCCACCGGGAAGCCGCTGGGGGCCACCGAATACCAGAGCACCGCCGCGTGAAATCCCAGGGCGTTCAGCGCCAGCGCCACCGGCTCGGCCTCGCGCGGGGACGTGAAGCCATAGCCCCCGCCCGGACAGATCACGACCATTGGCAGCTTTTTGTCCGCGCCGGACACCACCTCGTCCAGCACATAGGTTTGCAGCCGGGCCGCGCCCACCGGAATGTCACGATGAATCATTGGCTCTCCTCCTCGCGCTGTCTTTCCAAAATCCGGGGCGGTTCCTCCCCCGCCAGCGCCATCTGGCGGACGAGCGCCTCGCCAAGCCGCCGCCTCGTGGCCGCGTAAGCCGGATCCGCCGCCAGATTGACCAGCTCCAGCGGATCTTGCTTCAGGTCATACAGAAAATCCGGCACATACACATCGCTGCCCGGCCGGTCAAACCCATCCACCCCCGGCGCGCACACGCTGTACAGCCACTCAGGCGTGCGGATGCAGCGCCCCACCCGGCTCTCGCTGATCTGGGCGAACGCGAGGTTCTCGCGCCCCAAGAGATCCCCGTCGGCGACCCGGCGCAAGTCCTCCCCGATCAGGCCTTGCGCATCCGCGCCCGCGACGGCGAGGAAGGTTTTGGGCAGGCTGGCTGTGGAGACGATGTCCCAAACGCGCTTGCCGCGCGCAAATCCGGGCCCGGCAATCACCAGCGGCACGCGCAGGCTGGCGTCGTGGCAGCTGCGCTTGTAGTCGTCCGCGCCGCACAAATTGGCGTCCCGGTTCCGTGTCTTGAAATGCGAGCCGTGGTCGGACGCGAACACGATCACCGTGTTTCCGAGCTGCCCCATCGCCCGCAGCCTGTCCAGCAGCCGTCCCAGGTTGTCGTCCAGGCTTCGGCAAGCGCCCAGATAATCCGGGTATTCCGCCCCGGCGTCGCCCCCGCCCAGCGCCCGCAAATCGGCGGGCAGCTCAAAATCCTTGAACCGCTGCTTGCTGCCGTCCGGCCCCTCATAATGCTTGCGGTCGTTCTGGTGGTGGGGCTCGATCTGGGAGACCGTCAGGAAGAACGGGCGGCTTCTGTCCCACTGATCCAGGTATTGCAGCGCGAAATCCGCAATGGCGTCGGCGCGGTAGCCCGTGAAGTCGATGCGCTGCATGCGCTCGTCGAACACGTAGCCGTCGTAACCGTGGCTGGTAAACTCCAGCACGTCCGCCGCGCGCCAGAAGCCCGTGTAGCCGCCGCGCTTTTCGGGAGGGATGGCGCTGACGGTGAAATCGCCGCCGGGCGCGCCGTCGTCGGAGGCGAGATGCCACTTGCCCACATAGGCGCAGTCGTAGCCCGCCTCCGCCATCCGCTCGGCCACGGTTTTCGCGCCGGCGGGCAGCGAAACGCCGTTCTTGAAGCAGCCGGTCTGCGTGGGCCACAACCCGGTCTGGAACAGCGCGCGGCAGGGGCCGCACACCGGCTGGGGTGAAAACGCGTGCTCAAACGCCACGCCGCCTTGCGCCAGCGCGTCCAGGCGGGGAGAGACTTCGAGTTTCTGTCCGAAGCACCCGAGCGTGTCGGCCCGCTGCTGGTCGGTGAAATAGAACAAAATGTTGGGGCGCATGGGATCCTCCTAGGTAAGCGTTGATTAAAGGGACCGCCGGGATTGAGGTGGATTTTTCGTTCCGGCAAGAAGCCGGAGCGCAGGAAAAGCAGAGCTATTTCAAGCGGAGAGTGCCGCCGCCGGAGCGGAAAAGGCGCCTCAAGACCGGTGGCCGCTTTGATCAATGCTTACCTGGTTCGTGATCATGCCCGCGCGGGCGCGCCGGGCGATCTGCTGCAGGCGCGGGTAGCTATGCTCAAAAAACTTCTTATAGGCTATACAATACCGATTCCGGTCCTGCGCGTAATCCCGGCGGCAGCCGCCCCGGCACAGCGGCATCCACTGGCAGGCGCGGCAGTCCGGATGGTCTTCGGAAGCGAACGCCTCGAACGCCCGCGCGCGGTCCCCCGCCAGCAGATCGGCCAGCGGCTCCTCCTGGATGTTCCCCAGCCGCCACTCGTCCAGGCAATAGAAATCGCACGGGTACACGCTGCCGTCGTGCTCCACGACCGGGTTGGCCGAGCAGCGCCCGCTCATGGCGCAGTTCTCGGGCGGGCGGCCCATCAGCATGCCCACGTAGTTGTCGAAGTTGCGCACGCTGGTGTATTGGCCGCGCTGGATGTCCTCAAAGTACGCATCGAACGCGGCGCACAGGAACTGGCCGTACAGCGCGGGCGTCAGCGAGTATGGTTTCTCGGCGCCGTCCAGGTCGTCCATGCAGGGGATAAACTGAAGATGGCGGTGCTTCTTCAGCTGGTTGTACACGCTTCCGCCGTGGCGGGCGACGGATTTGCCGACCACGGTCAGGATGTTGTATTCGCAGCCGTGCTTCGAAAGCAGCTGCGCGGCCCGGTCCACCCGCCTCCACGTGCCCTTGCCGGCGGCGTCCGGGCGGAGGCTGTCGTGGATGTCCGCGCCGCCGTCCATCGAGAGCCCCACCAAAAACCGGCGCTTCGAAAGGAACCTGGCCCAGTCCTCGTCGATCAGCAGCCCGTTCGTCTGGATGGCGAAGGACACCGGCAGGTTTTTCCCGTTCAGACGCCCGGTCAGCGCAACCACGCGCTCAAAGAACGGCAGCCCCGCGAGCGTGGGCTCGCCGCCCTGAAACATCAGCTGGCAGCAGCCGTCGGCATGGGCAAGCGCGCTTCTTATGGTCGCTATTAACACGGCCTCATCCATCAGCGCCAGCGCGCCTTCGCGGCGGCTGGCCACGTCTGCATAGAAGCAGTATTGGCAGCGCATGTTGCACAGCCCGGAGGCGGGCTTGATCAGAATCGTCAGCGGCGGCATGAACACCTCCTGCGGGGTATCTGTTCATATGATATCGGGGCGGGCGCGCCTTGTCAAGCGGCCATGGGCATGCTATCATAAACCAGATGCGCGAGGGGAGGAACTACTCATGCTTCAAGCGGTTTGCCTGGCGCTGGCGCTGGGGGCGGCGGTGCTGGGCTCGATCATCGGGATCGGCGGCGGGGTCGTCATGAAGCCCGTGCTGGACGCCACGGGCATGATGAGCGTGGCGACGGCCAGCTTTCTGTCAAGCGTTTCGGTGCTGGCCATGGCGCTGGTCTCGATGGCGCGCGGCAAGGCCGATGAAATTGAAAGAGACAAAACCCCGGCGCTGGGCATCGGCGCGGCGCTGGGGGGCGTCCTGGGCAAGCTGCTGTTCGACGGGCTGAAGGCGCGCCTGGGCCAGCCGGACGCCGTGGGCGCGGTGCAGGCGGCTCTGCTGATTTTCGTGACCGTGATCGTGATGCTGTATGTGCCGAGAAAAGAAACGCTGAAAGGCATGCGGGTGAGCGGTTTTGCCGCGTGTTTCGGCATCGGCGCGATGCTCGGACTGGTGTCGTCGTTTTTGAGCATCGGCGGCGGGCCGCTGAACCTGGCGGTGCTGTTTTTGTTTTTTTCGATGCCGACGAAAAAGGCGGCGGCAAATTCGCTGCTGATCGTGCTGTTCTCGCAGGGCGCGAATCTGCTGCTGACCTTGGCGCGCGGGCTGCCCCCGTTCGATCCGCCGGCGCTGGGGCTGATGGTCGCGGGCGGCTTCCTCGGCGGGATGGCCGGCTCGGCGCTGGCGAAACGGATGAGCGCCGGGGCCGTGGAGCGGCTGTTCATGGCGTCGATGTTCGTGATCGTGGGGATCAATATCTATAACTTGATCCGGTTCCTTGGCTGATCAAGCCATAGGCCGCTCGCCTGGCGCTGGGCCCGCCGCGATCCCTTCGCTCGCATGGGCTTGGGCATGCGGTCAGTTGGCATCGCCTCAGCTCTTCAGGCCGCTGAGCACGATGCCCTCCACGAAGTACTTCTGCCCGATCAGATACATCGCCAGCGCGGGCACCACGGCCAGCGTGGACGCGCACATGATGGCCACCCAGTTGGTACCGTAGCCGCCCTTGAACATGGACAGACCCAGCGAGATGGTGTATCTGCTGGCGTCGCTGAGGTAGATTACCGGGCCGAGCACGTCGTTCCAGCTGGTGATGAACGTGAACAGGCCCACCGTGATCAGCACCGGGCCGAGGATGGGCAGCAGGATGCGCGTCAGGATGTAGGGGTGGTTGGCGCCGTCGATCATGGCGGCCTCGTCCAGGTCCCGCGGGATGCCCAGCATGAACTGGCGGATCAAAAAGATGTTGAACGCGCCGCCCCCCAGAAACTGCGGGATGGTCAGCGGCAGATAGGTGTTGTACGCGCCCAGCTTGCTCCACAGGATGAAGATCGGGATCACCGTCACGGCGGGGGGCATCAGCATGGAGCCGATGCACAGCGCGAACAGGAATGCGTTGCCGCGAAACCGCATGCGGGCAAACGCGTAGGCCGCCATGCTGGCCGTGACCACCACGCCGATGACCGACGGGATGGCGATGCACAGCGTGTTCACCAGGTACCGCCCGAACTGGAACGTGCTGGTGGTGACGGTCTTGTAATAGTTGGAAAACAGCCACTTGCCCGGCAGCAGCGCGGGCGGATACTTGCCCACTTCGGCGTTGCTGATCAGCGACGTCCTCAGCATCCAGTAGATCGGAAACATGACCATCAGCGCCAGAAAGACCACCAGAGCCGTGGCCAGAATGTTGGCGCGCTTTTGCGTCTGCCTCATGTCCGGTCACTTCCCTTCGTAGAAGATCATGTTTTTGGAGAAGCGGAAGATCAGCACCGTGATCACCACCACCATCAGGAAAAACACAAACGACATGGCGCTGGCATAGCCGAAGTTGTTCTGGGTGAAGCCCTCCCGATAGATCAGGTACACCAGGAACATGGTGGCGTCCGACGGGCCGCCCTTGGTGATGGCATACGCCGGCACGAACACCTGCAGCTGGGTGATCACGCTCATCAGAAAGTTGAAAAACAGAACGGGCGTCATCATGGGGATGGTGATGTGGCGGAAGCGGGACAGCGCGCCCGCGCCATCGATCTTGGCGGCCTCGTGGTACACCTGCGGCACGTTTTGCAGCCCCGCCAGGAAGATCACGATCAGGTTGCCCGCGCCCCAGGTGGCGATCACGATCAGGCTGGGCACCGCCGTCCGCGGCAGATACAGCCACTTGCTGGTGGGCAGGTGCATCAGGCGCAGGAAATAGTTCAGCACGCCGAAGGACGGATCGTACATCCAGGTCCAGATGATGTAGACCGCGATCGACGGCACGATGTACGGCAGGTAAAACACGGCGCGAAGCGCGCCCCTGCCGCGAATGTTCATGTTCAGCAGCATGGCCACCAAAAACGACCACACAACGCTCGCGATCACCGCGCCCAGCGCGTAATACAGGGTGACCGAAACGGCGTTTTTGAAGAAATAGTCCTTGACGAAGATCCTGGCGTAGTTGTCAAGCCCCACGAACCGGGGCGCGACCAGCCCGTTCCAGTTGGTGAAGCTGATGCCCAGCACCCCGAGCAGCGGGATGATGGTGATGAAGGTCAGCCCCAGCATCGCGGGCAGCAGAAAGAGATAGGCCTGCCAGCTTTGGCGCGGCGATTTGCGTTTGCGTTTTTGCATCTGGAAACGCCTCCTTGACGGGGTGCGTTGGGAACGCGGGCGGATCGCGCTGCTGCAAAGCGTCGCGCGGATCCGCCCGAAGCGAGGGAGGCTTCTGTCTTGCGGGCTCCCCTATCTTCTGTTTAGCCCGCGGAACCCTCCTTGAGGATCTCCTTCAGCGTGGGGGCCATCTCGGTGATGGCCTGCTCGGCGGTCTTGTCGCCCAGCCACACCGCGTCCATGCCGCTGAGCAGCACTTCCTCCAGCCGGCTGTAGCACGGCAGGAAGTACCAGGGCACCTGCACCGCGTTGTTCATGGCGTAGTCGACGACGGCGGTCTTGTATTCCGCATACGGCGGGAAGTTCTTGTTGTCCACCCACTTGTGGGTCATGGCCTCGTCCTTGTACCAGCTGTCCAGGATCGGCATCCAGATGCCGCTCTCGATCAGGCCCCAGTTGTTTTCCTCCTTTGTGTACCACTTCAGGAAGTCCATGGCGGCCTCCTGGTTCTTGGAGCTGCCAAAGATCACCAGCGGGCCGCCGGTGTTGTAGGTCACGGGATCCTTGAACTTCGGGAGCACCGCCACGCCGTAGTTCAGTCCGTCGCCCAGCGAGTTGCACAGCGTGGTGCCGATGTTCCACTGGCCGCCGGTGGCCATGGCCACCTGGCCGGACAGCAGCGTGATGTCCAGCGTGGGGAAGCTGGCCGCCGCCGCCGGGGCGGGGGCCACATGGTTCACCAGGTACAGGTCGGCCAGCGCCTGGGCGGCCTCGATGCTCTCCGGCTTGTCCAGCAGGATCTCGCCGCCGTCCTTTGACACCAGCCCGCCGCCGTTGGAGACGGCAAACACCGGCCACATCCAGGGCAGCAGGTCCACATACGCGCCGTAGGTGATGATGTCGTCCTTGTTGAAGCCCTCGTCATTCGGGGTCTTGCCGGCGGCGTCTTTGGTCAGCTTCTTGGCGGCGTCCACGAACTCGGCCCAGGTCCAGGCCTTGCCCGCTTCCGCCGGCGGATAGGCGACGCCCGCCGCGTCAAACAGGTCGCGGTTGTAGTACAGCAGCAGCACCTCGTTGGCGGCGGAGTAGGCCACGGTCTTGCCTTCGTAGGTGAAGCCGAGCGACGGCAGCGGCGCCGCGCCGCCCGCGTACATGGCGCTCACGTCGGCCAGCAGCCCGTTGGCGGCCCACTTCAGCACCACGGCCTCGCGGCCCATGGCCACGTCGGGCAGCTGGCCCGCGGCGGCCAGCGTGTTGATCTTGGTGATGTACTCGGTCTCGGGCACATAACTCAGGTTGACTTTCACCTTGTCCTGGGAGGCGTTGTAGGTGTCCAGCACCCCTTGGGCGGTGGCGGCCTCGGTTTCGTTGGCCCAGATCATGAACGTGATCTCGGTCTTTCCCTCGGCGGCCATGGCGGGCAGGCACGCGCCCAGCGCGAGCAGCAGAACCAGAGCGAGTGAAACCAGCTTCTTCATGGATGACGTCCTCCTTCTCAATATGTGCGTCGATCTGCTCTATACTCTAACGCCAACGTAGACGCGCATACCCCCTTCCTCCCGGTTTGCCCAGAGGTGATAGGGAATCGCGAGCAGCTCGCAGGGCTCGGCCCTCCAGCCGCCGCTGGCGTAAAGCGACGCTTGCCCCGCCCGGATCAGGCGGTAACCGCCAGTGCGCAGCGCCACGCTGCCATCGGGCAGCCCGCGCGGCGCGGGAACTGCTTCCATGGGCGCGGACGGATCCAGCAGCGCCTCCCATAGATGCGGGTTGTCGGCCTGCTCCAGGCAGTAGATGAGCGGCCCGCGCGCGATGGCTGCCTTGCCCACGTTGGTGGTCGCGCGGGGATCGCAGCTGATCAGCCGGGCCGCGACGTCGAACTCGAGTTCCACGGTGTTGCCCTGCCAGTCGCGGGACAGCCGGATGTAGCCGCTCTGCGGCGCAATCGGCACATCCTGACCGTCCACCCGCAGCGCCTTGACGGGCGCGCAGCCGGGCGAGCGCAGCATCAGCGCGAACGGGCCGCCGCCGACGGTGAGTTTCGCGGCGTTCCCGTAGGGGTAGCTGGTCTCTAGCGTCAGCGCGGCGCGGCATTGGCCGATGTCCGTCCGGAGGCTTGCGCCCACGTACAGGTTCACAAACAGCGCCGCGTCGTCCGCCGCGAAGGCGTAACCCCCCAGCGACATCAGCGTGCGCGCGATGTTGGGCGGGCAGCACGACACCGAGAACCACTTCTGCCGGCGGGGCTTGATGTGGGCCAGCCCGGGATTGGCGGCCACGCGGGACGGCTCCATCTCGAGCGGATTGGTGTAATAGAACTCGGTGCCGGTCAGCGCCATGCCGGACAGCACGTTGTTGTACAGCGCGCGCTCCAGCGCGTCGATGTAGCGCGCGTCGCGCAGCGCGTGGTTCATGCGGTTGGAGAACATCATCAGCCCCACCGAGGCGCAGGTTTCGGCGTAGACCGAGTCGTTGGGCAGGTCGAAATCCGCCGTGAAGCGCTCGCCGTCCGGGGCCGAGCCGATGCCGCCGGTGATGTACATCTGGCGGGTGGTGATGTTGTCAAACAGCGCCTTGCAGGCGGCCATCAGCCCCTCGTCGTCCTGTCGCGCGGCCAGATCGGCCATGGCGGCATACAGATACACCGCGCGCACGGCGTGCCCCTCGGCCACCCGGTGCTCGCGCGGGGGGCGGTCGGCCTGAAAGTAATCCAGCCCGTAGTTGGCCAGCTCGCGGAACACGCGGCGGTAGGCTGGCTGCTGTTTTTCGCGCAGGAAGTAGCTGGGCGCCTGGCCGCGCTGCTCCACAAAGTAGCTGGCCAGCCGGGTATATTCCGGGCGTCCCGCCGCGTCGGCCAGCCGGATCAGCGCCTGCTCGACCTCCGGGTGGCCGGGATAGCCGGGGATCTGGCCGTCCCCCGCGCCCAGCACGCGCCCGATGCAGTCGGCAAAGCGGCACGCGATGTCCAGGAAATCCCGCCTGCCGGTGGCATGGAAATGGGCCACGGCAGCCTCGAACATGTGTCCGGCGCAGTAGAGCTCGTGGCCCTCCTGCAGGTTTGTCCAGCGGCCCTCGGGGTATTGCAGCTGGTAGTGGGTGTTGATGTAGCCGTCCTCCATCTGCGCCGCGCCGATCAGCTCGATCACCGAGTCGGCCAGGGCCTCGAGCTTCGGATCGGGGCCGGTTTCCAGCGCGCAGCTCACGGCCTCCAGCCACTTGAACACGTCGCTGTCCTGAAACACCGCGCCGTAATACGCGCCCTGGGCGCGCCCGGCGGCGATCGCGAAATTCTGGATGGCGTGGCTCTTGGCCGCCCCGGGCACGCGGTCGTTCAGAATCTCCCACTGGTAGGGGATCACCTTCTCGCGCACCAGGTCGATGGCGCGCCGAAAGAACGAATCCTGAATCTGAACGTCCCGGAGCGGCAGGCTGCGCAGCGTGTACATGGGATGACACCTCCGAATCATGGGATTTGGATAATCGTTTCACCAATGGGCGAAAGGGGGCCCGAAAGGAAGCCCCTCCGCTCCCCCGGCATGCGCGCCGCGGCCGCCAGGCACAGTGGCGCGCCCCGGGCTTACTTCCGCTCTGCCACGCTGTCTCTGGGGATCATAACGCTCCTCAGCACCTGCAGATGCTGTGCCTCTTCACCCCGTATCCGGGCGATGGCAGTCTCGGCCGCCGCGCGGCCGATGCCCACCAGGTCGATCCGAACCGTGCTCAGGTTGGGCCGCACGAACGACGCCAGCTCCCGGTCGTCGAAACCGATCACCGACACGTCGCCCGGCACGGACAAGCCCGCATCCTTCACCGCGTCCATGGCTCCGGCGGCCATCAGGTCGTTCATGGCGAAGATGGCGGTGGGCGGATTCTCAAGCCGCAGCAGCCTCTGCGCGCCCGCGTAGCCGGAGGGGTATTCCCAGTCGCCCGGCTGGATGCAGTCCGGGCCGACGGCCAGCCCGGCCTCGTGGGCCGCCGACAGCGCGCCTCGCAGACGCGCCTCGCTGGGGCCGGAGCCTGGCAGCCCCGTGATGACGCCGATGCGCTCGTGCCCCTGCCGCGCAAGGCTGTGGATCACCTCGCCGGACACGTCGTGCCCGTCGTAGCTGACGCAGTAGTCGGCCGGGTCGCGGGTGGTGCAGTAGGCGAACACCAGCGGTTTCCCGATCTTGTCGATAAGCCCGGTGAAATCGCGGTCGTACATGCCCACGAAGATCACCGCGTCCACCCTGGCCGCCTGCAGCAGGTAATCCACCGCGTCGTTCATCTTTTTGCGGTACTGCGGGGTCTGGTGGTAGTTGTTGTACAGCTTGTCGAGGATGCGCAGGTCGCTCAGGATGATCTGGTAGCCCTCGGCCTCGGCGCGCTCGGAGATGCCGTGGATGATGGGCGCCACCGGGAAGCTGATGATGTCCTCTACCACCACGCCGATGGTGGACGTGCTGCTCTTGCGAAGGCTGGTGGCGATGCGGTTTTTCTTGTAGCCCGATTCGGCCACCACCCGCAGCACGCGCTGCTTGACTTCGGGCGTGATGTTCTTGGTGCCGTTGAGCACATAGGAGACGGTGGCCTTGGAAACCCCCGCCAGCTCCGCGATTTCTCGAATTGTCATGTCTTCATTCCTTAATGGTGAATCGGTTATCCCGATCTGATCATACCGCGATCCGGCGCATACGTCAATGACATCTTATTGTTTTGGGTAAATTGCACAATATCTTTGGCGTTTTGCGTTCGAATTCGGAGCTCCACTTGCGGGATTCTTCAGGGGATATCCCTCAAACGGGATCCTCGGGGGCGGCTTCCCGAAGCGTCTCCCCTTGGCGCGCCCTCGCCACGCAGGTGGTGATCGCGCCCTCGGGGCAGGCCTTTTCGCAGGCGCCGCAGCGGACGCACTCGGGATGGTTGGGCTTGTGGGGCATGGAAATCTGCATCCCGCAGGCGCGGGCGCACTTTGCGCAGCGGGTGCACTTGCCCTCGTCCACGGCCATGCGGACGAGGCTGACTTTGTTGAATAGCGCGTAGAGCGCGCCGAGCGGGCACAGGTACTTGCAGAAGGGCCGGTAGATCAGCGCCGAGAACGCCAGCACAAAAACGAGCACCAGCGCCTTCCACGAGAACAGCAGCCCGGCGGCCTGCCGCAGGGACGGGTTGCCAATCAGCAGCGGAACGCCGCCGAACAGCGTGCCCGAGGGACACAGGAACTGGCAGAAATACGGCGGCGCGATGCCAAACCGGTTGCCCAGGAACATGGGCATCAGCAGCACCATGAACAGCAGAACCGCGTACTTCAGGTACCGCAGCGGCCTGTCGATCCGCGCCGCAACCTTCATTTTCTTCACGCGGATCTTGTGGAGCAGCTCCTGCACCAGCCCAAACGGGCACAGAAACCCGCACACCAGCCGCCCAAACGCCAGCCCAAACAGCATCAGGGCGCCCACCACGTAATACGAGACGCTGTATTTCGCGCTGCCGATGACGGCCTGCAGCGCGCCGATGGGGCAGGATCCCAGCGCGCCGGGGCAGGAATAGCAGTTCAGCCCGGGCACGCACACCTGCTTGAGCGGCCCCTGGTAGATGCGGCCCCGCACAAAACCCGTCAGGTGCAGGTTGGTCAGCAGCATCCAGCCGAATTGAACGATTCGTCTTTTCATATGGCTACCCGATCCCGATGCATTCGAGGCAGATGTTCACGGCCTTCTTCAGCACCATGCCCATCTCGCCCCGCCAGACGCCCGCCAAGACGAACAGCACGCCCAGCAGCGCGATGCCAATCCTCGCCCAAAGCAGCTTGTTCATGCGGCTATTCCCCCAGCAACCGCAGGCGCTCTTCGATGGCCTGGCGATAGGCGTCGGCGGCGTTGTCCAGCGACGGCACGCCCACGATGGGATCGCCCACGAGGTTGCCTTCGGAATCCACGAACAGCGTGGTCGGATAGCCGGTCACCGCCATCAGGAACCCCATGTCCAGCTGGTTTTCCACCACCACGACCGGGAATTTCACGCCCGTCTCGTCGACAATTCTTTGCGCCAGCTCGGGCTCATCCAGGGCGTCGGTGCAGATGCTGATCAGGTTCGTGTCCGCGGGCAGCGACTCATAGAGCTTCTGCAGCTCGGGCATCTCATCCACGCAGTAGCCGCACCAGGTGGCCCAGATGTTGACGGCTGTGAGCTTGTAATCCTTGAAGACGCCGGAGCTGATGGGCGCGCCGTCCAGCCCCTTGCTGTCGAACGCCACCGCGCCGGTGATCTCGGGCGCTTTCTCCATGCCGGTGAGCGTCATGACCTCCGGAAGCTTTTCGATCTGTGCGTGCAGCGCCGTAAACGCCCGCTTGTCCTCGTCTGGAAGCTGGGACAGCTCGGGCTGCTTGTCGTACTGCAGCGAATACGTGGAGCCCCCGGCCTCGCCCAGCGCGATCTCGTCCGTGAACGTGAGCGCCGAGTACACGCCCTGGTTCGCCTCGCCCTGAACGCGCAGGAAGCACACCGGCGCCAACATGCCATTGATCTGGTCGATCGCCTGCAGCTGCTCGGGCGTCAGCTCCGAATAGTCCGCAACGCCCGCTTCCTCAATGCTCTGGTTCAGCGCGTCCAGCCGCTCCAGCGCCGCTTTGGGCGCAAAGGAGAACAAGACCCCGTTCTCCTCCTGAATCGCCTGCAGCTGGCCTTCGCCGTCAAACGCCTGCACCCAGGCGGCGGGCATGGGGAACGAGAACCCGAGGAACGAATCCTCATAGACATACGGTTCATCCGCCGGGACGGCCGCCGGCTCGGCCAGCGCCGCGCCCAACGCCAGCGCCAGCACGACCGCGGTCAGGAAAGCCAATCGTTTTTTCATGGAAAAATCCTCCTCTGCCGAGCTCATTATACCATATACCATATGGACTGGCAAAAGGGGCCGGCTGTTCCAAGGCCGGCGCAAAAAAATGGAGCCGCCGGCGCGAAGCGCGGCAGCCCCAAAGCCATCCAATGGCCCGGTCCACCCTCCAGGAAACGCATTGGGGGAAGCAAATGCCTCCCCCTCATCTTATGCCGAATCCTGCCGAATGTTCAGCCCATGGCTGTGAACATCCAGTTGACGCCGAACCGGTCGCGCAGCGAGCCGTGCAGCGCCGCGAAGAACGACGGCTGCAGCGCCATGTAGATCTCGCCGCCCTCGCAGAGCGCATCCCACGCCTTGCGCACGGCGGCCACGTCCTGGGTGATGCTGACGTACATGTTGTCACCGGCGGCCGTGCGCTCCCGGCTGTCGGCGCACATGAGCTCCGCGCCAAACGCCTCTAGCCGCGCGTGCAGCACCAGGCCCTTGTCCGCCTCGGGCACCGGGAATCCGGGGTTTTCGATGTCCCCATAGGTCTGTTTTTCCGTGATCTTCGCGCCCAGCGCGCGCTCGTAAACCGCCAGCGCCTCCGCGCAGTTGCCAGGGAACATCAGGTAGTGTCCGATCATGGATATGCCCTCTTTCTCAATCGATTACGTGACCAATAGCGCCGCGCCGGTGATGCCAAAGTCCTGCTTCAGCCGGGCGAACCGGAACTCCACGGGCTGGGGGATGTGGTTGCGCCTGTCAAACTCCCGGCGCATCGGAACAAACAGCGCGTCGCCGAAATTCACCAGCCCGCCGCCGAACACGAACAGGTTGATGTTCAGCAGCTGGTACACGTTGAACACGCACAGCGCCATGTGTTTGGCCATCTGCTCCACGATGGAGACGGCAAGCGCGTCGCCCTGGTTATGGGCGGTCAGCAGATCCGCGCCGGTCAGCGGGCGGTCACTGGGCAGGGCGCTTGGTTCGCCGCTTTTCATGCGCCGCTCGGCGTGCAGGCAGCCGTATTTTCCGGAGGCGTAGGACATGAAGCAGCCCTGGTTCCGGCAGCCGCACTCGATGCCCTCGTCGGGCGTGACGATCATGTGGCCGCACTCGCCCGCCCAGCCGTAGCTGCCCCGAAACAGCTTGCCCTCGATGATGATGCCGCATCCAAGCCCCGTCGACGCCGACACATACACCATGTGGCGGCTACCCGCCCCAGCGCCCAGCCGGTGCTCGGCCAGCGCCGCCACGTTGCTGTCGTTGTCCAGCACGACGCGGGTGGGCAGGCGGGTTTTGAGGTAGTCCAGCATGGGGAAGTCGCGGATGTTCGGCATGGCCGAGGTCATGCAGACGTAGCCGGTGTCAAAGAGGATGAAGGAGGGCATGGCAATGCCGACGCCCGTGAGGTCGCCGAAGCGGAGGCGATTGCGCTGGAGCAGCTCGTCCACCGAGCGCGCGATGGCGTCCGCGAAGGCCGGGCCGTCGGCGCCGGCGTCGGTTGGGTGCTGCATGCGGTCGACCAGCGCGCCCGCCCCGTCGAACAGCCCGTAGGCGACCTTTGTGCCGCCCGCATCCACCCCGACCGCGTAATTGGCCATGTGTCTACACCCCTCTTTTGACCCGTGCAATCCCCTCCTATTTTAGTCGATTTGGGGCGGTTACGCAAGTGGTTCCTGTGGGCGCGCTTCGGGCACGGCCCATCAGCACCGGGAACCGGCCATCCATCCCGCAACCGCGCGCAAATCCCCGGCTTCCGTGACGGAAGCCGGGGATTCATGGTTTGCTTCAGATGGGACGCCCAAGGGGCAATGTCCCTTGGCAGGGGACTTTGTTCCCTGCCGTTCCCCCGTCATTCCATCGTCGCGTACAGCAGCGCCGTGGCCCAAGACCAGTTGGCGTTGGTGCTGAAGTTTTTGAGCTTGGGGCTGATGAAGTCGTAGTACACATTGCTGTACAGCGGCGCCATGGGCATCTGCTGCACCCAGTACTGCTGGAAGGCCATCCATTTTTGGAGGTAGGCGGCCTGATCGCTCGGGGCGGTGCGGCGCATGTCTTCGACCAGCTGCATCATGTGCTCATCGCCCAGGCCTGTGGTGTTGAACACGCCCTGAAACGCGGGATCGGGGCTATAGGCGTAGTACGGGTCGAACACCAGCGAGAAATTGGTGCCCAGGCTGAACAGGTTGTAGGTGCGCTCCTGCTGCCGGTAATAGTGGGAGAGCAGCTCGGCAAACGGCAGCTCGGTGGCGGCGAGATCCACGCCGATCTCCGCGAGGTTGGCGGTCAGCATGGGCAGCAGCGCGCCGATTCCCTCGCCGCCCTTTGGGTAGGCCCAGCGCAGCTGCAGCGGCACGAGCTTCTTGCCGTCCTTCCTGTAGCGGACGCCGCCCTCTTCGTAGGGCGTGCCGTCCTCGTTGAGATTCCAGCCGTCCTCGGCGAGCAGGTTCTTCGCGGCGTTCAGGTTCAGCTCGTACAGATCGAGGCTGGGGAGCTGCTCCAGCGACTCCTGCGCCATCCACTGGCCGATGCCGTAATAGCCATAGACCGGCAGCCCGTAGCCCTCCAGGTAATCCTGGCACAGCGCGCCGGAATCCACCGACAGCGCCACGGCCTTGCGCACGCTGGCGGAGGCGGTCGGGCCCATCTCGCAGGCGAAGCTGAGGAAGCTCAGCCCGGCGCGGGGATAGCTGATGGCGCTGGCCGCGCCCTCTCCCACCAGCTGCTTGCCCTTCAGGATGCGCTCGCCGGAGGCAACCTTGTTCAGCACGTGCACGGAGCCGTCTTTCAGCTCGTCCAGCATGGTGTCCGGGTTGAGCTGCTTGAACAGCACGCGCTCGATGGCGGGCGTCTGACCCTCAAAGTTTCCCTTGTAGTAACGGTTGCGCTCAAAGCGCGCTTCGTGATTCGCCGGGTCGTACGCGCTCAGGCGGTACGGGCCGCAGCTGACGGCGGGCATGAACAGATAGCCGGCGCCCTCGGTCAGCACGGTCTTCTGCAGCAGTTTCTTGTCCAGTTTCTTGCTGAACCTGCAGCCCTCGCCCTCGTCGACGACGTCGATGCCCGGCGCAATGACCTGCATCGGATAAGGCTGCACGCTGACCAGCGCCAGCTCGTAGAAATAGGGCAGGCAATTCGCGCCGATGGTCAGCGAAAACCGGTCGTCCGACAACAGGCGCACGCCCGCGAACGGCTTGCCCTTGCGGAAATCCTCGTAGCCCAGCAGTTGCTGCATGGCGGCGGGCGACGACCCCAGGGAGGTCATCTCCGGCGCGGACAGCAGCAGCGCGGAAAACGCGTAGTCGCGGGCGGTGATGGCCGAGCCGTCGTTGTACATCAGCCCGTCCTGCAGCGTGAAGGTGTAGGTGCGGTTGCCTGCGTCGTCATCCAGCACCTGGCAGTCCTTCACCACGGTCCCGTCGATCTGGTAGTTGCCGATGCCCGAAAAGGCGACGGTGGAATAGCCGTGAATCAGCGCGCGCACGTCCATATCGGCGGTGTTGTTCCCCCACATGTCGGTGAAAAAGTAGCCGCTCATCTGGGTGGTGGACCCGACCACCAGCTCGAATCCCTCGGTTTCGGCCCGCGCGGGCAGCACGCCCAGCAGCAGAACCAACAGCAACAGCAGCGAAATTTTCCTCATATGTACCCTTCCCTCTCCAAGATCCTCTCGGTTCTGTTCGGCCCGCGCCGGGCTTTGGGGCGCGGGCAAACGCTGTCCGCCCTGCCAAGATCAGCGCCTGGCCGGCGCGCGGCCCTGCGGAGGGGGCGACCGGCGGCCGCCCCCTCGCCCCAGCGGTTATTCGATGCTGTCCCCGACGTTGAGGCTGCCGCTGCCGGCGCCCAACGGGATCTGGCCCTCGGTCAGCAGGATGCCGGGATCGGACGCATTCGCCGCCTGCGCGTAGTAGATGCGGATCACGTTCCTGCCCGCATCGGCCTTCAGCTTCAGCGGCAGGTTCTCGACCCTGTTCAGCTGGTAGCCCGCGCGGCCCTTGTCCTTGTAGCTCTTGATGGTGTCGCCCACGCGGCCGTTTTTGTGCACGGTGGCGGCGTCATCCCGCGCGCCGTCGTAATAATACTCCACGCGGTAGCTGACCTCGGAGGCGGCTTCCTGGCCGATCTCGGGCTCGCCGCCGGACTCGGGATCCGGGATCGGATCGGGCTCGGGCGTCGGCTCCGGATCGGGGGTCGGCGCCGGATCAGGGGTCGGCGCCGGATCGGGGTTGGGATTGGTCGGGGTCACCGGAACAGCCTGGAACACCGGGTACAGCGTGATGCTCGCGCCGCCCATGGCCAGCTGGTCGATCCCGCCCTGGGTGAAGTCGGGAGCCTGCGCGCCCTTAGTTACGGACCAGCCGAGGAAGGTGTGGCCGGACTTCTCAGGCTCGGGGCTGAACAGCACCAAGACCGTCTGGCCGCGCTCGTAGCTGTTCGCGTCGCCGGGCACGCTGAGCGTCCCCGCCTCGTCGTCATAGACCACCTGGCCCAGGATCTTGAACGCGCCGTCCACGGCGGTGAAGCGGTAATTCCTCGGGTCGAAGGTGCGGCTTGCGCCCACGGAGGTGCCGTTTCCGATCAGATAGCTGTTCACGTCCTCGCCCGCTTCCCGTTTGAGCGCGACGGAAACCTCGGGAACCTCGCCCGGCATCAGGCCGGTCAGCTCTTGGTCGAGCGCCGGGTCGGCGTCGCCGTACAGCTTCTGCCTGTCGAGCGCCGTGCTCTTCAGCGGGGCCGGGGTGATGACCACCAGCGCGCTGGCGAAGCCGTCCGCATAATCCGGGTGGCTGGCGCGCACCGTCACGGTCGTGGTCTGCGCGCCGATGTGGTTGAACCTCTGCTTGTACCAGGTGACGCCGTCCCAGGAGTACTCGAGCAGCGTGCCGCTGGGCAGCTGGCTCTCGTCCACGGTGATCTGGTGCGTCTGGCCGTCGTACACGCCCAGGTAGCCTTCCGCGCTCAGCACGAGCGGCTGCTTCACCGGCGGCGGCAGGATGTTCAGGTCGCCCGCCATGTAGCTGATGATGTAGTTCTTGGTCACGTCTTTGTGACTGGCGTCCCAGATCAGCGCGTCCTGGGGCATGAGCTGGGCCGGGTAGAAGTTCGGCTCAACCTGCGCGCCGCTGATGGTCCACTTCTCCAGGCGGTGGTTCGGGGCCAGATCTGCCGGGTTGGCGTGGGCGTTGGCCTTGTCGCCGATGGGGTTGCCGGTGTAGGTCTCGGTCACCGGATCCGCCAGGATGGTCAGCGGGCGCGGGAGGATCTCAAGGGCGCCCGGGAGGGTCTCGATGTCGCAGTACTGGGTGACGTCCTGCAGCGCGCTGCCATACAGCACGCGAACGCTTCCGCTGAAGTCCACCGGGTACTTGCCCGCGTCGGTTTCGGTGCGGCCGGCGTTGGCCTCGATCTGGATCATGCCCTTGAGCAGCCCGGGCAGCGGGGCCAGCTGGGTAAAGCCGCTGGCGGTTTTGTCCTCGCCGTCATAGAGCAGGCCCGTCTGGCTGTTGGCCTGCAGCGCCAGCTTCAGCTTGCCCGTCACCTCCACGGAGCCGGGGACCAGCGTCACTATGTAGTTGTCGTCGATGCGGCCGGCGTTGAGGTCAAAGATGCGCACCGCGTTGGGCTGCAGGGTTATTTCGCTCTTGCCCGGCCAGAGGCGGCCCGCGGGCATGTCGACGAAGAGGACATCCCCGTACTCGGACACCAGCCCTGAGTTCCCCCTTGTGCTGCCGATGTCGTAGTAGTAGTTGGGGACGTGAGGGAAGCCGTCAAACGGCACGCTCAGGCGCTCGACGGTAACGGTCACCGGGCGCGGCTTTATGACCAAGTAGCCGCCGTCATAGTTCACGCCCGCGTAGTTCCTGGTGGTGACGTCCTCGCCCGCGTCGTTGATGATCCGGGCGGGCTCGGTGAACTTGCCCTTGTAGTCGCCGACCTCGTAGCCCTTTGCAATGACCATCGAGTCGGCGTTGACCAGGCGGTCGTTGCCCATCAGCGTGCCTTGCACCGTGCAGGGCAGGGACACGGTCTGCATCGTGCCATTGTAGATGCGCTCCGCGCCCGATGCGTGGATGGTGATGGCTGGGGCCTTCTGGATGTCGAGGGTGCCCATGCCGTAGTAGATCTTGTAGTTGGTCAGCGCCACCGGGCCGTCCGGCCCCTGGATGCCGGTCACCTGGGTGTGATCCTGGGCGTTGACCGCGGTCTTGCCCGCGTCGCGCTGGCGGTACTGAGGAACGCTGAACTGGAACTGGTGGCCGCTCAGCGCGCCGCCGCCGCTGGTCATGGATTGGGGGAAGAACCGCACCGCGTGCCACTCGCCATCGTAGGCGCCGAAGAAGTTCTCCACCTGGATCTGCACCGGACGCGGATTGATGGGGAAGCTGCCGTTGCGGTAGGTGACCTGGTACATCTTGGTTACGTCGTTGCCCGCGGCGTCGCGGATCACGGCCTTTGTGGCGTCCACCGAATAGTTGGCCGCGTCGGTGCCGGTCCGGGTGACGAGCGAGTCGTCCAGCCAGTGGCCGCTCTCCAGCGGGCTGCCGCTCAGGGTGGCGCCGCCGACGGTGTGGGGCTGGCCGTCGTACAGCCAGCCGCTGTCCGATTTTGCCGCGATGGTGACCGCCGTCTGGAAAATGGTCAGGTTGTTGTTCACGTACTCGACGCCCTGGTAATTGTCGGTCACGTCGCTGCCGCTCTCGTTGTAGATCCGCACTTTCGTGGGCACAACCGCACCGGGATAGAAGCCCGGCTCGGTCAGGCTGGGGTCGACCACGGCGTCCAGCGGCTTGACGTAGTCCCCCGGCTGAAGGAACGCGACCAGCCCGCTGTTCGGTTGGGGCGTGACCGGCAGGCCGTCATAGCGGTGAAGGACTTGCGGGGCGGTCACCATGATCGCCCGGGCCGGCGTGATGGTGATGCGGCCCGCCACCGGCAGGATCTGGTAGTTTTTGAGCAGGTCTTCAAAGGGGCTGCTCTTCCTGAAGATCTTGACGTCCTTCAGGTCCACCGGCAGATCGCACACGTTGCGCTGCGGGGAGTTGGTGAGCTGCACGTCGGCCTGGTGGGCGATGAGCAGCCCGGACATCTGGGTGTCCGGCTGGCTGGCGTCCGCGCGCGGGTCGGGCTGCACGTGCCACTCAACGCGCCAGTCGCTCGCGTTGTACTGGGCGGTCAGCGACATCGCTTCCACGCGCACCGGGCGCTGGGCGATCCGGAGCACGCCGTCGACGAAGTTGATCTCGTAGTTGTCCGAGCGGTCGATGGTGTTGTCGCTCGCGTCCACGATGCGCGCCTGGTTGGCCGGAACGTACATCCCGGCGGTGGCGTCGTGGCCGGTGACGGTCACGAGGCGGTCGTCCACCACATCGGAGGCGGCCGGCGCGTTGTCCGGATCGGGCTGGACGCCGGTCACGGTGAAGTCGCGGTCGTCATACACGAAGTCGCCGCTGTTGGCCGTGAGGGTGATCGGGCGCTTGGTGATCATCAGCGCGCCCGTCTCATAAGTCACATCGCAGCAGTCCTCCGCCGGGGCCAGCGTGCCGTCGGGCAGCTTGATCATGACGGCGGTGATCTTGGTCTCGTAGCCGTCGGCTTTGTAGTAGGTTCCGCTGCCCTCAACGGTCACGGATTCGACCTCGAACCCCGTGGGCAGCGTGCTCATCACGCTGTAGCGGTCGGCCGGGAGGCTGTGCTCCAGCCCGTCGTACTCGAACGAGGCGTCGCCCGCCTTGATGGTGAGCTGGGGCCTGGGCTGTTCAACCGCGGTATAGAAGAAGTGGATTTCCTTGATAAAGTCGGAATCTATCCAGTTATCCTTTGGGTCGTACGAAGGGTCGAATGTGTCGGCGGCTATCATGGGGGTGTCCCACACCGGGGCGTCCCACATCTCGGCTACCGGGGGCACGGGCGCCAACTTGTACGGGTATACCTCGTAGGTGAGGCGCTCATATTCGTACCCCGGGATTTGGATCGGCGCCTCATAGGGCTGCTCGTCGGCGGCGGTGGCGTAGCGGTTCAGGATGCGCTCAATCAGCATCGAGTGATCCTCTACAAACTTGGTGGGCGCGATCAGGTCGTCGCCTTGCCCGCCGTTCTCGGGGCGCGGGCCGTGATAGAACACCTGGTATTCCTGGTAGTTGGGGTTGCTTGCCGGTTCATAGAAGAACACCAGCGTGCCGTCCGGTTCCGGGGCGTCCGGATCGTTCGCGACGGACTCGTCCCGCACGTTGTACTCGAAGGACACCGCCCGATAGCCAAAATCCAGCAGGTTGAGCGGACGGTAGCGGTAGAACGTGGGATCGTAGGCATACTCCAGGCTGATCTGTTCGCGCCTGGGCAGCACATGGCAGGGGATGACGTTCGCGGTCGCGGTCTTGATCTCATGGCGGGTGTCCTTCGTACGGTACTCCACGCGCAGCGTTTTTTCCAGCGGCAGATGCGTGAAGTAGGCCACGAAGTTGTGGTTCATGTCGACGGTCATGTCCGCCCAGTTGGGGTTGACGCCCAGGTCGGTTTGTGTGTATGTGTAATTGGGGTTAAAGTTCCAGGCGGTGTCCATCCAGGTGCTCATCCCGTAATCATCCATGGGGATCACCTGCGGGATGCTTCCGATCAGATCCATCAGCCTGGTACCGGAGGGAACGTCATAGAACGAGAAGAAGTTGCTCCTGGCGCCTCCAAGGTCGATCTCGCCCGGGTCATTGTTGTTGATGTAGAGGTAGACGCTATACGTGTCCCAGGGCATGTAATACAGCTTCAGCACCAGCGAGCCGTCGGCCTGCACCACACCGCTGGTCACGTTGTTGGCGTTGCTCTCGTCCATCTTGTGTTTGTAGATGTAGCTGGGCTTGGCGGTCACCGTCTCGCCGATTTTGGCCACGAGCGTCTCGGTAAAATAGTCCGAGATCTGATGCTCGAAGGTGTAGCTGTTCCAGACATAGTGCTCCACCGTGTAGCTCGCCTCGCCGGCGAGCGCATATTGATAGAAGATATCCTGGATGACGTCGGTGTAGACGATCTGGCCGTCGTCGGACTTATCGGCGTCGATCGCGTACACGATGCCGACACCGACGCACTCGTAGCCCTGAATGTCGATGGGCGTCTCGGTTGCATAGGCGTCCGCGACCGGCTTGCCGTTGGGGCCTTCGACGGAGACCTTCTCGCCGTCGGGGATGTCGAACACGCGCTTCATGCCCGCGATGTCGGCGTCGTCCTGGTCGCGGTACTGCACTGTGTAGCCATAGTGGCCGGGCTGGTTCTGCATGGGGTCGTAGAAGAAGGTCAGCACCGCGTCGGCGCCCTCGTTGCGCCCCACCTGGTACGTGAAGTTCTTGTAGCTGTAGGAGATGCCGGTCATGTCAACCGGATGCGTGTCTTTCTCCTGCTCGGTGGCGGCATAGGTCTCCCCGAACTGATCCTGCGTGGGCAGGCTCAGCACGCCGACCGTGCGCGAGGGCAGGACATTGGCGACCACGGCGCCGCCCGGATAGTAACCCATGTAGTCGATGCGATAGGTCAGCGCCTCGCCGCGCGCGATGACCGCGTTGAAGGTGACGTCGCCGGTGATGGCGTCGGGCCAGCTGGCCTGGTTCGGCTCATAGCTCTGGGTGGAGCCAACGCTGCTGAACTCCCAGCCGTTGAACACGTAATCCTGGTCCACGGTCACCTCGGGGTAGCCGCCCATCAGCTGCTCGATGGTGGCGCCGTGCGGCACTCTGTCAAACACCATCCGGTCGCCCAGGACCGCGCCGCCGGCGGTTATGCTGCTGCTTCCCGCGCCCAGGCCGTTGTTGATGGCCACGGTCACGGTGTAGCGGTTCAGCTTGTAATACGCCTTCAGCGTGGGCGGGTCGTAGTTGCCAAAGTCGTCGGCGGACGGGATCACGGCGCTGAGCGCGTTGTCCGGGTTGCCCGCGTCAAACGAGTGGCCGCTGAAGCCGCGCTGCTCCGGATCAAAAGACACGGTGTCGCCCGCCTGCCCCTGCTCGTTCCTGACGTCGAGCGTGTCTTCAAACTGGAAGCTGCCGTCCGGCTGCTCCAGGTAGAACTCGATGGCATAGCTGCCCTCCGTGACGCTGGGGGGCGGAACGCACACCACTTCCCGCACGAACCGGGCGAAGAACACGGTGTCGCCCTCGATGGCATAGGAAGACACATCGGTGACGCCGCCCTCCGGATGGCCCAGCGCCCAGCCGTCAAAGAGGTAGCTGTAGCTCGCGTCGGCGGGCTTCTCGGGCGCGCCGGGCGCGTCGGCTGCTGCGCCCTGGGGCACGGTCTGGCTCTCCAGCGGCGTGCCGTCATCCATGAAAAAGCTCACGGTGTACTTGACGGTCATCGGCGTCGGGCTGCCCGCGGGCACGAGAATGTAGTGCGCGTAGAAATCGGTGTCCTTGCGGATGGGATAGCTGTCCAACTCGACCAGGCTGCTTTTGCCCGGCGACAGCGTCCACCCATCGTGATACCACCAATCCTCGGTGCTGCTGTAATAACTGTCGATGCTCACCGGCTCGACGGTCGTGCCGTCGGCGACCATCTTCTCCCCGCCGACCGCATTTCCCTCCCGGTCGATGAAGCGAACCGCAAAGTAGTCGATGTCCGGCGAGGCGGAACCGGTGGTCGCCGCCATCGCGGGCATGCTGGTCGCCACCAGCAGCACCGCCAGCAGCATGGACAGCGCGCGCTTGAGTTTCATCATTTGGTACCCCTCCACAGTCTGTCGGATTGTTTTTGTTCCCAGCCGTTTGATTCGTTTTCCCATTCGCGACCATACCGAGGCGCGCGCCTCGGTATGATAAGGTTTTGGGTTTCTTAGGCCGCCTCGGTGACGATGGCGCGCCAGCTATACCGAACGGAGTCGCGAGTGACCTTGACCTTGTGCTTCAGGCTCGTCTCGCCCTCCAGCGTTTTCCAATCATTTCCATCATTGTACTGCCATTCAATCTTATAGTCAACATTCTCGAAACCGGACAGCTTGGCGCTCACCCTGTAGGCGCTGCCGACCTCCATCACGCTGGGCATGTCGATCTTCACCATCACGCTGCGGTCCGTCTGGCCGTCGCTCATGGGCACCTGCTCCTCGTCGAAGGTCACGAGCTCGTCGTTGGCGATCTCGCCCGCCTCTTCGGCCACCGGCTCGGCGACCGGCTCGGCCGGCTGCTCGGCGGGGATGCTCTCCTCGGCCTGGGGCGCCTGGGCGGCGGCTTCGGGCTGCTGATCGTGCTTGGGCTCTTCCTTGTGCTCTTCGGCCTTGGGCGCCTCGGCGGCTTCCTCGGCCCTGAGCTCTTCCCTGTGCTCTTCGGCCTTGGGCTCTTCCCTGTGCTCGGCCTTGGGCTCTTCCTTGTGCTCGGTCGGTTCTTCCTTCTTGGTTTCGGCGGCGGCCGGCTCTTGCTTGGCGGGCTCCGGAATCACCTCGGCGATGGCCGCGGCGGAAGCCAGCAGCATCAGCAGCGCCAGCAGCAGGGAGACGATTTTCTTAAGTTTCATGTTTAACCCTCCATTTTGTTTGTCGATGTATCCTTTGATGTATCTTTTGGGATGTTTCCTGGGTTTCGCGTTTCTTTAGTGCCAGTATATGGCAGTACGGTTACTCAATCAGTTACATTTATCTTTTTCGTATATTCTTTTCACACTTATAACAAAGTAACTATCAGCAGCATTTGAACTCCGTGTATCCCTTTTCATCGGAAAAACCTTGCAATTCCCGGGTTTTTTCGCGGATTTCGTCCCTTGAAAGGTTACGCCATACAAATCATTTCTATTATATTCTGTAATTCTATTGGCGATTTGCCCGCCGGATGCGCCTTTCCCGCGCCCTCGGGTATACCGTATAGGGAAAGAGAATACAAATCCTCCAGGAGATCTGTTCCCCCGGCCATCCGGCCAGCCCCGCCTTCCCCCGCTCCCCCGCCGGGCCGGGGAAGGCCGGACAGACGCGCGCTCCGCGTTGCCCCGCGAAATCTTTCTTGGAAAAATATGGGCTGAATGGAACCAAATCCCAGGGCGCGCCAGTCTAATGGGCAGATTGGCAATCCACCGATAATTTCTCAAGGGGGATAATGATATGGCACGCAGACTGATTTCGGTAACACTGGCTTTGCTGCTCTTGGTGTCCGTGTTCGCGCTGCCGGCCTCGGCCGCCAGCACCAAGAACACCACGGTGCGCACCACCAACAAGGGCGACACGCTGCGCGTGCGCAAGGGTCCGGGCAAGGGCGACACGCCCACGATGGCCTACGTGAAGAACGGCACGGCGATCAAGCTGTACTGCGACAGCTCGGATGACGAGGGCGATCCGGAGGCCTGGAGCAAGATCAAGGTGACTTCCTCCGGCGCGGTGGGTTATCTGAAAAACAAATATATCCTGTACCTGATCAGGGAGTACGACCTTTGGGACGACAACGCCAATGGCGAGCTGGACCCCGATGAGGACGAGGGCGAGGACATCGACGGCGACGGCCACCGCGGCAGCGGCAGCAGCGGCTCGACCACCAAGTACGCCCGCGTGGACAGCAGCGGCGGCGCGGTGAATGTGCGCTCCGGCCCGGGCACCGGCTACCGCAGGCTGGGCACCGCCAGCCATGGCGAGAAGCTGATCGTGCTGGGGAAATCCGGCAGCTGGCAGCGGGTCAAGACCGCGCGCGGCTACACCGGTTACATCTCCGGAAGCTATGTTGTGGATGGCGCGAACGCCTACACCACGGCCTCCCGCGGGGTGAACATGCGCAAGGGCGCGGGCACCGGCTACGCCGTTGTCAAGTCGCTGCCGTACAACACCTATATCGAGGTGTATTACACCAAGGGCAGCTGGAGCTACGTCCGGGCGGGCACCCGCACGGGATACATCTACAGCACGTATCACCGGTTCAGCTAAAGCCTTTCGAGGATGAAAAAAGCGGCCCCTGCCTGGGCCGCTTTTTTTGACGGGCGAATATGGCGTCCGCCCCTTCCGTGATCCTCAAGATTGGCGTCCCAAGGGACATGCCTCTTTTAGCAGGGGTCTTGGGGGACGGCGTCCCCTCACCTAGCGCCTCCCCAACTTCCCCAGCCTCAGCGCCGAAACCGGCACGTCCATCTGACCGACGCGGGCCTTGCCGAAGGCGCCGTGGCAATCGGAGCCGGCGGTGACGAGCAGGGCGCGCTGGTTGCACAGCGAGAAGCAGACGTCGCGCACCCAGTTCTCATGCAGCGGGTAGTAACACTCCGCGCCGTCCAGCCCGGCGTCCAGCAGCTCCGCCAGCGTGCGCGCGAACGCCTCCATGTCCGTCTTGTCGATCATCTCGCCCGGGTGGGCCAGCACGCAGACCCCGCCCGCCGCGTGGACCGCGTCCAGCAGCGCGCTCATCTGCGGAAAATCGGCGTGCTCATAGCGCACGTCATACTGTTTATAGAAGCCCTGCGCCTGCTGGATGGTGTCGGCCAACCCCTTGCGCCACAGGTACTCGACGCCCTTCCAGCCGCCCACGCGCGGGTCGTGCTCAAAGGCGTGATACTCCCGCGCGCTCACCGGCTGGTCATGCGCCATGCGCTCGATCAGCGCGTCGCTCATGCCGTCCAGCGCCGCGCGGCTCTGGCGGACGACGGCCAGCAGGTTTGCGTCGGCCAGGTCCGCGCCGTAGCTGAGCACATGGTAGAACCGCCCGCCGAACAGGCAGCTGTGCTCCACGGCGCTCAGATATCCGATGCCGCGCGCCAGCAGTAGCGGCGCGATCTCGAGGCTGCCCCGCACCTCGTCGTGGTCGGCCAGCGCCAGCAGGGACACGCCGTTGCGCGCGGCCTCCTCGGCCAGCTCCAGCGGCGTCAGCGTGCCGTCGGAATACCGGCTGTGCACATGCAAATCCGCGTACATGGCCGTCAACCTTTCTGCCCGTAGTAAGCGCCCGGGCCGTGCTTTCGGAAGTAGTGCTTGTCCTGCACCGATTGGGGCGCGGGGGCCGCGCCGGGGTTCAGCGTGTAGCTCAGCGCGGCCATGCGGGCCACTTCCTCCAGCACCGCGGCGTTTTCCACGGCCTTCATGGGGTCCTTTCCCCAGGCGAAGGGCCCGTGTTTCCTGACGAGCACGCCCGGCGTGGCGATGGGATCCAGCCCGTTCAGCTCGAACGTGTCGGCGATGACCTTGCCGGTCTCGCGCTCATAGGCGCGCTCGATCTCGTCCGGGGTCAGCATGCGGGTGATGGGCACGCTGCCGTAGAAGTAATCGGCGTGGGTGGTTCCCAGGCACGGGATCTTGCGCTCGGCCTGCGCGAAGCTGGTGGCGTTGGTCGAGTGCGTGTGCACGACGCCACCCAGCTTGGGAAAGCGCTTGTAGAGCTCGATGTGGGTGGGCGTGTCGCTGGACGGGTTCATGCCGCCCTCGACGACCGCGCCGTCCATGTCCACCACCACCATGTGCTCAGGTTTCATGATCTCGTAGGCCACGCCGCTGGGCTTGATGACCATAAGCCCAGCGGCGCGGTCGATGCCCGACACGTTGCCCCAGGTGAAGGTCACCAGGCCGTACTTGGGCAACAGCAGATTGGCCTCAAACACCAGCTGTTTCAGCGACTCAAGCATGGGAAAGCCTCCTTTTGATGATCCGGCCGAGCAGCACGCCCAGCACGACGCACACCACATCCTTGACCACAAAGCGCAGCACGGCCAGCAGCAGCGACTCCAGCAGCCCGCGCCCGGTGACGAGCATGAACTGCGCGGTTCCCATGACATACAAGATCACAAGCCCCGCAAGCGCGCACCCAATCTGCTGCCAGGCGGGCGCCTTTCCCCGCAGCGCGCACAGCAGCGCCATGATGGGGAACGCCCACAGAAACCCGCCGGTCGGGCCCACCAGCCACCCGATTCCCGCCTGGAAGCCCGAGAACACCGGCACGCCGACCGCGCCGATCAACAGATACACCAGCGCCGCCGCCGCGCCCCAGAGCGGCCCCAGCAGCGCGCCGCACAGCGCGATGAAGAAGGTCTGCAGCGTCATGGGCACGTCGCCCATCTGGATGGCCCACTGGGACGTCACGCACAAAACGGCCGCCATCAGCGCCGCCCGGATCCGCAAGCTGAGCTTCGACAAGCGCACCCCCCCTTTGTTATGGCCATTATATCCAGCCGCGGTTAGCGTCATATTACGCTTGCATTGGGTTTGTGTCGCGTGGTATACTTTTTTTATTGGATAATTTTACAAGGGGGACCGCATGAAAAAGCTCAGCCGTGAGCGCATGAACCTGAGAAAGATCTCGGGCTACGCGATGATCATCAACAGCATACAGATCCTGGGCGCGCTGGCGGTTGCCCTGCTGGCGCTCTTTCTGGGCGACGATGTGTTCACCGGCACGCTGGAGCAGGCGGCGCTGGCGGGCATGGCGCTGGTGGTGATCTGGGGCGGGATTTTGGACATCCGCGACGCGCGGTCGGCCAAGCACATCGGCGAGGAGAGCGACATGCTGGAGGCCGCCCTTGGCCAGCTAAACGAGCTGAACGGCACCCTGCGCGCCCAGCGGCACGACTTCATGAACCACCTGCAGGTGGTGTATAGCCTGATGGAGATGCGGGAATATGACGACGCGCAGGCGTACATCGAAAAGGTGTACACAAACATCCAGAAGGTGAGCCGGTCGCTCAAGACGGCGATCCCGGCGGTGAACGCCCTGCTGGCCAGCAAGCTGGCGGAGTGCGAGGAAAAGCGCATCGAGGCGCGGCTTCAGGTGGGCTCGAGCTGGGCGGAGGTGCCGGTGGCGGACTGGGAGCTGTGCCGCGTGCTGAGCAACCTGATCGACAACGCGATGGACGCGCTGAAGGGAACGCCCCAGCCGACGCTCCAGATCGATCTGTCGGAGACGATCCACGCGTACACCTTCGAGGTGAGCAACAACGGGCCGGAGGTGCCGGAGGAGATCCGCGAGCGGATCTTCCAGCAGGGGTTTTCCACCAAGGGCGACGAGCGCGGCATGGGGCTCTCCATCGTGAAGGAGATTCTGGATGCGTGCGGCGGCGAGCTGTCGCTGACCTCCGCCATGCAGCGCACCTGCTTTTGGGGCACGATCCCCAAGTCGGCGCCGGAGCTCTAGGTAAGCGCTGATCAAATCGGCCACCGGTCTGGAGGCGCCTTTTCCGCTCCGGCGGCGGCGCTCTCCGCTTGAAATAGCTCTGCTATTCCTGCGCTCCGGCTTCTTGCCGGAACGAAAAATCCACCTCAATCCCGGCGGTCGCTTTCATCAGCGCTTACCTAGGGCAGATCGTAAAAAGAAGCGAGAAGCGCAAGGAAATGCGCTTCTCTTTTTTATTGATTGCCGGCGCGCTAGCGCGGCTCGCCGCCCAGCTGCTGCCGCTTGCTGCGCACGATATCCGCCATGCGGTTCAGTTCCTTCTCCACGTTGATCATCAGGTCCTCGGTATACGCGCTGGCGGCGGCCCTGCGCTCGTTCGCCTCGGCGCGCGCCTCGTTCACGATCTCCCGGGCCTCGTTCTGCGCGGCGGTCTTGATGGCGCTCTGATCCACCATGGAACGCACGCGGATTTCGGCGTCCTTGATGATCTTGTCGGCGCGGATCTCGGCCTCCTGGATGACGTCATGGGCGCGCTTGTCGGCGTCGTCCAGCGCGGCGTTGGCGCGGGCGTCGGCGCTCTGAACCTTGTTGGCCGCGGTGCGCTCGGCGCTCGTCAGGATCTTCTCCCGGTCGCGCATCACCTGGTCGGCATACTGGATCGCCAGCGGCAGGTTGCCCCGGATGTCCTTGATGATGTCCATGCACATGTCGGTGTCCACCAGGCGCTTGCCGGTAAGCGGCACCACGCTGCCATATGCCACCGCATCCTGCAGGTAGTCCAGCAGCTTCATGAGATACGTATGGTCATCATCGCTCTGATACGGCAGCGAGACCGGCTCCTCCCCAGGCGCGGGCGCGACCTGCTGCGGCTGCTTGGGCTGTTGGGGCCGCTCGTCGAAAAACATATCCTGATCGCGATCCATCTTCTATTTGCTCCTTTCAGAAATCACCTTATCGAGGATGGCCGGCGGCACCAGCTTGTCCACCGGCGCGTGAAAGCGCATCAGCTCGCGCACCAGCGACGAGCTCACATAGCCGTATTCCGGGTCGCACTGTATGAACAGCGTCTCGACGCCCCACAGCCTCAGGAACGCGTCGGTGACGGATTTTTCGCTCAGATAGTCGGCCTCGCTGCGAAGGCCCCGGAGGATTACGTCCGCGCCCAGCGCCCGCATGGCCTCGAGCAGCGTGCCGTCGGAGGCGCTCACCCGAACATTCGGCATGTCCAGGGTGCACTCGCGAATCATCGAAACGCGGTCCTCCGCACGGAACCAGGGGTGCTTGCCCGGGTTGATCAGCACCACCACGTGCAGCGTGTCAAACAGCTTCGCCGCGCGCTTGATGATCTCCATGTGCCCCACCGTCGGCGGGTCGAAGCTGCCCGGGTAGATCGCGATCATTGGTTGCCCGCTTCCCGAACCAGCGCGATGGCGCACTCGCCATAGCGGCGTTCGTCGTAGATTTCAAAAGACTTGCCCAAGGTAAGCCCGGCCTTTGACGGGTGCTCCATCACCAGCACGCAGCCGGGATTGAGCAGGCCGCGCGCGCGCAGCGCCTCGGCGGCTTGGCCGTACAGGGCCTCCAGGCGGTAGGGCGGATCCAGAAACGCGATGTCGAAACCGCCCGTGATGGTTTCAAGCGCCCGGATGCAGTCTTGCTGGATCAGCTGGGCGCGATCCTGCGCCTTGCAGATCTCGATGTTCCTGCGGATCACCTGGCACGCCTTGGCGGAGCTTTCGCACAGGACGGCGCTCTGCGCGCCCCGGCTCAGCGCCTCCAGCGCCAGCGCGCCCGAGCCCGCAAACAGGTCGATCACCCGCGCGCCGGGCAGGCGCGGCCCCAAAATGCTCATCAGTGATTCGCGCACGCGGTCGGCCGTGGGGCGCGTGTCCATCCCCTCCGGCGCAAACAACCTGCGCCCTCGCGCCTCGCCGCCCACAATCCGCAACGGCCGCACCTCACATGAAATCAGTATACCACAGGAAAAAGGCAGGGTCAAGCAGGGCTCTGCCTTCGCGCGCAAGGGGCTCCGTTTCCTGCCGTCCCCCCGTCACACTTCCATCTTCGGCGGTCTCGGCCCCTTCTTGGGCTGGTTGACCTTGAGCTTTTTGAGCTTGCGCTTCTTGCCCAGCTCGATCATCTCAAGCTTCTTCTGGCGCAGGCGGGGGCCCTGCAGGTAGCCGATGGGCATGGCCAGGGGCACGAGCGCGGCGAGCAGCAGGAACAGCAAATTCAGCGCGTGGGGGTGCTGGCTGAGCAGCGTGATGAGCGCCACGTACATGGCGAAAACCAGGCGGGTGACGACGGCCACCACGTTGATCTCCCCGAAGTCCACCGGCTCGGCGGCGGTCTGGTCGGGCGCGGGCGGCGCGGTCTCGGACGCGGCGGCCTGGGGCTGCGCGGTTTCAGCGGGCAGCTCGGGCATGGCGGTCTGTTCGGCGGCCAGCTGGGCCTCGATCTGCGCGGCGATCTCGGCGTCGCTCGCGGGCGGCACGACGACCGGCGGATACATGGGCTCCACGATCAGGTTGACGGCGGTCAGCAAGACCAGCGGCAGCACGCCCAGCGCATAGCCCAGCCAGGGCGTGCGCTTGTTGAAAGCCTGCGCCGCAAGCGCCGGATCGGGCGCGCGGCCCTCCTCGGCCATGCGGCCAAGGGTGGCGCTGGCGGTGCAGGCAGCCTCGCCGCGCATGCCGCCCTCGTTGAAGAGCAGCCAGCCATAGCCGGCGATCAGCAGCGCGTTCAGCACGCACTGCAGCCACAGGACGGGAATCTGCCACAGCACCAGCAGGCCGATCACCAGCGTCATCACATGGTACATCAGCATTTTCCCGGCAAACGAGAGCTCGCTTTTCATGGGCGTTACCTCCTGGGTGTCCTCCTCCGCCCGCGCGGGGGGTGTTGTGTGTGAACCGGCGACCTGCCGCGCGAAACCCGCCCGCGTCGCCCTCGCGCGTTCAGACCCCGATCGAATCGCGATCCCCGCAAGGGCGATGGCCAACCGCGCGGATCAGGAGCCTTTCGGTCAGCACGGCGTCCATGGGGGCGTCGTGGCCCTGCGGGCGCAGCGCGTCCAAAAGCTGCGCGTGGTAGCAGACGCCCAGCGCGAAGCCGTGCCCGCCACCGAGGAACCTGTCGTAATAGCCCTTGCCCTGCCCCATCCGGCTGCACGCCCGGTCAAACGCCACGCCGGGCACGAGGATCAGGTCGATGTCCGCGGCGGGCGCGGTCTGCGTCCCGGTCGGCTCGGGAATGCCCCAGCAGCCGGGAACCAGCTCGTCCAGCGAGTTCACCCGCACGGCGGCCATGTCCGGATTCAGAACCCGGGGCAGGAACAGCGCCTTGCCGTCCGCGAGCACCCGCCCGATCACCGGCCCCAAATCCAGTTCGCCGCGCACGGCCACGTAGGCCATGACGGCGGCCGCGTCCCGGTACGCGGGCAGCGCCAGGATCCGCCCGCACACGGCCTCGGACGCGCTGCGCCGGTCCGCCGCGGGCATGTCCGCCCGGAGCGCGTTCATGGCCCTGCGCAGCGCCAAAGCGTCCATCATGTGTGCACCATGGGCACGCGCTGGGTGAACCCCAGCATGATCTCATAGGGGATGGTGCCCGACAGCGCGGCCAGCTCGTCCGGCGTGATGCGCTCGCCGTCCTGCTCGCCTAGCAGCACCACCTCATCGTCCATCGTGACGCCGGGCACGGCGCTGACGTCGACCATCAGCATGTCCATGCACACGCGGCCCACGATGGGCGCGCGCCGGCCGCGAACCAGCACGGCGGCGCGGTTCCCGAGGCACCTGGGGTAGCCGTCTCCGTAGCCGATGGGCAGCGTCATCAGCGTGGCCTCGCGGCCCAGCGTGTAGGCGCGGCCGTAGCCCACGGTGTCGCCCGGGCCGGCCTTTTCGATGCGCACAGGCTTTGTGACCAGCTGCTGCACGGGCACAAGTTCGGGCAGCAGGTGGCGCACCGACGCGCCGTAGACCGCGATGCCCGGGCGCACCATGTCGTGCCACAGCGACTCGTCACTGAGCAAAGCTTCGCTGGCCGCGGCGTGCGCGATGGGCCGGTAGCCCTCGGCGCGCACGCGCCGCACGGCCTGCTGAAACTTGGCGTTCTGCTCGCGGGTGAACCCGGGGTCGTTCAGCGCGTCCGCGAAGTGCGTAAAGATGCCTTCAATTTTCACGTTCGGGCAGCGCTTGACGGCGTCCAGCATGCGCTCCAGCGCGGGCATGCCGGTGATGCCCAGCCGGGTCATGCCGGTGTCGATCTTCAGGTGCGCGTGGGCCACGGTGTCCAGCCGGTGCGCCTCGGCCTGCAGCGCCTCCAGCGTGCCCAGGTCAAAAAGCGCCTGCGCCAGGTTGTTCTGCACGGCGGCCTTGGCGCCCGCCTCCGTCACGCCGCCCAGCACCAGAATGGGCGCGCGCACCCGGGCTTCGTGCAGCTGAACGCCCTCGTCGACCGTCGCCACGCCGAGCGCGTCCGCGCCGCAGCTGATGGACAGCTTGGCCGATTCCAGCAGCCCATGGCCGTAGGCGTTGGCCTTGATCACCGCCATCATGCGCGCCTTGCCGCCCAGCCGCCGCCGCAGTGCCAGCACATTGTCCCCCAGCGCCTCGCGCCGGATCAGCAGCCGCGTGGGACGCAGCATCATAGCGCCCGGATCTGCTCGAGGTCGAGCAGCTCGATGCCGTTGCCGCGGAGCAGCTTCTCGCCCGCCGGGAGGTCGCTCAGGTGGAAGATCACCAGCGCGTACTCTCCGGTGGAGCGCACGAACGAGTACAGGTACTCCACCGAGATGTCGGCCTGAAACAGCAGCTCCAGAATCTCGGACAGCCCGCCGGGCCGGTCCTTCACGCACACGGCCAGCACCGGCGTCTCGCGCACGCTGTAGCCCGCCTGGCGCAGCACCTGGATGGCGGCGTCCGAATCGGGCACGATGCAGCGCAGGATGCCGTACTGCTCGGTGTCGGCGATGGACAGCGCGATCAGGTCGATGCCCGAATCGCCAAATAGCTTCGTCAGCCGGGACAGGCTGCCCTTAATGTTTTCCAGAAACACCGAGATCTGCTTTACATACATACGATGACCTCCCTGTCTAATGGATCGGATGCCAAAACCCCTCCAAGCGCCGCCGATTCTGAGTTGTAAGTTCTTACATTTTCGGTCGAATCTCCGCGAATTCTGTCGAAATGTGCCCTTGCGCCCGCGAGGCTGTTTAGCTGAATTTTGGCTGTAAGCTCTTACGGAAAGCCGCTTACAATTTGCGCTTGTCGGTGACCCGCTTGGCCTTGCCCTCGAACCTTGGAATCACCTTGGGCTCGACCAGCTTGATGGCCGCCGACACCCCCAGCACCGACTTGACCTGCTCGCCGATCTTCTTTTGCAGAACCTGCATCTCGGAGATGGTGTCGGCCATCAGGTCGCCCGCGACCTCCACCTGGATCTCCAGCGTGTCCCCGGCGTGCTCGCGGTCCACCACCATCAGGAAGTGGGGCGACACGCCCGGGATGTTCGTCAGCACGGTCTCGACCTGGCTGGGGAACACATTCACCCCGCGCACGATGATCATGTCGTCGGTGCGCCCCAGGATCCGCTCCATGCGCACGGTCGTTCGCCCGCAGGCGCAGACTTCCGGGTGCAGCCGGCACAGGTCGTGCGTGCGGTACCGCAGCATCGGCATGCCTTCCTTGGTGATGGTCGAGAACACCAGCTCGCCCAGCGTGCCGTAAGGCAGCGGTTCGCCCGTGTCCGGGTCGATGATCTCGGGAATGATGTGATCCTCGTTGATGTGCGCGCCCGCCTTGTGCAGGCACTCGAAGGATACGCCCGGGCCGCAGATCTCGGTCAGCCCGTAGATGTCCAGCGCGTCGATGTCGAGCAGTTCCTCGATGCGCCGCCTGATGTTCTCCGTCCACGGCTCCGCGCCGAAGATGCCCGCCTTGAGCTTGAAATCGGCGATGTCAAGCCCCATCTCGCGGATGGTCTCGCCGATGTGCACCGCGTAGGACGGCGTGCAGCACAGGATCGTCGCGCCCAGCCCCTGCATCATGGCGATCTGGCGCTGGGTGTTGCCGGACGACATGGGCACCACCATCGCGCCGGTGCGGCTCGCGCCCTGGTGCATCCCCAGGCCCCCGGTGAACAGGCCGTAGCCGTAGGTGACCTGCACGATGTCGTCCCTGCCGCCGCCCGCCGCCGTCACGGCGCGGGCCGTCATCTCGGTCCAGTCCTCGATGTCCTTCTGGGTGTAGCCCGACACGATGGGCATGCCGGTGGTGCCGGAGGAACCCTGGATGCGCACGATGTCACTCTTGGGCGCGGCCAGCAGGCCGTAGGGGAACTGGTCGCGCAGGTCGGTCTTTTCGGTGAAGGGCAGCTTGCGCAGATCGTCCACGGTCCGGATGTCGAAGGGGCTGACGCCCGCCTCGTCCATGCGCCGCTTGTACATGGGCACGTTGTTGTACACCCGGTGCACGGTCTCGCTCAGCCGTTTCCCCTGCAGTTCCCTGCGGCGCCCGATCTCCATGCACTCCATGTCCGGATTCCAGATCTTATACTCTCGGGATTTCATCTTGATGATCCTCCGTTATTTTGCAATTTAGACGGCCCTTACTCCAGCCTCAAACGCTTTGAGGTTGGAGCTTCTAAATCGCTCGGGCACGGAGGCTTCAATGGCGTTCAGCCACAGCTGCTCGTCAAGGTTCAGTTCCTTGGACAGCACGCCCATCAGCACCAGGTTCACCGCCCGGGGCTCGCCCGCCTCTTGGGCCAGCCGCCCCGCGTCCAGCGCGATGAGCTTGCATTCCTTGCCGAGTTTTTCGAGGATCTGGGGCGGGTAGTCCGCCGCGCCGGTGATGACCGGCATGGGCGAGATGACGCCGGTGCTCGCGATGAGGGTGCCGCCCGCCTTGAGGTAGGGCAGCGCCCGCAGCGCCTCGAGCTGCTCAAACGCGATCACGTAATCGGCTTCCCCAAGATCCACCATCGGGGACAGCACCGATTCGCCCATGCGCACATAGGTGATCACGCTGCCGCCGCGCTGGGACATGCCGTGCACCTCGGACACCTTGACCCTAAGGTCCAGCTCGGTGGCCAGCGCGCCCAGAATCCGGCTGGCCAGCAGCGTGCCCTGGCCGCCCACGCCCACGATGACGATGTTCAGATTCACGCCCGCTCACCCGCCTTCCAGATCGCCGAAAACTTGCAAACCTGCTGGCACAGCCCGCAGCCCACACAGGATTCGGCCTTGATGGTCACGCCCGATTCGGTCCTTTCAATCGCCGGGCAGCCGAGCTTCATGCACGCCATGCACTGTTTGCAGGCGTCGGACTCGATGAAATAGACCGGCTTTTTGGTCTTTTTGTCGAGCAGGGCGCAGGGCTGGCGCGCGATGATGACGGAGGTCTCGGGGGAGGCTATCTCCTCCCGCACAGCCTGCTCAAAGCCGGCCAGGTCAAACGCGTCCACCGTGCGCACGCGGGCGCCGCAGGCCGCGCACAGCGCGGCCAGGTCCAGCTGGGGCGCTTCGTTTCCGTGGATGTCGCGGCCGGACGCCGGGTTGGGCTGGTGCCCGGTCATGCCGGTGATCCGGTTGTCCAGAATGACCAGCGTCAGCGGGCTTTTGTTGTAGGCGGCGCTGATCAGCGAGTTCACGCCCGAGTGCAGGAACGTGCTGTCCCCGATGACGGCCACGGTCTTGCCGGTGAATTCCTGAGGGTTGGCCCGGGAAAGCCCCTGCGCCATGCCCACCGAAGCGCCCATGCACAGCGAGCTGTCCAGCGCGTTCAAGGGCGCCAGCGCGCCCAGCGTGTAGCAGCCGATGTCGCCCGTCACGCGCAGCTTCAGCTTGTTCAGCACCGAGAACGGCCCCCGGTGCGGGCAGCCCGCGCACATCACCGGCGGGCGGCCGGGCGCGCTCTGCTCCTTGGCGTGGCTAGGCGCCGGCTCGCCCATGATCTGTTTGATCTTGTTCACCGACAGCTCGCCCTGGCGGCCCGTCAGCGCCTTGCCGACGACCTCGATGCCCATCGCCCGGATCTGCTCCTCGACGATGGGCTCCAGTTCCTCGAACACGAACAGCTTTTTGACTTTATGCGCAAATGTCTTGATCATGCGCTCGGGCAGCGGATGCACGCACCCGAGCTTCAGCACCGAAGCCTCGGGCAGCGCCTCGCGCACGTACTGGTAGCTGATCCCGGAGCACACGACGCCCACGTCCAGGTCGCGCATCTCGGCGCGGTTCAGCGGGCACTTCTCCATGTACGCGGCCAGGTCCTTCATGCGCTGCTCGACCACCAGATGGCGGCCCCGCGCCATGGCGGGCATCATCACGTTCTTCAGCGGGTTTTTCTCGTAGGGCCGGGGCGGCTGCGCCTCGCGCTCATGGAGCCCCGCCAGCGAGCGCGCGTGCGCGATGCGGGTGGTGGTTCTGAGGATCACCGGCGTGTCAAACTTCTCGCTCAGCTCGAACGCGGCCTTTGTGTACTCCAGGCACTCCTCGCTGTCCGACGGCTCCAGCATGGGCACATAGGCCGAGCGCGCGTAGTAGCGGGAGTCCTGCTCGTTCTGGGAGGAATGCATGCCCGGGTCGTCGGCCACGACCAGCACCAGCCCGCCGTTGACGCCGGTGTAGCTCGCGGTGAACAGCGGATCGGCCGCCACGTTCAGCCCCACATGCTTCATGCAGCACAGCGCCCGCGCCCCGCCCAGGCTCGCGCCCACGCTGACCTCGAGCGCCACCTTCTCGTTGGTGGCCCATTCGGTATAGATCTCCCTGTAGGTGGCGGCGCTCTCCGTCACCTCGGTGGACGGCGTGCCCGGATAGCTTGAAACCACGGCAACGCCCGCTTCCCACGCCCCGCGCGCGATGGCCTCGTTGCCGAGTAGTAGCGCCTGTTTCAATTCTGATCAACCCTTCTGAAATTCACAATCCACCATTTGCGTTTGCCCGGGACAGGCCGCGCCGGCGCGGCGTCGCCCGGCCAACTCCGGTTGTGCGCTGTGCCCGGTCGGCCAGCTCCCATGGTGAACTGCGCATTACGCATTATTCCCTCGTATCGGTAACCCGCCTTGCCTTGCCCTCGAACCGCTTGAGCGTGTTGGGCGACACCAGCCGCACCTGAATGTCCAGCTGGCAGATGGACTTCAGCTTACTCATGAGGTTCTTCCTCATTTGTTGGGTCTCGTTGTAGTTGTCGATGTTGATGTCGTCGCCCGACACCTCCACCAGCACCTCGATCTTGTCCATATAGTTTTCCCTGGAAACCAGGATTTCGTACGCCGGCCCCACGCCGGGCACCGCCAGCAGCACGGCCTCGATGGTGCTGGGGAACACGTTCACGCCGCGAATGATCAGCATGTCGTCCGTTCTGCCCTTGCACTTCTCCATGCGCAGGGAGGTGCGCCCGCAGGAACACGGCTCCGGAATCAGCCGGGTGATGTCGCGCGTGCGGTACCGGATCATGGGCATGGCCCACTTGGTCAGCGTGGTGATGACCATCTCGCCCGGCTGCCCGAGGGGCAGCGCTTTGCCGGTGTCCGGGTCGATGATCTCGCACAGGAACATGTCCTCGTTGATGTGCATGCCGCACTTGCCGGTGCACTCGCCCGCCACGCCCGGCCCCATGACCTCGGTCAGCCCGTAGTTCTCGGTGGCCACGATGCCCCAGCGCCGCTCGAGCTCCCGGCGCATCTCCTCTGTGGAGGCCTCCGCGCCAAACAGCCCGAACTTCAGCTTCAGGTCCTTGATGACGCCCATCTGCTCGGCGGCCTCGGCCATGTACATGGCGTAGGAGGGCGTGGCGACCAGCACGGTCGATCCAAAATCCTTCATCAGCGTGATCTGGCGCTCGGTGTTGCCGCTGGAGATCGGAACCACCGCCGCGCCGATCTTCTCCAGCCCGTAGTGCAGCCCGAACGCCCCGGTAAACAGCCCGTATCCAAACGCCACCTGGGCAATGTCGCCCCTCTGGGCCCCGCCCGCGGTGGCCAGGCGCGCGATGCACTCGCTCCAGTCGTCGAGGTCGGCCCGGGTGTACCCGGCCACGATCGGCTTGCCGGTGGTGCCGGACGACGCGTGGATCCTGACCACCTCGTCCATCGGCACGGCGAACAGCCCGTAGGGATAGTTGTCCCGAAGGTCCGTCTTGACGGTGAAATCGAGCTGCTCGATGTCTGACAGCTGCCGGATGTCCGCCGGCTTGACGCCCCGCGCGTCCATCTTCGCCTTGTAAAACGGCACATGGTCATAGACGTGCTTTGTGATCGCCTGCAGTTTTTGAAGCTGCAGCGCCCGCATGTCCTCTCGCCCCATCGTCTCGATCGCTGGATTCCAAATCATTCGTGTGGCCTCCATCTGGCGCGATTGTATAATATCTGATTATAACGCAAACGCCCGGCAAAATCAAACCGATATCGCTTTCGTCAGGTAAATAATACGCAAAATGCGCCGGAACGCCGGCGCTGGGCGCGCGTCGCCCCCGGCCGCCCTCGACGGCTTATTGATTCTTCCCCCCAAAGCAACCTGCCGCGGCGGATTGTTTGGACACAAAAACGCGGCGGGTTTCCCCGCCGCGCCAGGCCGTCAAAATACTGCGTCTTTTGACAGCGGTATGCAAGTCTTGTGAATCAGGGATTCACGGGCAGACTTGCATCCATCAAGGATCGCAGCCTACGGGCGCGCAGGTCGCCCTTCGTCGGCTTTGATCCGGGGGCTTCGGCCCCCGAAAACCCCCTTGGGCTTGGCTGCTTCTGCAAGCTCAACATTCCCTCCCTGCATGCCAGATACTTTCTTGACAGGCAGGCGCGGCGGGTTTCCCCGCCGCGCCTGCTCCGCGCCTTATTCGTCCTTGGGCGCCTCGTCTTCTGCCTCGTCGCCGTCCGCTTCGCCCCCGATCAGGGGCGCATCGGGCTTGGGCCAATTGATCTCCACGTCCGGCGATCCGGCCGGCCTTGCCTCGCCCTCCACCGCCTTCATCACCTCGTCCTCCACGGGCGGGGGCGGCGGCGCGGGCATTTTGGCGCCGCAGCTGGCGCAGAACTGGGCCTGCGCGTTCTGCAGCTCGCCGCAGCTCGGGCAACGGCTGACGTTGCGCAGCTGATCCAGGCTCTTCTTGGCCTGCTCGATATCGGCTTGCAGCTTATCCACCTGCTGGCAGAGCGCGGCCGCGGCCTCGCTGTCGCCGCTCTTGTCCCGCATGGCGTAGTAGGCCTTGCCGATCTGGTTGAACAGTTGCTCCAGCTCGCCCTGCATCCCCGCGATGCGTCCGTTCAGCCGCACGACCTCGGTGGCCTCGGCGGTGCGCTTGCTGACAATCTTGGCGGCATCGGCGAACTTCTTGCCGACATCCTGAAACAATGGCATATGCTCACCCCTTCTCAATCATTCCTATGCAGGCCGGGCTTATTCACATTCGTCTTACCCATATTTTGCCCGATTTTTCAATAAAATGCAAGCACGGCGCGGCAAATTTGCGAAAAATGTCACGATCGTATGGTTTTCCTAAACCCGCGCACTCTATACGCTGAGGTGAAAAAACACATGACGACCATCTTCATCCGCGCGATCCTGCTGTACGCGTTCATGCTGATCACGCTGCGCGCCATGGGCAAGCACCAGCTGGGCCAGTTTCAGCCCTACGAGTTTGCGCTGGCGATCATGATCGCCGACCTGATGGCCACGCCCATGGGCGACATTTCGATCCCACTGCTGCACGGCGTGCTGCCGGTGGCGGCGCTGTTCATCACGCACTGCCTGCTGACGTTTCTGTGCATGCGCTCGGACCGGCTGCGCGCCATCATCTCCGGGAAGCCCTCGCTGGTCATGTCCCGCGGGGTGATCGACCAGAAGGAGCTTCGGCGGCTGTGCCTGAGCCTTTCGGATCTGCTCGAGGGCCTGCGCGAGGCGGGCATTCTGGACCCGGCCAAGGTGGGCACCGCCATCATCGAAGCCGACGGCAAGATCAGCGCGTTCACGGGCAGCCACGACCGCACGGTCAACGTGAAGGATCTCTCCATCGAAACCCAATACGAAGGCATGCCGCTGATGCTGGTGATGGACGGGCGCGTGCAGCTGAACAACCTGCGGATGGCCGGGCAGGACGAGCGCTGGCTGGGCGCGCAGCTGAAGCAATACAACCTGGCGCCCAAAGAGGTTTTGCTGATGAGCCTGGACACCCAGGGCGTCGCCCACGTGCAGGACATGCGCGGAAGCCGGATTCAGTTTGAGGCGATGGCGAAAGAGGCGGTGGGCTGGTAATGCGCCAAAAGATGATCGCGGCCGGCTGCGTGCTGCTGGCCGTGCTGTTGTTGTGCTGGTATTCCCACGCCCTCGTGCGGGACGAAACCCAGGCCATGCGCCAGCTCTCGGTGCAGGTGCGGGTGGCCTTCTTCCAGGGCGACAAGGCGCGGGCGCTCGCCGCCATGGATCAGCTCCAGCAGCGATTGGACATGCGCAGGCCCATCCTCGAGGTGCTGACGCTGCACGAGACGATCAACCTGGTGTCGGCCGATGTCGTCGAGGCCCGGGCATACCTGGAAACCAATGAATACGCCCAGTTTCTCAACGCCATCATGCAGGTGAACGAAACCCTCACGGTGATGTACGAACAGCAGAAGCTCAGCTGGTCAAACCTGCTCTAGGTAAGCGCTGATTAAAGGGACCGCCGGGATTGAGGTGGATTTTTCGTTCCGGCAAGAAGCCGGAGCGCAGGAATAGCAGCGCTATTTCAAGCGGAGAGCGCCGCCGCCGGAGCGGAAAAGGCGCCTCAAGACCGGTGGCCGCCTTAATCAGCGCTTACCTAGCGCAACTTGCAAAACACAAAGCCGGCGAGGCGGCGACGGAAAAGACGCCGCATGCCGCGCTTTCGGCGCTCTACGCAGCGCCCTACATCCTGTCCCGGAAAATCACCCGCTGCTGCACATTGTAGCTCAGCACAAACAGCACGAAATCCGACAGCAGCTTGGCGACCCAGGTGGCCATGCCGAGGCGGTTCAGGAAATACACCATCGTCATGTTGATCCCGAGCATCAGCGCCACCAGCGCGTAGAAATACAGCAGGCTCTTCTTGCCCGCCCTGCTTTTGAACACCATGTCGCGGTTCACAAAATAGTTCACCGTGGCGCTGATCACCCGCGGCACGCCCACCACCAGCGGCACCATGCGCGGCTCCGGAAAGCGCAGGCTGAGCGGGATCACCAGCGCCGTTTCGATGATGGCAGACGCCATGGAGCTGCCCACGTAGCGCCCGATCTGCTTGAACAGCAGCGCGTAGATGCGGAAGCTGTCCCTGAACGTTGAAAAGTGGCTGCCCTTGTTGTCGTCGATGTAAATGGTATCGATCTTCATCTCCACCACCGGCAAGCTCAGCTGGCGCGCCTTGATGAGCATGTTCATTTCGTACTCGTAGCGGTCGCCGTCCAGTTTCGCGCATTCGGGCAGCACCCCTTTGGGCAGGCCGCGCAGGCCGGTCTGGGTGTCGTCCACCCACAGGCCGGTGAGCAGGCCCAGCACCGCGCAGGTGACGGTGTTGCCAAAGCGCGAGCGGAAGGGCATCATGCGCTTGTCGCGGGCGCCCAGGACCAGCGTGTCCGGGTTCTCGAGCAGCACGCCCGCCATGCGGGACACGTCTTTGGGGCTGTGCTGGCCGTCGGCGTCGGCGGTGATGACCGGCATGGCGCCGCCCTCGAGAATCGCCGAAAGCCCGGTTCTGAGCGCCGCGCCCTTGCCCCGGTTCACCGGATGCGTCAGCACCTGGGCGCCGTCCGTTTGGGCCTGCGCAAAAAAACCGGCGTATTCCGCGCCGCCGCCGTCGTCCACGACCACGATGCGCGAAAACCCCCGCTTCTGGAGTTGCAAAATAAACGCGTTCATGCGCGCGTCTGGCTTGTAGGCAGGGATCAGTATGGCAACGTCCGCGTTTGTCATGCCAGCCCCCCAGGAAGGTTTTTCCCCTTGATAGAAGTATAGCACACCGGCGAAAAAATATCAAACGCGGCGGACGCGCGATGCGCATCCGCCGCGTTTTGGCTAATTGAATGCATCCTTCATCCGGTCAAAGAACGATTTCTTCTGCTCGTATTCCTTGCCGGTGATCGTGGCCTCGAACTCGTGCAACAGCTGTTTCTGCTTGTCGGTGAGTTTTTTGGGCACCTCGACGTTCATCTCGACGTACAGATCGCCCTTGCCGGCGCCGCGCAGGTTCTGGATGCCGTAGCCCTTGAGCCGAAGCACGGTGCCCGGCTGCGTGCCCTCCGGCACCAGATGCTTGACCGGCTTGTCGAGGGTGGGCACGTCGATCTCGCCGCCCAGCGCCGCGTGGGTGAAGCTGATCGGGATGGTGCAGTACAGGTCAAAGCCCTTCCTGGTGAACAGCTTGTGCTGCCGCACGCGCACGCGCACCAGCAGGTCACCCGGCGGGCCGCCGCGCTCGCCGCCCTGGCCCTGGCCGGAGATCCGGATCGTCTGGGTGTCGTCGATGCCAGCGGGCACCTTGATCACGCGCTTTTTGGTGCTGCGCACCTTGCCCCTGCCGTTGCACTTGGCGCACGGATCCTTCACGATCTTGCCCTCGCCCCGGCACGTCTCGCAGGTGCGCACGTTCTGGATGCGCCCAAACGGCGTGTTCTGCACCACGCCCACCTGGCCGCTGCCCTTGCAGGTGGGGCAGGTTTCGGGGTGTGTGCCCTCCTTCGCGCCGCTGCCGCCGCAGGCCTCGCAGGCATCGTCCCGCGTCAGGCTGATCTCCTTCTGGCAGCCCTTGGCCGCCTCCTCGAAGGAAATCGTCAGCTCGTACATCAGGTCGTCGCCCTGAATCGGGCCCTGTCGCCGCGCGCCGCCGCCCGCGCCGCCGCCGAAGAACGCGCTGAAGATGTCGTCAAACCCGCCGAACCCCGCGCCGCCGCCAAAGCCGCCGAAATCGCCCTGGAACCCGCCGCCGCCAAAGCCGCCCTGGCCGGGGGCCTCGTGCCCAAACTGGTCGTAGCGCGCCTTTTTTTGCGGGTCGGACAGCGTCTCATAGGCCTCGTTCAGTTCCTTGAACTTCTCCTCGGCGTGCTTGTCGCCCGGGTTCACATCGGGGTGCAGCTTCTTGGCCATCTGGCGAAACGCCTTTTTGATGTCCGCGTCGCTGGCGCCCTTCTGAATGCCCAGCACCTCGTAATAGTCCCTTTTTGTCGCCAAGCGTTACTCACTTCCTCTATGCACGGACAGACGCTGGGGACGCCGTCCCCAGACCCCCGCTCAAGGGACGCCGTCCCTTGAGAATCCCATCCCCCGGGCGCAGCGCGCCCGGGTTTTGGGTTCTTTGGACCGTCATGCCCCTAAGCAGAGGGCCTGGGAGGCAGCGCCTCCCAGCGGCCTTGCTGTGTCTTAGTTCCCGTCGGTGAAGTCGGACTCCACCGTGCCGTCCTCGTTCACCGGGCCCTGCTCGGGCGCGGGGCCCCCCTGGGCGCCGGCCTGCTGGTACACCTTGCCGAAGATCTCGTAGCTCATCTGGGAGAAGCGCTCGGTCTCGGCCTTGATGGCGTCCACATTGCCCTCCTCGCGGGTCTTCTTGAAGGCGGCGAGCTCGTCCTCCAGCTTCGCCTTGTCCGCGGCGTCCAGCTTCTCGCTGAGATCCTTGATGGTCTTCTCTGTCTGATAGATCAGGTTGTCGGCGTGGTTGAGGGTCTCGACCTCGGCCTTCTTGGCCTTGTCCTCGGCGGCGAAGCGCTCGGCTTCGGCCATGGCCTTCTTGATGTCGTCCTCGGACAGGTTACCCGAGCTGGTGATGGTGATCTTCTGCTCGTTGCCGGTGCCCAGATCCTTGGCGGAAACGTGCACGATGCCGTTGGCGTCGATGTCGAAGGTGACTTCGATCTGGGGCACGCCGCGGGGGGCCGGCGCGATGCCGGACAGCTGGAAGCGGCCCAGGGTCTTGTTGTAGGCGGCCATCTCGCGCTCGCCCTGCAGCACGTGCACGTCCACGGCGGTCTGGCCGTCGGCGGCGGTGCTGAACACCTGGCTCTTCTTGGTGGGGATGGTGGTGTTGCGGTCGATCAGCCGGGTGAACACGCCGCCCATGGTCTCAATGCCCAGGGAGAGCGGGGTCACGTCCAGCAGCAGCACGTCATTCACGTCACCGCCCAGCACGCCGCCCTGGATGGCCGCGCCGATGGCCACGCACTCATCCGGGTTGATGCCCTTGTAGGGCTCCTTGCCGGTGATGCGCTGCACCGCGTCCACCACCGCCGGGATGCGGGTGCTGCCGCCGACCAGGATCACCTTGTCGATCTGGGAGGCGCTGAGCCCGGCGTCCTTGAGCGCCTGGTTCAGGGGGGTGATGGTCTTTTCGACCAGGTCGGCCGTGAGCTCGTTAAACTTGGCGCGCGACACGGTCACGTCCAGGTGCTTGGGGCCGCTGGCGTCCGCCGTGATGAACGGCAGGTTGATGTTGGTGGTCATGACGCCGGAAAGCTCGATCTTGGCCTTCTCGGCGGCCTCCTTGAGGCGCTGCAGTGCCATCTTGTCCTGCCGAAGGTCGATGCCGTTCTCGCGCTTGAACTCGTCGGCCACGTAGTCGATGACGCGGGCGTCAAAGTCGTCGCCGCCCAGCCGGTTGTTGCCCGCCGTGGCCAGCACCTCGAACACGCCGTCGCCGATCTCCATCAGGCTGACGTCAAACGTGCCGCCGCCCAGGTCGTACACCAGGATCTTGTGGGCTTCTTCCTTGTCGAGCCCGTAGGCCAGCGCGGCCGCCGTCGGCTCGTTGATGATGCGGAGCACCTCCAGGCCCGCGATGCGTCCGGCGTCCTTGGTGGCCTGGCGCTGCGCGTCCGAGAAGTAAGCGGGCACCGTGATGACCGCCTGTGTCACCGGCGCGCCGATGTAGGCTTCGGCGTCGCTCTTGAGTTTCTGCAGGATCATCGCGCTGATTTCCTGCGGGGTGTAGTCCTTGCCGTCGATGGACACGCGGTAGGCGGTGCCCATCTCGCGCTTGATGGAAAGGACCGTGCGGTCCGGGTTGGTGACGGCCTGGCGCTTGGCCACGGTGCCCACCAGCCGCTCGCCGTTTTTCGCGAACGCCACCACAGACGGGGTCGTCCGCGCGCCTTCGGCGTTGGGGATGACGGTGGGCTCGCTGCCCTCCATCACGGCCACGCACGAATTCGTAGTGCCCAAGTCGATGCCAATGATTTTCGCCATAATCTATATCCTCCTGATTGACAAATCAATTTTATGTCCAATGACGCAATGGCCATGTGGAGATGCGTGCAACGCGCGGTTTCAGCTTGCGGAAAACGGGCCGCGCCAGCGCGGCGCCGGGCAACCGCCTCCCACTGTGAAGCGCCCTTTGGTTCATTCCGCCGCGACCTTCACCATCGGATAGCGGATGATCTTCCCGCGCACCCGATAGCCCTTCTGGAACACCTCCAGCACCGTCCCGGGCTCCCCTTCGTCGGCCCGCATGACCGCGTTGTGCAGCTCGGGGTCGAACTTCTCGCCCAGGGCGGGCACTTCCTCAAGGCCCAGCTTCAAGGCGGCCTCCAGCATGATCTTCTGCGTCATCTCGATGCCTTCGAGCAGCGCGCCGGTGTCCCCCGCGTCCTTCGCGGCCTGGATGGCGCGCTCGAAATTGTCGATGGTGGGCAGCATGGCGGCGACGGCCTCGCGCACGCCGTCGTCCTGCGCCTCTGTCCGGGCGGCCTCGGTGCGCTTTTTGTAGTTCAGGAACTCGGCCTGGGTGCGCTGGGCCATGGCCAGGTATTCGTCCCGCTGCTCAACCGCCTGGCGAAGCGCCTGCTCCCATTCGTCCTGCGTGGCCTCCGCCTGAGGCTCTTCCCCTATGGTTTCCGGCTGCTCGGCCAGGTTGTCATCGCGCTTGATGTCGGTCATGTCGTCCTCCTGTTGTTTTGGTGCGGGCGCGCGGCGTCGGCCCGTCGGGTTCTTTTTGTCTATTTGTCCTTCGTCAGCAGATCGCTGAGCGCCTTGCCCATGAAATCCAGCACCGAGATCACGCGCTGGTAATTCATGCGGGTCGGGCCGATGATGCCCATGGTGCCGCGCGTGTCCTCGCCGATGCGGTACGTCGCCGTGACCAGCGAGCACTCGGAAAGCTCGGGCAGGTCGTTCTCCGGGCCGATGCGAATGGAGAACTCCAGGGTGCCCGCGCTGCGCAGCAGCGGGTACAGCTTCTCCTTGGATTCCAGCACCGACAGGAAGTTGCGCGCCTTTTCGACGTCGCTGTATTCCGGGTAGTGCAGCAGGTTGGCCCCGCCGCCCACCACCATCTCCGACTCGCCCTCGGCCATGCGGTTCTCGAGCGCGTCCAGCACCGACGCGAATAGCTTGCGGTTTTCCCGAAGATCCTTGAAAATCTCGGCGAACTTCTGGCGGATCTCATCCAGCGTCAGCCCCGCCAGCTGCTCGGTGAGCATGTTCGAGATCTTGTATAGTATGTCCCCGGAGATCCCCTCGGGGATGCGGATCAGCGAATCCTTGATCATGCCGGCGTTGGTCACGACGATCATCAGCGCCATGGTCTCGGTGACGTGCACCATGTGCACCCTCATGATGCGCATGGACTGCATCTGGGGCACCATCACCAGCGACGTGTAGTTCGTCAGCTCGGACAGGGTCTGCGCGGCGCGGCGGATCACCTGCTCCAGCTGCTGGCTGCGCATCGACAGATGGCCGCTGATGCGATCCCCGTCCTCTTTGGACAGCGGGCCCGCGCTCAGCAGCTGGTCCACGTACCAGCGGTACGCCTTGGCCGACGGCACGCGGCCCGCCGAGGTGTGGGGCTGATCCAGGTACCCGAGCTCCTCAAGGTCGCTCATCTCGTTGCGAATGGTGGCCGGGCTGAATCCGACGCCCGATTTGCGGGAGATGGTGCGGGAGCCCACGGGCACGGCGGTCGTGATGTAGTCGTCAATGATCGCCTGCAGGATCAAAAACTTGCGCTCGTCCATACGCCGTTGGCACCTCCCCCTTGGCTCTGCTAGCACTCTCTGTTGTCGAGTGCTAATCGCTGGTCTAAGGATAACACTCAAGCCCCCCGTTGTCAAGAGTCCCGCAGATTAAAAATTCGCGAAGCGCTCCTCGGCGGCCGCGCTGGGCGCGGCGCGCGGCCCGGCATGGGCGCTCGGCCGCCAGGCGACGCCGCCCCCGCGCGACTCTCGAGTAGGATTCTCGATTTGGATTCGGATTCGGATTAGGATTACGGCCGCGAACGCCCGCGACCCGCGCGCAACCGCCCGCAGCCGTCCGCAACCGCACGCAGGCCGCCCCGCAGCCGCCCATAGCCGCCCAGCGGCCGCCCGCGCCCGCCCGCGCCCGCCGCCGGACGCCGTCCCCGGTCGCGCGGACGACAAACGGGCGGCTTCCGCCGCCCGCACAAACTGTCAAAAGCCCCCGTCGGGCCGCCATCGGCGGTCAGGCCGCGAAGGTGACGCCCACGTAAACCCAAACTTCTTCATCCTCATCACCTCATCGCGGATGCCGCTCGTGGTACATCCGATACGCGAACACCGCGGGCGGCGCGGTCATCACGACGATGCCCAGGATCAGCCCGGCGATCGCAAAGCCGTACCCGAACCGCAGCGCCAGCAGCCCGCTCAGGATCATCGTGATGCCCCCCGCCACGCCCCAGTAGCCCGCGCGCCGGTGGGTGGCGATCCAGACCTCGTCGTCCTTGAGCGTCCAGGGCAGCCGGTAGCCGAAGTAGCGGTTGGGCGAGATCTTGCCCATGATGTTGCTGATGACCACCATCATGATCCCCATGAAAACGCCCAGCCAGCCGATGTCGCCGCCCGCCAGCCGCTCGCCGCGGATGGTCGTCATCAGCCAGCCGATGGGGATGAACATCATCGCGATCAGCGGGATGTACACGTCCTCATACTTGCGGTTTTTCAGGTTGCGCGGGTTTTTCGCCAGCTTTCGGTACAGCTCGTACAGCGCCAGCATCAGCAGCGGCAGCAGCGAGAGCGCCGCCAGCTCCCACTTGCTGCCCCAGCGGTTGGCCTGGCCGTCCAGCCCGTAGTGCACCGCCACCACGTCCTGTTTCACAAACACCGCGACGTAGACGATCTGCGCCGCGATGTTCAGCAGCGCCACCACCCAGAAGATCCACCTACGGTTCCTCATCGTCTTCACCCACTCTTTTCATCATGCCCGACAGCAGCTCCAGCAAGTCCTCCAGCACCGAGGTGTTCAGCCGGTAGATCACGTTCTGCCCCGCCTTTTCCGCCCGCACCAGGTCCGCCTGTTTCAGAATGTTCAGGTGGTGGCTGATGGACGGCTTGCTGATGCTGAACAGATCGGCGATCTCTCCGGCGTTCAGCTCGCCCCTGCGCAGGTGGCCTAGAATCGCCCGGCGCGTCGGATCGGCCAGCGCGTTCCACGCGTCGCCCATGCGCCCGCCTCCATTCGTTCGATATTTAGATAATCATCTAATTATCTAACCACAGTATACGCCCGTTGGCCCAGTTTGTCAACGTGCCGCCCAAAAATAACAAAAGGGCGAACGCAAGGTCCGCCCCAGGCTGCCAAAAAAGTATGTGCCGCCAGGAAGAGGCATGCCGGGCCTGCAGAAAACCGCGCTCCACCGGCCGGTCCGCCCGGCGAGGCCGGCGGCCCTCCGCGCGCTACGCCGCAAGATCGATTTTGCGAAGGACCGTCGCGGACGGCACATTCTTCAGGGTCTTTGCGTTCCCCGGGTTCACCCGGCCGTTGGCCAGGAGGTAGATCTCCTCGCCCACCCGGTAAAGCCGGACGTGATCCTTGACGTGCACATCGCCGATGGGTACGTCCCAAACCCTCTGAACGGCCCCGCCCCCGTCGACCAGCACCAGCCGCGCGTTGCCCGGCTCGTCGTAGCAGCCGTTGAGCGCCAGATACCCGCCCTCAACCGCCAGAATGGACTCGATTTCGCCCACCTGCGCGCGCCCCGCGCCGCCCGGCAGATCCGCGAGCGCCGTCTTCCACACCTGCCCGTCCGGGCCGTACTCGGCGATGCAGCCGGTGCGCCGCCCATCCTCGTCGTAACCCGCCACCACCACGCGGCCGTCCCCGGCCCAGGCGGCGGCCAGGAAGGAGCACTTCGTCGCGCTGTCGTGCCGCCACAGCACCTTGCCCGCATCGTCAAACGCGGCCACCATGCCGTAGGACTCCTGATCCTGCCCCTTCTTGGGCGAGACCAGTTTGTCGCCGAAGGCCACATGCGCGCCCGGGCCGACCAGCACGCCGTTCATCAGCAGCGGCCTGGGCCACCGCACCCGGAACAGGGCCTTGCCCCGCCCGTCCATCTTCAGCACGCCGCGCTTGTTGTTGCCCATGTCGCCGTAGGTGAACAGGCCGCCGCCCGCCCTTCGCAGCCCGAACACATCCTTCAGCGCCTTGGATTTCGCCTCCACCTTCCCATCCCGGATGATCTGCACCACCCATTTCCAGTTCTTGGCGGAGCGCAGCGCGGCGATGCTGCCGTCCTCCAGGTAGATCGCGTCGCGGTACAGCGCGTCGTCCTTGGCGTCGTCCGTCATCGACCACAGCACCTTGCCGGCCGTGCTGACGCGCATCAGCATGGGCTTCGCTTCCATCACCGGGCCGGCCGCGCCGGACAGCAAAAGCGTGCCGTCCTGCGCCACGTCCACGTTTTGCAGGCGGAAATTGTCCGGGCATTGCACCCCGACCAAATCCGACGCGCCGGCCACCCCGCAAGCGCCCCACAGCCATACCAGCAACCAAACGCACCAGCGCCTGATCATTTCCCCCACCTCCTTGGAAGGTAGACGGCCCGGCTGCCCGCGATGTTCCAGTTTTTGTCAGGGTTTTGGCTGCTTATGGTCACCCCCCCCGGCCATCGCCGGTCATCCCCGCCGCCGCCGGAGCGGAAAAGGCGCCTCAAGACCGGTGGCCGATTTATTCAGCGCTTACCTAAATCAATTCCAGCACCACCGCGTTGTGCAGCTCCAAACCCTTCTCGGTCAGCGACAACAGACCCTGGTCTGTTTTTGCCAGCCCCAGGCGCGCCAGCTTTTCCACCTTGCCGGCGTCCAGCCCGTCAAGCGGAATCCCGGAAGTCATTCGGGTGCCGAGCATCACGCGCTCCTCAAAGATCTCCCGTTCCGTCAGGGCGTGGGGTTGCAGCCGCCGGTACCCGGCGACCTCCGGGCTGTTCTCGAACCGCACCCCGTCCATCAGCGAGTGGGCCGCCGCGCCCAGGCCCAGGTAGTCCCGCCGCGTCCAGTAGGCGATGTTGTGCCTGCACGCGAACCCCGGCTTCGCGTAGTTGCTGACCTCGTACCGAATCAGCCCCGCGCCCCCCAGCATGCGCGTGGCCGCGCGCTGCATCTCGAGCGCCAGTTCCTCCTCCGGATAGGCCAGATCCGCCCGCCTGTACAGCGGCGTACCCTCCTCCAGGATCAGGCTGTAGGCCGACACATGCGGAACGCCCAGCCCGATCGCGGCCCTGAGCGTGTGCTCCCAATCCGATAGCGTCTGGCCGGGCAGCGCATACATCAGATCCAGGTTGATGTTCGAAAACCCCGCCCGCCGCGCCAGCTCGACCCCCAAAGCCGCGTCCTGCCAGGTGTGGATCCTGCCCAGCGTCCGCAGCAGCGCCGGCTGCATCGCCTGCACGCCCATGCTCAGCCGGTTCACGCCCGCCGCCAGGCAGGCGCGCAGCTTCCCGAGGTCCAGCGTGCCCGGGTTCGCTTCGAGGGTAATCTCCGCGCCCTCCGGCAGCACAAAATGCTTTCGCACCGCGCGCATCAGCGTTTCAATCTGCTCCCCGCTCATCAGCGACGGCGTGCCGCCCCCGATGAACACGGTCGCCGCCTCGCGTCCGGCCCATTGTTCCATCTCGTTCTCCAGGGCACACAGATAACCCGGCAGCTCGCCCATCCGGTTCGCGTACGACGCGAAATCGCAATAGGCGCACTTCCGGGCGCAGAACGGTATGTGGATGTACAAGCCGATCGGCAAGGTATCCTCCTTTGCAGGGAGGCTCCGCCCCCTATCGCCTAATCCATCTTCAGAACCGCCATAAAGGCTTCAGACGGCACCTCGACGCTGCCCACCTGGCGCATGCGCTTCTTGCCTTCCTTCTGCTTTTCGAGCAGCTTCTTCTTGCGGGTGATGTCGCCGCCGTAGCACTTGGCGAGCACGTCCTTGCGCATGGCCTTGACGGTCTCGCGGGCGATCACTTTGCCGCCGATGGCCGCCTGGATGGGGATTTCAAACAGCTGGCGCGGAATCACGTCCTTCAGCTTTTCGGCGATGGAGCGGCCGCGGGCATAGGCCCTGTCCCGGTGCACGATGATCGAGAGCGCGTCGCAGGTGTCGCCGTTCAGCAGCAGATCCAGCTTCACCAGATCGCTCTTTTCGTAGTCCTTCAGCTCGTAGTCAAAGGAAGCGTAGCCCCTGGTGCGGCTCTTCAGCTGGTCGAAGAAGTCGTAGATCACCTCGTTCAGCGGCAGGTTGTAGTTCACCAGCACGCGGCCGCCCTCGATGTACTTCATGTCCTTGAACACGCCGCGCTTGTCCTGGCACAGCTCCATCACCGCGCCGACAAACTCCTGCGGCGTGATGACCTGCGCGTCCACAAACGGCTCCTCCATCCAGGCGATCTCCTGCACGGAGGGCAGGTTCGACGGGTTGTCGATGGTCAGGCGCTCGCCGTCGGTCTTGACCACGTTGTACACGACGCTCGGGGCCGTGGTGACCAGATCCAGGTCGAACTCGCGCTCCAGCCGCTCCTGGATGATCTCCATGTGCAGCAGCCCCAAAAACCCGCAGCGGAACCCGTAACCCAGGGCCACGGAGGTCTCCGGCTCGAAGGACAGCGCGGCGTCGTTCAGCCGCAGCTTGTCCAGCGCGTCCCGAAGGTCCTCATAGTCTGCGCCGTCGGCCGGGTAGATGCCGCAGTACACCATGGGCAGCACCCGCTTGTAGCCGGGCAGCGGGGCCTTTGCGGGATGGCCGGAAAGCGTGATCGTGTCGCCCACGCTGATGTCGCGGATCTCCTTGATGGACGCGGCAATGTAGCCCACCTCGCCGGCGGACAGCTGCTGCTGGGGCAGATACCCGCCCGGGCGAAACGCGCCCAGCTCCGTCACGTCGAACTCGTGGGCGCTGGCCATCATGCGGATGCGGTCGCCCACCTTGACGGTGCCCTGCACCACGCGCACCGAGCTGATCGCGCCCCGGTAATTGTCGTAATAGGAGTCAAAGATCAGCGCCTCAAGCGGCGCGTCCGGGTCGCCCTTGGGCGCGGGCACGCGCCGCACCACGGCGGCCAGCACGTCCTCGATGCCGATGCCCTGCTTGGCCGAGACCAGCGGGCAGTCCTCGGTGTCCAGGCCGATCTCGTCCTCGATCTCGTGCTTCACCACGTCCGGCTGGGCGCTGGGCAGGTCGATCTTGTTGATGACCGGGATGATCTCCAGGTCGTGATCCAGCGCCATGTAGACGTTGGCCAGCGTTTGCGCCTCGATGCCCTGTGACGCGTCCACCACCAGGATCGCGCCCTCGCAGGCGGCCAGCGCCCGGCTGACTTCATAGGTGAAGTCCACGTGGCCGGGGGTGTCGATCAGGTTCAGCTCGTATGCCTGGCCTTCAAACTCGAACGGCAGGCGCACGGCCTTGGATTTGATCGTGATGCCGCGCTCGCGCTCAAGCTCCATGCTGTCCAGCAGCTGCTCCTGCATATCCCGCGACTGCACGACGCCGGTTTTCTCGAGCAACCGGTCGGCCAGCGTGGATTTGCCGTGGTCGATGTGCGCGATGATGCAGAAGTTTCGGATGTTTTGTTGGTTGATGGGCAAAGGGTCTACCTCCCCAAGTTTAGCAGTATCTACTTTATTCTATCCCATGGGCGTGTTAAAATCAAGGGCGACGCAGCACAAAACGCGAATGTGTGGGCGGAGTGATTTTTTCGGTCAGGCGGGCTTGCGGAAACCGAGGCGTAGCGGCGCCTACGGCGAGCGGTTCTGCAAGCCTGCATGAGCGGAAAAGCGCCCGTCCCACACGTTTACGGCTTTGTGCTGTGTTGCCCGAGGGCGGCGCAGCACAAAACGCGGGCGCGCCGGGAAATTCAAAACTACATGGAAACTGACAGATTCCTTAACCGTTTTGACCGCGCTTCATAACCTGCGGCACATCGGGGTTCAACATGGGGAGGTTATCATGGTATCGTCGGGAACAAGAGAGAACAAGTCCCGATTGACATAGAGTCCTTTTGAAGGAGGGAAAAACAATGAAACTAACCCTGAAACTCAAGAACCCCGCCGAAATCAAGCGTTTTGTGGACATCACCTCGCAGTACAGCGAAGACCTGAACCTGGTGCATGACCGCTACGTCGTGGACGCCAAATCGATCCTGGGCATCTTCTCGATGGATCTGTCGAGGCCCATTGATCTCGTGTCCGACATCGACAACGCAAACCTGAGGGACGACCTGCGCGAGTTCGTCGTGGCGTAATTCCTCAAAGTCAGTGGCGGCCCCAAGCCGCGCACCTGATGATCTTACGGGATCAGACAGATCCATCATATACGAAAACCCGCGCCGAATGCGCGGGTTTTTTTTTCAGGCTTTCAACTCTCTGCGTCTTTTGTCAGCCTGAAGCCCGAGCCTCGCGGCGCGGGTTCATCATGGCGCGGCAGGAACCGCAGAGGCGTCGCCCACGCCATCCCCTTCCCCATAGATATGCGCCCGCAGCAGCTCCGCGTTTTTCTCGAAATTGGGCTTGATGCACCACACGCTGCCGTACATGCCCGACTGATAGGTGCCGGAGAACGGGATACGCTCCTGCAGAACGCCGTCCAGATCCACCCGAAGGACCACCGGAACCAGCGCCACCAGATCGCCGATGGTCAGGTTGGTCTGCACGCTCGAAAAAATCATGGGCAGCAGCGCGATCAGCTCCTGCTCGCCCAGCTCCATGAGCGTCGAGGCCAGCGCCATCAGCACGATGCGCTGGCGCTGGGTGCGCATCTGGTCGTTGCCCATGTAGCGGTTGCGGCAGTAGGCGGCGGCCTGCGCGCCGGTGAGGTGGGTGTTTGGGCCGCTGGTGGCCAGGTTCGCGCGGCCTTCCACGTTTTGGTCGACGGACTTGCTGCCGGTGAAGCGGCGATACTCCTCCAGGTAGGCGTTGATCCAGCGCCGCTCGCCGGCGCTGATGTCCAGATCCAGCCCGCCGACGGCGTCGATCAGGCTCGCCAAGCCCTGCAGATTGGTCATCACATAGCGCGTGATGTTCATGCCAAACCGCTCGTTCACCGTGCGCATCGCCAGGTTGGGTCCGCCAAACACATTGGCCGCGTTGATCTTGTGGGTGGGCGCGCGGTGCATGGTGGTCCAGATGTCGCGCATGATGGAGGTGACCTTCACCTCGGCGGTGGTCTTGTGGATGGACAGGATCATGATGGAGTCGGTGCGCCCGCGCATGTTGCCCGACCGGTCGTCCGTGCCCAGCAGCAGAATGTTCATCCATTCGGGGTCCAGCCCTTCGGCGGGCATCAGCTCGCTCGGTCCGATCTCAACGCGCGCGGCGCCGGGCAACGCCTCCCGCTCGTCCGCATCAAACAGCGCGCGCACGGCCGCGCGGATCTGCTCGATACCGCTGTCGTCACTGAGTTCCATCTCGCCCTGATCCAGCGCCGGCCCTACCTCGTCTTGCTCCAGCGCGGGCAGCGCCTGCGCCGGCACGAATACCCAACAGAGACTTAGCGCCATGAATATGGCCATCATTCGTGCATAAGCGGGAATCTTCATAAACAATTGCCTCCATTGCTATGCACTACATCATATTATCCATGTGTATGCTTCCTATACAAAAACCGAATTTATTCGCACGGGCGCAGGGGCCATTCCCCTTCGCGATTGCGCACCGCGCGGTTACCGCCATACCACCCCCTGTCATCCGAACACCATCGTCCCTGCCTGCGACAACGCCGCGAACCGGTTCAGCGCGGCGATCTATGATCGTTTCGTCATTTTAAACTTATGGTAACTTTGTTGTAATATAAATTGACTCAATTGTCAACACTTAAAACAAAGGACGCGGCGTGTTTTCACACGCCGCGTTCCCAAATTGCAGGATCATCGGATCGATGAGGCGCCTTTCCAAGCGGTCTGGGCTTAGACCAGCTCCAAGATGACCATCTCGGCCGCGTCGCCGCGGCGGGGGCCCTTCTTGATGATGCGGGTGTAGCCGCCGCCGGTGCCCTTGTCGGCGGCGCGCTTCTTATACTTCGGGCCGATCTCGCGGAACAGCTTCTCGACCACGGGATGCTTGTTCACGCGCGAGCGGGCGTTGTATTCCTTGCGGGTCTCCTCCTCCTCGCGCACCAGGGGCATCTCGTAGAGATAGCTCATGATCTGGCGGCGCGCGTGCAGCCTGGAGGGCTTGTCGTTGACGACGGTGATCTCAACGGACTGCTTCTTGTCGTTGACGCTGGTCTTGGTCTGCTCGACGGTGTTGTCGCACTCGCGGGCGGCCAGCGTGATGAGCTTTTCGGCGATGGAGCTCACTTCCTTGGCGCGGGCCAGGGTGGTCTCGATCTTGCCGTACCAAATCAGGTTCGTCACCTGGTTTCTGAGCATCGCCTTGCGCTGATTCGTCGCTTTGCCCAGCTTTCGATTGGCCATTGTGATTTCCTCCTTGTCATTCGTCGCTGGCCTTGAGGGCAAGCCCCAGCGCAACGAGTTTCTGCTCGACTTCCTCCAGCGACTTCTTGCCGAGGTTGCGAACCTTCATCATGTCCTCCTGGTTTCTCTGCACCAGCTCGGCCACGGTGTTGATGCCGGCGCGCTTCAGGCAGTTGAACGCGCGCACGGACAGATCCAGCTCCTCGATGGTCATCTCCAGAACCTTTTCCTTGGTGTTGTCCTCGGGCTCGTTGAAGTCCACGCGGACGACGTTGACGGTCAGGTCGATGAACAGCCGCATGTTGTTGGTGAGGATCTGCGCCGCGGAGGCCAACGCCTCCTTGGGCAGGATGCTGCCGTTGGTCCAAACCTCAAGCGTCAGCTTGTCATAGTCGGTAATCTGACCGCGACGGGTGTCCTCGACCGAGTAGCTGACCTTGCGGATGGGGGTATAGATCGAATCCATCGGGATCACGCCGATCGCCACGCCGCCAACCTTGTTGCGCTCGGCCATGATTTGCTTGTTGCGCTCAGCCGACACATAGCCCCTGCCCTTGTCCAGCGTGATCTGCATCTGCAGGTGCGCGCCGTCGGCCAGGGTGGCGATGTGCAGATCCGGGTTGATGATCTCGACTTCTTCGTCGCAAACGATGTCCTTGGCCGTGATCTCGCCCTCGCCGTGGGCGTCCACGGTGATGAGCTTGGGCTGATCCGAGAAGATCTTGCAGGACAGGTTCTTGAGGTTCAGTATGATTTCCGCGACGTCTTCCTTGACGCCGGGGATTGTAGAAAACTCATGCTGCACGCCTTCGATGCGCACGCTCGTCACGGCGACGCCCGGCAGCGAGTTCAGCAGCACGCGGCGCAGCGAATTGCCGAGCGTCTGGCCAAAGCCACGCTCCAGCGGCTCCACGATGAACTTGCCATATCGGTTGTTCTCGCCAATCTCCACTCGCTCTATTCTGGGCTTTTCGATTTCGATCATTCAGCATTCCCTCCTCTTTCGCGCGGAGTCCCCGTGAAATTCCAACAGATTTTGGAACTTCATCTCTTAGCGGGAGTACAGCTCAACGATCAGGTGCTCCTGGATCGTCAAATCGATATCTTCGCGCTGCGGCATCGCGGAGACGGTCGCCGTGAGGTTGGCGGCGTCCAGGGTCAGCCACTTGGGCAGCACGCGGTTCGTGCCTTCGCGCAGGGCCTTGAAATGCTCGGACTCGGCGCTCTTTTGGCGAACGGTGATCACGTCGTTCACGTCCACCAGGTAGGAGGGGATGTTGACCTTTTTGCCGCCGATGAGGATGTGACCATGGCGCACCAGCTGGCGGGCCGCGGCGCGGCTCTGGCCAAAGCCCAGGCGGTAGATCACATTGTCCAGCCGGCGCTCCAGCGTCACCAGCAGGTTTTCACCCGTGATGCCCTTGGTGCGGACGGCCTGCTCATAATAGCGGTGGAACTGGGTCTCAAGCACGCCGTAGGCGCGCTTGGCCTTCTGCTTCTCGCGCAGCTGCAGGCCGTACTCGGACTGCTTGCGCTGACGGGCCTGACCGTGCTCGCCCGGCTGGGTGGGGCGCAGCCCCACGGAGCACTTGGGAGAATAGCAACGGTCGCCCTTTAGGAAAAGCTTGCAGCCCTCGCGACGGCACAGGCGGCAAACGGAACCTGTATATCTAGCCATTAGCTGTTACCTCCATTACACTCTTCTGCGCTTGGGCGGACGGCATCCGTTGTGGGGGATGGGCGTCACGTCCTTGATCATGTTGACCTCGAGGCCCGCGGCCTGCAGCGACCGGATGGCCGCCTCGCGCCCGGAACCGGGCCCCTTGACATACACCTCAACCGACTTCAGGCCATACTCCATGGCGGCCTTGGCGGCGGTCTCGGCGGCGGTCTGCGCGGCGAACGGCGTGGACTTCTTGCTTCCGCGGAAGCCTAGGCCGCCCGAGCTGGCCCAGCTCAGCGCGTTGCCCGCGGTGTCAGTGATCGTCACGATCGTGTTGTTGAACGAAGAGCGGATGTGCGCCGCGCCGCGCTCCACGAGCTTTTTCTCGCGGCGCTTGCGCGTTGCCTTCTTGAGCTTCGGCGACGTTTTACCTGCCATTGCTGTATTCTCCTCCCAAATAATTCATCGATACACGGGCCCGGCTCTGACCGGCCGTGCTTGCGCGACAAGCGCGCGTTGGCAGTAGCCTCGATTCACCCTACTGGCACCGATGGTGCCGATCCAGTAGAATCGGAAACGGGGACAAGCCCCGAAAGGCCCCGGCCCCAAAGCGCGAACGCTCCGGGCAGCCGCAAGCCCTCGGAATCGCTTGATCTTTTTGGGCTTTGCAAAGGGGTTTTCTGTCCGGCCGGCAGCGGCTGCGGCGCTAAGCCTGGCATCCGGCGACACAGTCAGACGGAAAAGAACCTGCAAAGGCACCCAGAGCAAACGCGGACCGAGTGCTATTTCGCCTTCTTTTTCCCAGCCACTTGCCGCTTCGGACCCTTGCGCGTCCGAGCGTTCTGCTTGGTGTTCTGGCCACGAACCGGCAAGCCGCGGCGATGCCTCAGGCCGCGATAGCAGCCGATCTCCATCAGGCGCTTGATGTTCATGGATACCTCGCGGCGAAGGTCGCCCTCCACCTTGAGGTTGTGGTCGATGTAGTCGCGGAGCTTACCAACATCCTGTTCCGTAAGATCCTTGACGCGCGTGTCCGGGTTTATACCGGTGGCTTCGATGATCTCATCGGCGATGTTGCGGCCGATGCCGTAGATGTAGGTCAAAGCGATCTCAATGCGCTTCTCCCTGGGAAGGTCTACGCCTGCGATGCGTGCCATTGATCGAATGCACCTCCAAATTGATTGGATACCCTGCGCTCAGGGGGCTGGGTTATCAAGAGACCTCCGGTCGCGCGGGGGGAACCCCACGCGCAGCCGCCCGGCGCCCGTTGATGCTGTGATGTTAGCCCTGCTTCTGCTTGTGCTTGGTGTTCTCGCAGATCACCATCACCCGGCCCTTGCGGCGGATGATCTTGCACTTCTCGCAAATGGGTTTTACGGAAGGTCTGACTTTCATGGTTGTACGCCTCCTCACTGTCCCCTCGGGCGCGTCCCCTTGGGGGTGTCGGGGCCATAGCCCCGGGTTCTGCCGCCGGAGGGCGCCATGCGCCCAAGGCTGCTTCCACAAATGGGTGCGGAGCCGGCCGCAAAGCGCGTTGCGCTTCGCAGGGTCCGCGGTCGGAGGACAAAGCGCGCGAGCGCTTCGCCTTCCCGGTCCTCAGCCCTTGGACCGCCAGGTGATTCGTCCCCTGGTCAGGTCGTAGGGAGAGAGCTCGATGGTGACTTTGTCGCCCGGGTAAATGCGGATGTAGTGCATGCGCATCTTGCCGGAGACATGGGCCAAAACCTTATGGCCGTTGGGAAGTTCCACCTCGAACATGGCGTTGGGGAAAGACTCCGTAACAACGCCTTCGACTTCGATAACATCGGTTTTGGACAAACCCTTACCCCTCCTCCGTCTGTTGTGCGGCCAGTGCCATTCTGATCTGATGGTTCTCGGGCGGCCAGGGGCCGTCCATCATCAGGGGCAGCGCCCGCAGGTGCTTGCGCCTCTTTTTCTTGGGTCGGTCGAGTGATCTCAGGGCGCCGTCGCTCACCAGCACGAAGTCGTCGTCGACCTCACGAAGCACCACGAACAGCCTGCCCTCGTCCCGTCCGGCTTGGGAGCGCGCGATGCGCCCCGCGCACAGCGGTATCTTGTTCATCGCCCTTCCCCCCCAACAGCGGCGCCAGGGAGCGAAAGGATTTCCGGGTCTCCATCGGTCACCAGCACGGTGTGCTCGTAGTGGGAGCACAGGCTCCGGTCCCTGGTCACGATGGTCCAGCCGTCGTCCTCCTGGCGAACCTGCCAGGCGCCCATGGCAATCATGGGCTCGATGGCCAGCGTCATACCCGCCCGAAGGCGAACCCCTCGGCCCGGCGGCCCAAAGTTTGGGATGCTCGGGTCTTCGTGCATTTCGGCGCCAATGCCGTGACCGCACAGGTCCCGGATCACGCCATAGCCATGGGCCTGCGCGTGTGTCTGCACAGCGGCGCTGATGTCGCCGATCCGGTTGCCCTCGCGGGCCTGCCTGAGCGCCAGATAAAAGCACTCCTCGGTCACGCGGATCAGCTGCATGGCTTCGGGCGACGCGGCCCCAACCGGGGCGGTGAACGCGCTGTCCGACTGCCAACCGTCCAGAATCACGCCGCAGTCGACCGACAGGATCTGGCCTTCCCGCAGGGGCTTCTCATTCGGGATGCCGTGCACCACCTGCTCGTCGGGAGAGGCGCAGATCGAGGCGGGGAAGCCGTTGTATCCAAGGAAGGAGGGCACGGCGCCCGCGTCGCGGATCATCTGTTCGGCGAGTTTGTCCAGCTCTTTTGTGGTGACGCCGGGTTGGATCATGCCCCGCAGCGCCTGCAGCACCTGGTGCAGCAGCACGCCCGCGCGGCGCATCTTTCGCACCTGTTCCTCGTTCTTGAGGCCAATCATTCGGACACTCCGAGCGCACGGAGCAGAGCCGCGTGCACATCCGCCGGATCGCCCACGCTCATCACCTCGATCAGCTTGCCCTGCTTTTGGTAGTATCCAATCAGCGGGGCGGTGTCGCGGTGGTACACCGTGAGGCGCTCCTTGATGGTCTCTGGTTGATCGTCTTTTCTGTGGATCAGCGCGCCGCCACAGTCGGGACAGACGTGCTCATCCGCAAGCTTCGACACGGCAAACGTGCCCTTGCACTGCTCACACACGCGGCGGCCGGTCAGGCGCGCCATCAGCAGCTCTTCCGGAACCTGAAGGTTCACCACGCGGTCAGGCGCCAAGATCCGGTCGAGTTCCTCGGCTTGCGGGATGGTGCGCGGGAAGCCGTCCAGCAGGTAGCCGCTTGCGCAGTCCGCCTGCCCGAGGCGCTCCTCGACCATCTCGCAGGTGACCGAATCGGGCACCAGCTCGCCCGCGTCGAGAAAGGCCTTGGCCTTGACGCCGGTGGGCGTCTGGTTTTTTATGGCGGCACGGAACATGTCGCCGGTGGAGATGTGGGGAACCTGCAGCGCCTCCGAGGCGCCGCCCGCCTGGGTGCCCTTGCCGGCACCCGGCGCGCCTAAAAACACTAGCTTCATCGCGCTCACCTATTTCAGGAAGCCCTTGTAGTGGCGCATCAGCATCTGGCTCTCGAGCTGCCTGGTGGTTTCCATGGCCACCGACACCGCGATCAGCAGCGAGCTGGCCGCGAACGGCAGGTGCAGCCCGGCCAGGGAGCCGATCAGCGTGGGGATCGTGGCGAGAACCGCCAGGAACAGCGCGCCGAACAGCGTGATGCGGTTGCTGATCTTGCTCAGGAAATCGGTGGTGGGCTTGCCCTGGCGAATGCCGGGCACCAGGCCGCCGTTCTGCTGAATGTTCTTGCTGATGTCCGCGGGGTTGAACGAGATCGACGTATAGAAGTACGTGAACCCGAGGATCAGCAGCGCGAAGATGATCTGGTACCACGCGGTGGAGTGCTTGAAGTACGTGTCCCACCAATGGGCCGCCCCGCTGCCCGGGAAGAAGGCCAAAATGGTGCCCGGGAACTGCATGATCGCCGAAGCGAAGATCAGCGGCAGCACGCCGGAGGAGTTGATTTTCATGGGGATGTGGGTGGACTGGCCGCCGTACATCTTGCGGCCCACCATGCGCTTGGCGTACTGCACAGGGATTCTGCGCTCGCCCAGGTCGATGAACACGACGCCCACGATCAGGATCAGGCTGACCAGCACCACGACGACCATGCCCGGCACCGAGATCGCGCCGGCCGCAAGCGCGTCCGCGTTGAACAGCGCGCCGACGGAGCCGACCACCGCGAACGCGATGTTGGCAATGATGCCCGAGAAGATCAGCAGGCTGATGCCGTTGCCGATGCCTTCCTTGGTGATGCGCTCGCCGATCCACATGGCCATGGCCGTGCCTGCCGCGAGGCACATGCCGATGGTGAGGTAGCTGACCCAGGTGGCGGTCTGAGACGCGCCCAGACCGATGGACAGCGCCACCGCCTGCAGAAAGCCCAGGGCCACCGTGACATAGCGGGTGATCTGCGCGATCTTCTTTCTGCCCTCGTCGCCTTCCTTCTGCATCTCTTCGAGCTTGGGGATGGCGACCGTCAGCAGCTGCATGATGATCGAGGCGTTGATGTAGGGCGTGATGCCCATCGCCATGAGGTTGAACCGGTCGATGGAGCTGCCGGTCATCATGTTGATGAAGCCGAGCAGGTCATAGTTCTTGACGGCTTCTTGCACCTGCGCAAGGTTGATGCCGGGGGTGGGCACGTAGCACAGGAAGCGGTAGATCAGAAGCATGAACAGCGTGTACAGCAGCTTCTTTCTCAGATCCTGGATCTTCCATGCGTTGCGAAGCGTTTCCCACATCTTAGATCACCTCGGCTTTCCCGCCTGCCGCTTCAATTTTCTCTTTCGCGGTGGCCGTGAATTTGTTGGCTTGCACCGTGAGCTTTTTCGTGAGTTCGCCATTGCCCATGATCTTCACGCCATCCTCAATCTTCTTGATGATGCCGCTCTGGACGAGTTCGACGGCCGTGATGGTCTCGCCGTTCTCGAAGATCTCGAGCCGATCCACATTGACCGCGGCATACACCGTGCGGAACGGATTGAAGAAGCCGCGCTTGGGCAGACGGCGCACGAGGGGCATCTGGCCGCCTTCAAAGCCGGGGCGCTTGCCGCCGCCGGAGCGCGCCTTGGCGCCCTTGTGGCCCTTGCCGGAGGTTTTGCCAAGGCCTGACCCGGTGCCGCGACCCAGCCTTTTTCTGGCCGTGGTCGACCCGGGCGCGGGCGAAAGTTCATGCAATTTCATGGGGCGTGACCTCCTTTACTCGTTCACTTCTTCAACCTTGACCATGTGCTTGACCCTGAAGATCATGCCGCGCACGGCCGGGTTGTCCTGCTTGATGACGGTGTGTCCGATCCTGTGCAGGCCCAGCGCCTCAATGGTCCTGATCTGATCCTTCAGGCAGGCGATGGTGGACTTGGTCTGGGTGATTTTCAGCTTCATCTTGTTTTCCCCCTTAGAGCAGCTCTTCGACGGACTTGCCGCGAAGCTTGGCCACTTCTTCGATGGTGCGCAGCTGCCGAAGACCCTCGATGGTGGCGCGCACCATGTTGATGGGGTTGTTGCTGCCGATGGACTTGGTGCGGATGTCCTTGATGCCAACCGCCTCGATGACCGCGCGCACGGGGCCGCCGGCGATCACGCCGGTGCCTTCCGGGGCGGGCATCATCAGCACTTTGCCGGTGCCGAACACGCCGGTCACCTCGTGCGGGATGGTGGTGTCCTTCAGGGACACGCGCACCATCTGCTTTTTCGCGTCTTCCACGCCCTTGCGGATGGCTTCCGGAATTTCGGTGGCCTTGCCCATGCCGCAGCTGATGCGGCCCTTCTCGTCGCCCACGACCATCAGCGCGGTGAACCGGAAGTTCTTGCCGCCCTTGACGACCTTGGCAACGCGGTTGACGTAGACCAGCTTTTCCTTGAATTCTGAGACTTGCTCGAATCGCTGCATTGCGTGCATTCCTCCTACGATTTAACAGTGTTTACACACCTCGATGGCTCGCGAGGCCCCGCCTCTCGCCCACCTGTGAGCTCGTGGTCGAAAAGTGACAAGTCCCTTTTCAGCCCCTCGCCCGGGGAATCAACCTTGCCACGCGAACTGCCTGAACGCGACCGGCGGCGTGTACGCCGGGCGAGCATAGAATTTTGACCAAGCAAGCGCTTGCGCGCAGCGACTCAAAACTCTTTCCCGCCCGATCTTCGCCCGGAAATCCCCGCAGGGATTTCAGGAAATCGGCCTCGTTCCCCTTCATCGGAAAGATTTGAATCCGCAGATTCAAAGATTTCCGATGACGAATTCATTAGAATTCGAGGCCGCCCTCGCGGGCGCCGGCGGCCAGCTCGGCCACGCGGCCGGTGTAGATGTAGCCGCCGCGGTCGAACACCACTTCCTTGATGCCCTTGGCGATGGCGCGCTCGGCGATGGCCTTGCCGACCACCTTGCTGGCGCCCTTCTTGTCGACCTCGGACAGCTTGGCGGCGATGTCTTTCTCCACGGTAGACGCGGCGACAAGCGTGTTGCCGGCCACATCGTCGATGATCTGCGCGTAGATGTGGTTCAGGCTACGATACACGCAAAGCCTCGGACGAGCGGGCGTGCCGCTGATCTTTTTGCGTACGCGCTCGTGCCGGATCTTGCGGACTTCGTTTCGATCACGTTTCTTAAGCATGTGCGGTTCCCCCTCTCCTTACTTTTTGCCGGCCTTGCCTTCCTTGCGGCGGATGTGCTCGTTCTCATAGCGGATGCCCTTGCCCAGATACGGCTCGGGCTTGCGGGTGGCGCGGATATCAGCGGCCAGCGCGCCTACCACCTGCTTGTCGATGCCCTTCACCACGATGCGGGTGGGGGCGGGCGTCTCGAAGGAGCAATCCTTCGGGGCGTCGAACACGACCGGGTGGCTGTAGCCCACGTTCAGCGTGATCTGGTTGCCGGTGGCCTGGGCGCGGTAACCGACGCCCTCCATCAGCAGCACCTTCTCAAAGCCGGTGGTCACGCCCACCACCATGTTGTTCACGAGCGTCCTGTACAGCCCGTGCATGGCCTTGTGAGGCTTGCTCTCCGACGGACGGCTCACGGTCATGACGCCGTTTTCGAGCTCAACCTTGATGTCCTTGTTGACCTTCTGACTTAAGGCGCCTTTGGGCCCCTTGACGGAGATGAGATTGTCCTCACCGATCGTCACGGTAACCGAACTCGGCACATTAATCGGAAGTTTTCCGATTCGAGACATTGTTATTGCACCTCCACTACCAGATGTAGGCCAGCACTTCGCCGCCGATGCCGGCGGTGCGGGCATCCTTGTCGGACAAAACGCCTTTGGACGTAGATACGATCGCGATGCCGAGGCCCCCGAGGACTCTCGGCAGCTCGTCGTTTCTCGCGTAAACGCGCAGTCCAGGCTTGGAGATGCGCTTTAAGCCCCTGATCACCGGTTGCTTGCCCTGCGCGTACTTGAGCGCGATTTTGATCTGGCCCTGCAGGCCGTCGTCGATCGCGTCAAAGCTCTTGATATACCCCTCATCGAGCAGAATCTTGGCAATGGCCTTCTTCATGTTCGAGGCGGGCAGCACCACGGTGTCGTGGCGCGCGATCTGGGCATTGCGGATTCTGGTCAGCATATCCCCGATGGGATCGTTCATGATCATTTACGAAACCTCCTTCCGTGTTTGCCCACTTACCAGCTTGCTTTGCGCACTCCGGGGATCTGGCCCGCGTAGGCCAGGTTCCGGAAGCAGATACGGCAGACGCCATACTTGCGGAGCACCGAGTGCGGGCGGCCGCAGATGCGGCAGCGGGTATAGGCGCGGGTGGAGAACTTGGGCGTTCTCGACTGCCGGACCTTCATGCTTGTCTTAGCCACGCGTGTTATCCTCCTTCATCAACCCTGGGCGAACGGCATGCCCATCAGGCTCAGCAGTTCCTTGGCTTCTTCATCGCTCTTGGCGGTGGTGACGAAGATCATCTCCATGCCGCGGATCTTTTCGACCTTGTCGTACTCGATCTCGGGGAAGATGAGCTGCTCACGCACGCCCAGCGCGAAGTTGCCGCGGCCGTCGAAAGCCTTGTTGGAAACGCCGCGGAAGTCGCGAACGCGGGGCAGCACGATCGACACCAGCTTGTCGGTGAACTCGTACATGCGCGTGCCGCGCAGCGTGACCTTGGCGCCGACGTTCATGCCGGCGCGCAGCTTGAAGTTCGCGATCGACTTCTTGGCCTTGGTGACCAGCGGTTTCTGGCCGGCGATGGTGGCCAGCTCGGCCACCGCCACGTCCATGGCTTTGGCGTTGTCCTTGCAGTCGCCCAGGCCCATGTTGATGACCACTTTCTCGAGCTTCGGGACTTCCATGATGTTCTTGTAGCCGAACTTCTGCGTCATGGCAGGCACGACTTCGGCCGTGTATTTATCCTTTAAACGAGCCACTTGCTACTCCTCCTCCTCGATCAGTTGTCGAAGGACGCGCCGCACTTCTTGCACACGCGAACCTTGCGGGCCTTCGCACCATCCTCGAGAAACTTGTGACCGATGCGGGTAGGCTTTTTGCAGGCGGAGCACACGAGCATCACGCGGCAGGCCGGGATGGCGGCTTCCTTGGTGATGATGCCGCCCGGCATCCCCTGCCCACGCGGCTTCTGATGGCGCTTCACCAGCGCCACGCCTTCCACAATGATGCGGCCTTCCTGGGGATATGCCTTCTGAATTTTGCCGGATTTGCCCTTGTCCTTGCCGGTGATGACCATCACGGTGTCGCCGGTCTTGCAGAACAGCTTCTTGTTTGCGTCTACCATCTTCTTGCCCTCCCCTTACAGCACTTCGGGCGCCAGCGAGACGATTTTCATGTAATCCTTCTCACGGAGCTCGCGCGCCACAGGCCCGAAGATACGGGTCCCGCGGGGCTGCTTTGCGTCGTTGATGATGACGGCGGCGTTGTCGTCGAAGCGAATATAGCTGCCGTCAGGACGCCGATACTGCTTGCGCGTGCGCACAATAACGGCCTTGACGACATCGCCCTTCTTGACGGTGCCACCGGGGTTTGCGGTCTTGACAGAGGCGACGATCACGTCGCCGATGCCACCACTGCGGCGGAACGAACCGCCCAGCACCCGAAAACACATGATCTCTTTGGCGCCGGAGTTGTCGGCGACCTTCAATCTGGTTTGTGGCTGAATCATGGTGAGTCTTCCTCCTAAATTTGCGCTACTGGTCGGTGTTGAGCGATCTCGCTTCGTGGGCCGTTGTTACTTCGCCTTCTCCACGATCTCAACCAGGCGCCAGCGCTTGTCTTTGGACAGCGGACGGGTCTCCATCACGCGGACGGTGTCGCCCATGCCGCATTCGTTGTTCTCATCGTGGGCCTTGAACTTCTCGGTGCGGTTCTGGATCTTGCCGTAAAGCGGATGCTTGACGCGGGTGCGGATTTCCACCACGATGGTCTTGTCCATCTTGTCGGAAACCACCACGCCCGTGCGGGATTTACGGATGCCTCTCTGCTCGGCCATTGCTTATGCTGCCTCCTTTCGCGCTCTTACGCCTGCGCCTGCTCGCGCTGGCGGATGATGGTCTTCACTCGGGCGATGTCCCGCTTGCAATCGGTGATCGCTGCGGTGTTCTGAAGCTGCCCGGTGGCCAACTGGAAGCGCAAATTGAACAGCTCGTTCTTTTTGTCCTTCAAATCGGTGTCGAGCTCCTGGACGGACTTGTCTTTCAGTTCATTCAGTTCCTTTTTGTTCATTGCTCTTCACCACCAGTCTTCGCGGTCTCTCTCTTGATGAACTTGGTCTTGATGGGCAGCTTGTGCGCGGCCAGGCGCAGCGCCTCGCGCGCCAGCTCTTCCGGAATGCCGACGACCTCAAACAGCACGCGGCCCGGCTTCACCACCGACACCCAGTACTCGGGCGCGCCCTTACCAGAACCCATTCGGGTCTCGGCGGGCTTGGCCGACACGGGCTTGTCGGGGAAGATCTTGATCCAAACCTGACCGCCGCGCTTGGTGTGGCGGGTGAGCGCCTGACGGGCGGCTTCGATCTGGTTGCTGGTCACCCAGCCGGGGCTCATGGCCACCAGGCCATAATCTCCATACGCCAGGAAGTTGCCGCGCATGGCCTTGCCCTTCATGCGGCCGCGCATCTGCTTCCTATGCTTTACGCGCTTAGGCATCAACATGCGACTCGCCCCCTTCCGCTTTGGCCGCCGGCGCCGGCACGGGCTTCTTCGCCCTGGGGAGCACCTGGCCCTTGTAAACCCAAACCTTCACGCCGATGCGGCCGTACGCGGTCTTCGCCTCGGCAAAGCCGTAGTCGATGTTGGCGCGCAGGGTCTGCAGCGGGATGGAACCCTCGTGGTAGCCCTCGGTGCGCGCGATTTCCGCGCCGCCGAGGCGGCCCGCCACCTGGGTCTTGACGCCCTTGGCGCCGGCCTTCATGGCGCGCTGAAGCGTCTGCTTCATGGCCCGCCTGAAGGACACGCGCTTCTCGAGCTGCTGGGCGACGTTCTCGGCGAGCAGCTGAGCGTTCTGGTCGGGGTTTTTGATCTCGAGGATGTTCAGGTTGGCCGGCTTGCCGGTGAAGGCCTCGATCTGCTTTTTCAGCGTCTCGACGCCCGCGCCGCCGCGGCCGATCACGATGCCGGGCTTGGCGGTGAAAACGTTCACCGTCACCTTGCCCGCCGCGCGCTCGATGTCGATGTGGGAGATACCCGCCAGGTTCAGCTTCTCCTTGAGCATCTTGCGCAGGTTGAAATCTTCAATCAGATTGTCTGCGAAATCCTTCTTGTTGGCGTACCATTTGGTGCTCCAATCCAGGATCACGCCGACGCGTGCGCCGTGGGGATTTACCTTCTGGCCCATGAAATTCCCTCCTAATGTCAAGCCCGCTGTGGGCAGTTGCTATTTCGCTTTCGCCTCATCCAGGATGATCGTGATGTGGCTGGTGCGCTTGAGGATCACGTCCGCACGACCGTGGCTGCGCGCCCAGTAGCGCTTCATCGTGGGGCCCTGGTCGGCGAACACCTCGGCAACAAACAGCGTCTCACGATGCAGGTTCTGGTTGTTCTCGGCGTTGGCGATGGCCGAATTGAGCAGCTTCTCAACGACCGGCGCCGCGGACTTGGGGGTGTACATCAGGATCGCCAGCGCCTCATCCACCTGCTTGCCGCGGATCAGGTCGATCACGACCTTGACCTTGCGGGAACTGATGCGCACGTATTTTGCACAAGCGTGCGGGCGCTTGTCAGCGTTGGCTTTTCTGGCCGCCGCTTTCTCTTTAACTCGGGTTGCCATATCGTTTCACTCCTTCCGTCACTTGCGGGCTGACGCTTTTTCTCCGGCGTGACCCCGGAAGGTGCGCGTGGGGGCGAACTCGCCGAGCTTATGCCCGACCATGTCCTCCGTCACGTAAACCGGCACATGCTTGCGGCCGTCATGCACCGCGATGGTGTGCCCGACGAAATCCGGGAAGATGGTGGAAGCGCGCGACCAGGTCTTGACGACCTTCTTCTCGCCTGCGGCATTCATGGCCTGCACTCTCTTGAGCAGCACCGGCTGAATGAATGGGCCCTTCTTAATGGATCTACTCATGGTTCAGGTCTCCTCCTTCGGCGATTACTTGCCCGCCTTCTTGACGATCATCTTGTCGGAATACTTCTTGTGCTTACGGGTCTTGACGCCCTGGGTCTTCTTGCCCCACGGGGACATCGGGGCGGGCATGCCGACGGGGGAGCGGCCCTCGCCGCCGCCGTGCGGATGGTCGCAGGGGTTCATGACGACGCCGCGGACGCTGGGGCGGATGCCCAGGTGCCTCTGGCGGCCGGCCTTACCAATGCGCACGTTCTCGTGGTCGGTGTTGCCCACCTGGCCGATGGTGGCGCGGGCATTGATGGACACTTTGCGCACCTCGCCGGAGGGCAGGCGCACCTGGGCGTAGGCGCCCTCTTTGGCCATCAGCTGCGCCGCGGTGCCCGCGGAGCGGACCATCTGGCCGCCGCGCCCGGCTTTGATCTCCACGTTGTGGATCAGCGTGCCCAGCGGGATGTTGGTGATGGGCAGGCAGTTGCCCGGCTTGATGTCGGACTCGGGGCCGGACATCACGGTGTCGCCGGCCTTGAGGCCCAGCGGGGCCAGGATGTAGCGCTTCTCGCCGTCGGCGTAGTGCAGCAGGGCGATGAAGCAGGTGCGGTTCGGATCGTACTCGATGGCCGCCACTTTCGCGGGCACGCCATCCTTGGTGCGCTTGAAGTCGATGATCCTGTACTTCCTGCGCGCGCCGCCGCCCTGGTGGCGGACGGTGATCTTGCCCTGGTTGTTGCGGCCAGCCCGGTGGCGAAGATCGGTGGTGAGGCTCCTCTCGGGCTCCTTCTTGGTGAGCTCGGCGAAGGATAGAACCGACATGAAACGCCGCGCGGGCGAGGTCGGCTTATAGACTCGAATTGCCATTTGCTTTCCCCTCCCTTATTACTGCGCCATGCCTTCGAAGAACTCGATGCCCTTGCTGGCTTCGGTCAACGTGACGTAGGCTTTCTTGCGCTCCGGGCGGCGGCCCTGGGTGCGGCCCTGCCGCTTTAGCTTGCCCATGACGCGCATGGTGTTTACGGACTTAACCTTGACGCCGAAGATCTGCTCCACGGCCATCTTGATCTCGGTCTTGCCGGCGTCGACGGCCACTTCGAACGTATACTTCTTGTCGTTCATGGCGTCGTAGCTCTTCTCGGTCAGCACCGGGCGAAGAATGATGTCATAAGGAGACTTCATTATTCGTACACCTCCTCGCACACCTTGGCGGCATCCTGGGTCAGGATGAACTTGTCGCTGTTCAGGATGTCCAGCACGTTCAGCGTGGCGCTGTCCCGGGTGACAAAGGCCACCTTCAGCCCCTCGATGTTGCCTGAGGCGCGCATGATGTTCTCGTCAACCGAGCTGATCAGCAGCAGCGCCTTCCTGGTGACGCCCAGCGCCTTCAGGATCTGGACCATGTTCTTGGTCTTGGCTTCTTGCAGAACCAGCTTGTCGAGCACGATGATCTCGCTCGCCTGAACCTTGCTGGTGAGCGCGCTCTTCATCGCCAGCCTTCTGATCTTGCGCGGCACGGACATGCGGTAGCTGCGGGGCTTGGGGGCGAAGACCACGCCGCCGTGGGTGAACTGGGGAGCCCTGCGGGAGTGGTGACGCGCGTTGCCAGTGCCCTTTTGGCGATAGATCTTGCGGCCGCCGCCCCGCACTTCGGTGCGGGTTCTGGCCGACTGGGTGCCCTGACGCTTGGCGTTCAGCTGAGCGCGCACGACGGTGTGCAGCGCGTATTCGTTGATCTCGGCGCCGAAGGTGTTGTCGGACAGTTCGATGTCCCCAACCTTCTTGCCTTGCATGTTGACCATGGCTACTTTAGGCATTGTATTTCGTCCTCCTTCCAGAAGCGTTACTTGGACTTGACGGATTTCTTGACCACGACCAGCGAGTTCTTCGCGCCGGGCAGCGCGCCCTTGATCATCAGCAGGTTGCGCTCGGCGTCCACGCGGATGACCTGAAGGTTCTGGACGGTCACGCGCTCATGGCCGTACTGGCCGGGCATGTGCTTGTTCTTGAACACGCGGCTCGGGTCGGAGTTGGCGCCCATCGAGCCCACGCCCCTGTGGTACTTGGAACCGTGCTTCATCGGGCCGGTGTGCTGGTTCCAGCGCTGAATGACGCCGGTGAAGCCGTGGCCCTTGCTGATGCCGGTCACGTCCACGCGATCGCCCTCGGCGAACACGTCGCACTTGATTTCGTCGCCGACCTTCATGTCCTTCGCGTTCGACAGGCGGAACTCGCGCAGGAAACGCGTGGCGGAAACGCCAGCCTTCTTAAAGTGGCCGAGCTCGGGTTTGTTCTTCAGTTTCTTCGCGCGCGCTTCCGCGAGCTCACCGAAACCGACCTGAACTGCTTCATAGCCGTCCGTCTCCACGGTCTTGACCTGCACCACCGGGCAGGGACCGGCTTCAAGCACGGTGACCGGCACGAGACGACCATCCGCGAGGAAGATCTGGGTCATGCCAATCTTCTTACCGAGAATTGCCTTATCCATGAGTGGGTTGCACCTCCTAATAGTTTCAAAAGCATCTTTTTGACAGCCTGCGCATCGCGATTACAGCTTAATCTCGATCTCGACGCCAGCTGGCAGATCCAGCTTGGTCAGCGCGTCCACGGTCTTGGGCGTGGGGCTCAGGATGTCGATCAGGCGCTTGTGCGTGCGCATTTCGAACTGCTCGCGGCTGTCCTTGTGCTTGTGCGGGGAGCGGAGGATCGTGACGATCTCCTTCTCGGTGGGCAGCGGGATCGGGCCTGACACCCGGCTCCCTGTGCGCTTCGCGGTCTCCACGATGCGGGCGGCGCTCTGGTCGATGATGCCGTGTTCGTACGCCTTGAGCTTGATGCGGATCTTCTGGTTTGCCATTGCCTTTCCTCCTTGTGGTCTCATGCACACGCTGCCGGGCGTGTCCTGTGTTTTTTTCGCCAAATCCTTTCGGATCTGGCGCAGCTTCGACGGCGCATGAGCCCCGTCGCCCGATTGTCGGACTGGTCCCCGAGAATTACCGAAAGCCGGGCTTTCGCAACCTCTCGGTTCATCCCTGTTTGGGCCGCTTCCCCCCGTAGGTCAAACGGGCTTCACGGCCACACGCGAACCGGCATCCGCGTCGTGGCATACCTCACCCATAAATGAGGCGCAACATTGCAATTATAGAACAAACGCGGGCCTCTGCGCAAGTGCCCTGCACCCCGCGCAGACCCGTATCCGTGTTAATTCTTTCGAGAATCTTACGAGATTACAAAGTTTTAACGATCCATCGTCAAAACGCTCTGCGCCGTCAGGCGCGCCCTGCTCCAATCAAAAGGCGGACCGCACGCGCGATCCGCCTTTTGCGACGATTCTCTTGATGGGATGCCCAAGGGATTTACCCCTTGCGCGGGATCTTCGGGGCGGCGCCCCGATCGTTCCCTTCCCATGCCCGCCTTATTCCATCACCTTGATCACGACGCCCGAGCCCACCGTCCTGCCGCCCTCGCGGATGGCGAACCGCAGACCCTCTTCGCACGC
>JAVBQA010000030.1:0-74794 GCA_031549325.1 Eubacteriales bacterium | reverse complement strand
CCTTTTCCGTTCCCATGTCCTGATCTGCGGCGGCACCGGCTGCACGTCGTCCGGTTCCATGCAGCTGTTCGACCGCTTCGAGGAGCTGCTTTCGCAGAACAAACTTGAAAAAGAAGTCAAGCTGGTCAAGACCGGCTGTTTCGGGCTGTGCGAAGCCGGCCCCATCGTGATTGTGTACCCGGAAGGCGCGTTCTACAGCCGCATCCAGAAGGCCGATGTGGACACCATCGTGAACGAGCACCTGATCAAGGGGCGCGTGGTCACCAAGCTGCTGCACAAGGACTCCGTCGAGGACAGCGGCGCGATCCGCGCGCTGGACGATGTGCAGTTCTACAAGAAGCAAAAGCGCGTCGCGCTCAGGAACTGCGGCGTCATCAACCCGGAGAACATCGACGAGTACATCGCGTTTGACGGCTACAAGGCGCTGTGCAAGGCGCTGACCGAGATGACGCGCGAGGAGATCATCGACCAGATCAAAAAATCCGGGCTGCGCGGCCGCGGCGGCGGCGGATTCAGCACCGGCATGAAGTGGCAGTTCACCTACAACACGCCTTCCGAGAAGAAGTACGTGTGCTGCAACGCCGACGAGGGCGACCCGGGCGCGTTCATGGACCGCTCGGTGCTGGAGGGCGACCCCCACGCGCTGATCGAGGCCATGGCCATCGCGGGCTACGCGGTGGGCGCCGATCAGGGCTTCATCTACGTGCGCGCCGAGTACCCCATCGCCGTGAAGCGCCTGCAGATCGCCATCGATCAGGCGCGCGAATACGGACTGCTCGGAGAGGGCATCTTTGGAACAGACTTCAACTTTGACCTGGACATCCGCCTGGGCGCGGGCGCGTTTGTCTGCGGCGAGGAAACCGCGCTGATCGCGTCCATCGAGGGCGAGCGCGGCGAGCCGCGCCCCCGCCCGCCGTTCCCGGCGGTGAAGGGCCTGTTTGAGAAGCCCACGCTGCTCAACAACGTGGAAACCTACGCCAACGTGTGCCAGATCATCCTCAACGGCGCCGATTGGTTCGCCGCGATGGGCACCGAGAAGAGCAAGGGCACGAAAGTGTTCGCGCTGGGCGGCAAAATCAACAACACCGGGCTGGTCGAAGTCCCCATGGGCACCACGCTCAAGGAGATCATCTACGACATCGGCGGCGGCTGCCCGAACGGCAAGGCGTTCAAGGCCGTGCAGACCGGCGGCCCGTCGGGCGGCTGTATCCCCAGCTCCCTCATCGAAACGCCTGTCGATTACGACAACCTGATCGCCGTAGGCTCCATGATGGGCTCGGGCGGCATGATCGTCATGGACGAGGACAACTGCATGGTGGACATCGCGCGTTTCTTCCTCGACTTTACGGTCGACGAGAGCTGCGGCAAGTGCACCCCGTGCCGCGTGGGCACCCGCAGAATGCTCGAGATCCTGGATCGCATCACCGAGGGCAAGGGCAGGCAGGGCGACATCGAAAAGCTTGAGATGCTGGCGCAGAACATCAAGAACACCGCGCTGTGCGGCTTGGGGCAGACCGCCCCAAACCCGGTGCTGTCCACGCTGCGCTACTTCCGCGACGAATACGAGGCGCACATCTATGAGCAGCGCTGCCCGGCCGGCGTTTGCACCAAGCTGCTGCAGTATTCGATCGTCGCCGACAAGTGCAAGGGATGCACGCTGTGCGCCCGGGTTTGCCCGGTGGGCGCGATCACCGGCACCGTCAAGGAGCCGCATGTGATCGATCAATCCAAGTGCATCAAGTGCGGCGCTTGCATGGAGAAGTGCAAGTTCGGCGCGATCTTGAGAAAGTAAGGAGGACAACCGCGATGAACAACATTACGCTGACCATTGACGGCGTTTCAGTTTCCGTTCCTGCTGGCTCCACCGTGCTGGACGCCGCGAAGGCCGCCGGTGTGCGCATTCCAACGCTGTGCTACCTGGCGGGCATCAACGAAATCGGCGCCTGCCGCATGTGCGTTGTGGACACCGGCGCGAGAGCCCTCCAGGCCGCGTGCGTGCTGCCCGTCGCCGAGGGCATGGCCGTCAAGACCAACACCCCCGCCGTGCGCGAAGCCAGGAGAATCAACCTGGAGCTGCTGCTCAGCAACCACAACAAGAGCTGCCTCAGCTGCGTGCGCTCCACCAGCTGCGAGCTGCAGGGCCTGTGCAACGAGTACGGCGTAGACAACGAGTACGCGTTCCAGGGCTCCATGACCGAGTCCAAGATCGACGATGTGTCCCCGTCCATCGTGCGCGACAACAGCAAGTGCATCCTGTGCCGCCGCTGCGTGGCGGTGTGCGAGAAGGTGCAGAATGTGAGCGTCATCGGCGCCACCAAGCGCGGCTTCAACACCGCCATCGAGTCGCCGTTCGGCGGCGCGCTGGCGGGCACCGGCTGCGTGAACTGCGGCCAGTGCATCTCGGTGTGCCCCACCGGCGCGCTGACCGAGAAGGACGACACCAAGAAGGTCTGGGCCGCGATCGCAGACCCCGCCAAGCATGTGGTCGTGCAGACCGCCCCGGCCGTGCGCGTCGCGCTGGGCGAGGAGTTCGGCATCCCCATGGGCACCTCGGTCACCGGCAAGATGGCGTGCGCGCTGCACCGCCTGGGCTTTGACAAGGTGTTCGACGTGGATTTCGGCGCCGACCTGACCATCATGGAAGAGGCGCACGAGCTGATCGACCGCGTGAAGGGCGGCGGCGTGCTGCCCATGATCACCAGCTGCTCGCCGGGCTGGGTCAAGTTCTGCGAGACCAACTACCCGGACTTCATCCCGAACCTCTCGAGCTGCAAATCGCCCCACACCATGCAGGGCGCGATGACCAAGACCTACTACGCCGAGGCGAACAAGATCGACCCGAAGAGCATCGTGGTCGTGTCGGTGATGCCGTGCACCGCCAAGAAGTTCGAGGCCGCGCGCCCGGAGATGGGCCATGACGGCATGGCGGACGTGGACGTCGTCATCACCACCCGCGAGCTGGCGCGGATGATCAAGCAGGCCGGCATCGACTTCGCGAGCCTGCCCGATCAGGACTTCGACACGCTGATGGGCGACTCTTCCGGCGCGGGCGTGATCTTCGGCGCCACCGGCGGCGTGAGGGAGGCGGCGCTGAGAACCGCCTATGAAGCCATCACCGAGAAGACGCTGGAAGACGTGAACTTCAAGGCCGTGCGCGGGCTCGAGGGCATCAAGGAGACCGAGCTGGATCTGAACGGCCTGAAGGTCAAAGTGGCGGTGGCGCATTCCACCGGCATGGCCTCCAAGCTGCTGGACGAGATCCGCGAGGGCAAGCGCCCGGGGCTGACGTTCATCGAAGTCATGGCCTGCCCGGGCGGCTGCGTGAACGGCGGCGGCCAGCCGATCGTGTCCCCCGAGGCGCGCGAGAAGGCCGACCCGCGCACGCTGCGCGCCAAGGCGATCTACAAGGAGGACGCGGACAAGCCCATCCGCAAGTCCCATGAAAATCCGGAGATCAAGCAGATCTACAAGGATTTCCTGGGCAAGCCCAACGGGCACAAGTCGCACGAACTGCTGCACACCCACTACGAAACCCGCCCCAAGTACCAATAAGGCCAGGGCGACGACCAGTGGGGATTCCAAAGGGCATGATGCCCTTTGGCGGGATTTTAAGGGCGGAGCCCTCAAGCCCACGGAGCGCGCAGCGCCATATTTCAAAAAAGATACCCCCCGATGGTCGCGACCATCAGGGGGGTATCCTCTTTTCAAATCCGGGTCACGGCCTCCGGCGGCTTGGGGACGCCGTCCCCAGAAACCCTGCCAGGAGGAATGATTCCCCTGCGCCTCCGGCTGCCATCCCCCCGGCCTTATTCGGCCTCGACCTGGAGCGTGATGAGCTTATACACCGCCTCCAGCTTCTCCTTGAACGCCTCGGGCCCGCAATCGATCCTGACCGTCAGGTACAGCGGGCCGTGCCCGCCCTCCCCCAGCAGCGGGAACGCGGCGTAGCCGGTGTACTCGGACGTGTAGCTGGTGTACGCCGTGCCGTCAGCCAGCGCTTCCTCGGAGGCGGCCGGATCCTTCTCCTCGAACTTGCTGAGCGCGTAGGAATAGCTGTCCAGCGAGATCTCGGTGCTGGCCACCTGGCCCTGCTTCACGAACACCTTGGACACCAGCCTGTTGGGATCGAGCTTGGCAACCGTCAGGGCGCTTGTGTCGATCATGGCCGTCGCCCGCTCGTTATTGGACACCAGCTTCACGCTCTGGAACACGCCGTCCGACCAGTAATGACCCGTTTCCTCCAGCCGCATCGCGCCCTGCACGCGCTCCGCCTCAGCCTGGATCATCTGCTTCAGCTCGTCCGCCGTGGCGTCGTTATAGTCGCTGATCACGATTTCGAGCTTGGCCGTGCCGCCAAACTGGGGCTTCAAGTCGATCAGCGCGCGGGCCCGCCCGCTGTCCGGCTGCACGAACATCGCCACGCCGTCGGATCCGTCGGCGATGGTGTTCTGCTCCTCGGCCTTCTCCAGGAACAGCTCGAACGCGTAGCGGTCGTAGGCGTAATAGCCAAGCAGCTGCATCTTCTCATGGTTCACAAACGTCGCCTGATCGTAAGAAAAGTCCATCGGCGCCGTGTCCGGAAGCGGCGCGAAGTGCAGGAACTTGGCGGGATACTTCTCCGGGTCGGTCTGGCCGATGATGTGGTCGTCAAAAATCGGCGAGATCCAGATCTCCGGCCAGGACTCGGCGGTGAACGAGCTGTTGCGGCGCACCACCTCGGCCACGGCGTTCAGGCTGCCCTTGGCGAGCGTCTCGGCCTTGGCCCCGCAGCAGACGGGTATCTCGGCGTGAACCACGCAGCAGACGAGCGCCAGCGTCAGCACCAACAGCAACGAAATGAGTTTCTTCATCGGTCATGTTCCCCCTCAAATTTCATGGCTCCCTTTGGAAAGCCTAACAGTGATTATACCCAAAGATTCCCTCATCGTCAATTCATGCCCTGCCAGAGCAAGCCGAAGCATGGCATTCCTACGCCCGCAAGCGGGTGATCAGCGTGGCGCGGCCCCCGTCCAGCGTCAGCGACCCCTCCGTGCCGTTGACGATCTGCATCTGCGGGGGAATGTGGCCGATGTCCGCGCCGTGGATCACCGGAACGCCCTTGCCCCCGAACACCGCCTGCAGCGCGTCCAGGTGGGTGAAGTCGCGCGTGTCACTGTATCCGTCCGGGCGGCCGACGATGACGCCGCTTATGCGCTCAAACCAGCCGCACTGGTCCATCTGCCACAGCGTCCGATAGATGTCAGCCGCGCTCATCTCGCAGCTCTCCAGCGCCCACAGGAAGCGGTCGCCTGGGTATCTGCTCAAAAACGCGGGCACGTCCGCGAACCGCGTGCTGATCACCTTGCAGAGCACGTCCAGGCAGCCGCCGATCAGGCGGCCCTGCGCGCTTGCGCGCTCGCCGCCCGAGAGCAGCTTCCATTCGCCCGGCCGATCCAGCGTGTAGACCTCGCCGTCCAGGTCGTCAAAGTCCCGGAATCCGCCCCAGAAAGCGGCGCTGTGCTGCGTGGTTTCGGTTTGGCTCAGCGCGTCGAACAGCCGCAGGTCGTGCGGGTCGATCTGGCGATAGCCCAGGTTCGCCAGGTTGGATCCGTGCACCGTGGCGACATCACAGCCCACCGTCAGCGCGAAGCACAGCAGGCTCATGTCCGAGTAGCCGCACACCCACTTGGGCGGCAAGCGCGAAATCCGCTCAAAATCCAGATGCGGCAGCATATCCATCAGGAACTCGCCGCCCCAGGGCGGCAGGATGGCGCGCACGCTCGGGTTCTCGTACAGGCTCATGAACTCGGCGGCGCGGGTGGCGGAGTCGGCGCTGACGCACTTGCGATTCGTGCGCACCGAGGGCGTCTCGATCACCTCATAGCCCAGTGCGCGCACGTTGGCGATGGCCTTGCCCAGACGGGGGTGCAGCGGCTCGGGCATGCCGGAAGACGGCGCGCAGACGCCGATGGTGTCGCCGGGCCTCAGCAGTGGCGGATATCTCATGGGTGAATACCTCCTATGACGCGAATCTCCCCGTATGGCGTCCCTGCAATCGAGAGGCCGCCTGCCAAGCGCGGGCGCGCGGTGCGTCGCGTCCGCTCACACCGTCGTTCCCCGCAGCTTGTTGAGCGTCCGTTCCACCGCGTCCCCCGACGTTCCCCAGGGCTTGTCCTGATTCCGATAGTCGAATTTCAGCGTGAACCACTCGATCTCCTTCTCCAGCCGGTTCAGGTTGTCGAGCTGAAGCTTGTGCAGGCCGGCCAGGAACGCATCCAGCTCGCGGCCGGACAGCTCCTCCTGGGCGGCGCGGAGCAGCTCCGCGTGGTGGGGCAGGCAAAAACCCCGCCCCTCGCCCATCGCCTTTTGAAACTCAGGCTCCTTCTTCCAGAGATAGCACAGCGTCAGCGCGTACCGCCACATGGTGTCATCCAGCCGCTCGCACAGAATGCACCCCTGCGCCACGTCCCCCGCCGCGCCGCCATTGCCGGGCTTCTTCCCGAACAGCCCCTTCTTCTCCGGGCTGGCGGGCGCGTCGCCCAGGCGCTTGATGCACTCCTTCAGGTAGGTATGGCTCATCAGCGCCAGGCCCAGCCGGTTCTTGGCGTCGTACAGCTGCCGGAAGTGGCGGCTACAAAACCCTTTCTGGTTCACCTCGATGCGCACGGCGGGCTCCATCACCGAGCCGCCCAGGAAGTTGTCCACATACTGCGCCTCGTTTTTCTCGCGGATCGCGCACAGCGGGCACTCGCCACCCGCCTTCAGCGCGTCCCAGATGGGGATCGTATCCAGGTGCTGTCTCATCGCTCGTTCCTCCGTGGCTGTTTCTCCCATCATACCAGAATTGGCGGCGCCGCTCAAGCATAGCTTGTTATGATATGGGAGGTGGGTTGCTTATGCGTACCCGGCTTGTGCGCGTTCGGCGCAAGCACGCGCGCTCCATGCGGCTGGCGATGCTGTTTCTGGCTTTTTCCATCGCGGTGTACCTGCTGAGCTGGGCGCTGCGCGGTCCGGCGTCCGCGCCTGCCACCGAGCCGGTCAGCACGCCCAGCGCCAGCTTGTCCCCCGCGCCGCGCGTGACCGAAGACATCCGCCTGGAACCGCTGAGCTGCTACCTGGTGGTGCTGCTCTCGGCCGAGAGCCCGGAGGCCGCGCGGGTGGAGGCGGCGCGCTACGTGCGGCGGGGCGCGGCGGGCTACGTGCTCCCGCGGGACAACCAGTACCTGGTGATCGGCGCAGCCTACGAAGCCGAAGCCGAGGCGCAGAAAATCGCGCAGCGCCTGGGCGAGCAGGAGAAGCTGACGGCCCGCGTGCTGCCCATGGCCAGCCGGCCGGTGGCGCTTCGGGTGACGGCCACACAGGCGCAGCTGTCCGCGCTGGTGCAGGCGGAAAAGACATTCCGCGCCATCGGCACACAGCTCGGGGAGATCGCCTACGCGCTGGACGCCGGCACGCTCACGCAGGACGGCGCGCTGGACTCGCTTTCCCACGCCAAAGTCGAGGCCGAGCTGGCCTATCGAACGCTGGACCGCGCGGCGGGCAGCGAGCAAAATCCTGTGGTGCAGGGCATGCTCGAGCTGGTTCTTCAGCTGAAAACCCAGCTGCAGGACAGAATTGCCGGAAGTGATGCAACAACACTTTCTTTTTCAGCAAAAATCAAGTATAATAAAATCGGTATGCGTCTGCAGCACATCGCCTATCTGGATTCGCTGGGCGCATGAACAACGCGCGAGGTGATCACGCAATGAAGGCAACCCAAATCGTGGAGCTCTTGAACGCCCGCATGCTGTGCGGCGAGCTGCCGACCGAGGACATCAGCTCCGGCTGCGGTTCGGACATGATGTCCGACGTGCTGGCCTTCCCCAAGGAGCGCATGGTGCTGCTGACCGGGCTGACCAACACCCACGTCATTCGCACCTGCGACATGCTGGATGTGCAGATGATCGTCTTTGTGCGCGGCAAGATTCCGGGCGACGACGTGCTCGCGATGGCGGAGGAGCGCGGCATCTGCGTGGTTGCCACCAGCTGCCTGCTCTATGAAGCCTGCGGCCGGCTGTACCAGAACGGACTGCCCGGCTATCGGAATCAATAAGCGGAAGCGGGGTTGGAACCAATGAGCGAAGCCATCATGCTTCACGAGATTTTCCCCGTGGAAGCGGGTGATTTCGGCAGCGCCGGCGAGGCTTCCGGCCGCATCAAGGCGATTTTAAAAAAGCTGGGCGTGGACAGCGCCGTGGTGCGCCGCGTGTCGGTGGCCGCCTACGAAGTCGAGCTGAACCTGGTCATTCACAGCCTGGGCGGCGAGATGGAGCTGAACGTGATGCCCGATCACCTGGAACTGAACGTGCGCGACAAGGGCCCCGGCATCCCGGACATCGACAAGGCGATGAGCGAGGGCTTCTCCACGGCTTCTGACGACGTGCGCATGATGGGGTTTGGCGCGGGCATGGGCCTGCCCAACATGAAGCGCAACGCCGACAATTTCAACATCGAATCCTCGGTGGGCGTGGGTACCACCATCGAGATGGGGTTTAACTTATGAGCGATCCAAGCCAGTACTATCACTCCGTAACCCTCGATAAGAGCAAGTGCGTGGGCTGCACCAACTGCCTGAAGCGCTGCCCCACCGAGGCGATTCGCGTGCATTCTGGCAAGGCGCACATCATCGACCAGCGCTGCATCGACTGCGGCGAGTGCATCCGCACCTGCGAGCACCACGCCAAGGTCGCCACCACCAACCCGCTGGCCGCCATCAATCGCTACAAATACAAGATCGCGCTGCCCGCCCCCGCGCTGTACGGCCAGTTCAAGAACCTGCCCTCGGTGGGCAGCGTCACCCGTGGCCTGCACATGATGGGGTTTGACTATGTATACGACGTGGCGCGCGGCGCGGACATGGTCACGCTGGCCGTGCGCAAGCTGCTCGAGGATCCGAACTGCCCGCGCCCGCTGATCAGTTCATCCTGTCCGGCGGTGGTGCGGCTGATCCAGAACCGCTTTCCCGAGCTGATCGGCAACATCGCCGACGTGAAGTCGCCCATGGAGGCGGCCGCCATCGAGGCGCGGCGCGAGTTCTGCGAGAAGAACCATGTGGATCCGGAAGACGTGGGCTGCTTTTTCATCACGCCCTGCGCAGCCAAGATGACCGCCATCAGGAACCCCATCGGGCACGAAATCTCGGCGCTGAACGGCGCGATCTCGTTTCTGGAGATCTACGGCCTGCTCAGCAGCCAGGTCAAAAAGGCGGGGGTTGTCAAGGAGCTCCCGGGCGAGGAAGTGCGGCTTCGGGCCACCTCGTTCGGCCTGGGCTGGGCGCGCTCGGGCGGCGAGGCCACGGCGGCGGGGCTGGACTCCGCGTTGGCCGTGGACGGCATCGAGCACGTGGCCAAGGTGCTGGAAGAAATCGAAAACAACCGGCTGCAGGATCTGATCTTCTTTGAGGGGCTGGCCTGCGTGGGCGGCTGCGTGGGCGGTCCGCTGGTTTTTGAGAACGGATTCATTTCAAGAAACCGCATCCGCCTGTTGACGCTGGCGCACCAAACCGCGCGCCCGGAGGCGTTTATCTCCCCCGAGGAATACGCGAAAATCGAGTCTCAGATCCACTTCGACAGGGAGATCCAGCCGGTGAAGGTGCTGCAGCTGGACGACAACCTGCAGGTGGCGCTGGAAAAAATGGAACGGATCGAAACCATCCGACAGCGGTTGCCCGGGCTTGACTGCGGCAGCTGCGGCTCCCCCAGCTGCCAGGCGCTGGCCGAGGACATCGTGATCGGCTACGCCACCGAGATGGACTGCCTGTTCCTGCTGAAGGAAAAAGTGCGCGAGATGGCCAAACAGATGGTGGAGCTGTCCGAAAACACGCGAGTATAGCCCGCCGCCGGGGGTAGGCCCCGGGGGGATTTCTCCCGGCGGCTCGGCGGGATGGGCGCAACACAATAAGAGGGTAGAGGTGCATGCGCATGACGATCCAAGAGTTTATCCACCTGACGGGCGCGCGGCCGCTGGGCGAAGGCGTCGATCTTTCAAAGCAGATCACCTGCGGCTACTGCTGCGATCTGCTGAGCTGGGTCATGTCCCACGGCGCCGCGGGCATGGGCTGGATCACCGTGCAGACCCACATGAACGTGGTCGCGGTGGCCACGCTGATGGACATGGCGGCCATCATCGTGCCGGAGAGCATCCAGGTGGAACCGGCCGTCGTCGCCAAGGCGACGGAAGAGGGCATCGCGCTGCTCGCGTCCGACAAGACCGCCTACGAGCTGTGCGGGCTGATGCATGGCGCGGGCGTTCCGGCGCACTGACACCATGGATTGCTACGTGGATCTGCACATACATTCCTGCCTCAGCCCTTGCGGCGATGCGCTGATGACGCCCAACAACATCGTGAAGATGGCGGCGCTCAAGGGGCTGAACATGATTGCGGTCTGCGACCACAACACCTGCCGTCATCTGCCCGCCATCGAGAAGGTGGCCAATGAAATCGGCATATCGCTGCTGCCCGGGATCGAGATCACGACCCGCGAAGAGGTGCACCTGCTGGGGTACTTCCGAACGGTCTTAGAAGCGGTTTCGTTTTCGGACGCGATCTATCCCCGCCTGCCGGGCATCCAAAACAAGCCCGAGTTCTTCGGAGCGCAGAGCGAGCTCGACAGTGGGGACGAGCCGGTGCGCGAGGAGCCAAAGCTGCTGATCTCTGCGCTGGACCTGTCCATTGACGAGCTGACCGCCATGCTCCGTGAGCGGGGCGCGCTGGCCGTTCCGGCGCACATCAACAGGCCCGGCAACGGCATCCTGGACGCGCTGGGGTTCCTGCCGCCAAACCTCGATTTCAGGGTGCTGGAGATCAGCAAAAACCTGCCCATCGATCCGGGCTACGAGACTTACAAGCATCTGCATGCCTCGGACGCCCACTACATCCAGGACATTTTCGAGCGCGAGTTCCGCATCCCGCTTTCGGCCCCGACGCCGGACGCGTTCTTCGACTGGTGCCTACGCTAGCTTTACTGCTGAAACACAGGAGCGAATGACATGGAACAAATCACCCAGCTGCTGGACAACCCCCTGGTGCTGCTCGCGTTCGCGATCGGCATCCTGATTCTGCTCATCATCGCGCTCGTCTCGGGCTCAAGCCGCCAAACCAACGCGCTCGGCCGCAAGATTGACGAACTGGAGGGCCGTATGCAGGGCCAGCTTACCCGCGTCAACGACCAGGCGGGCGATCAGGCTCAGAAGAACCGGGAGGAAATGAGCCAAAACGTGCGCGGCATGGGCGATTCGGTCACCCGCATCATGGGCGAGATGGCGCGCACCCAGCAGTCCCAGCTGGACGCCTTTGCCGGGCAGCTGCGCGAGCTGAAGACCGCCGACGAGCAGCGCATGGAGTCCATGCGCCAGACGGTGGACCTGCGCCTGACCGGCTACCAGGACAAGATGGACCGGGTCAGCGACGTGCTGGACGACAAGCTGACCCGAAACGACGAGCACATCGAGCGGCTGCGCCAGAGCATTGAGCAGCGCATGGAGAGCCTGCAGCGCGACAACAGCGTGCGCCTGCAGCAGATCGAGCACACGGTGGACGAACAGCTGGGCGCCACGCTGGACCGGCGGATGCAGGAGAGCTTTCGGCTGGTCTCCGACCGGCTCGACCGGGTGTACCAGGGGCTGGGCGAGATGCAAAACCTGACCGCCGGCATGTCTGACTTGAAGCGCGTGCTTTCCGGCGTGCACTCCCGCGGCCAGATCGGCGAGATCCAGCTGGGCGCGCTGCTTTCCCAGCTGATGAGCCCCGAGCAGTATCAGACGGACGTGCGCATCCGGCCAAACGGGCCGCGCGTGGGCTACGCCATCGTGCTCCCGGGCCGCAACGGCGACCATGAAAACAGCCTGCTGCCCATCGACGCCAGCATGCCCCACACGCTGTACGACCGGCTGATCGACGCCGCCGAGCAGGGCGACCACCGGCTGTGCGAGCAGCTGTCGGATCAGCTGGCGGACGCCGTGCGCGAGGCGGCCGGCAAGGCCGCGCGGGATTTCATCGACCCGCCCATGACCACCGATTTCTGCGTGCTGTTCCTGGGCTCGGAGGGGCTGTACGCCGAGCTGCTGAAAAAGCCGGGGCTGTTTGAGGAGCTGCAGCGCCAGCACCACATCACGCTGTGCGGCCCGAGCACGCTGTCCGCCCTTCTGAACAGCCTGCAGATGGGCATGAAGACCATGATGCTCGAGCGCCGCTCCGAGGAGGTCTGGGGGCTGCTGGGCGCGGTGCGCGGGGAAATCACGACCTTCGCGGGCGCGCTGCAAAGAACCCAGAAGCGCATCCGGCAGGCCAGCGAGTCCATCGAGGACGCGGCGCGCACCTCTCAGATCATTCAGAAAAAGCTGTCCCAGGTGGATCAGGTGGACGGCTCCGAGCGCAAGCTGCTGCTGCGGGACGAGCTGGGCGCCGCCGACCAATACGAAAACTCGGATTGGGACTGACGGCTTGACAGGAACCATGGCGTCTGCTATCATGACTCGGTGAGGAGGTGTGCGCGGTGACAAGACAGCTCAAGTCGATGCTGGATCTTCGGTTCCGTTTTTTCGGATCCCTTTTTGGCGCTGACGGGATAGTTATGCCCTTTTGTTCCCCCGCGCGCGCCGAGAGCTGATCTTTAGACGCGTTTTTCTGCGGGCGGCCAAAGGGCCGCCCGCTTTTTGTTTGCGGATTTTTATGTACGGAGGAAACACCATGAAACAATACACGGCCACGGCGCTGATGTGCATGAAGGAGAAGGGCTACTTTGGGCTGATGAACCTGGTTGGCCAGTACCTGGTGCGCATCGCCGCGCTGCTGGCGCTCTGCTTCATCTGGCGCGCGCTGTTCAGCCAGGGCGCGGACCTGGACGGCCTGACGCTGCCCCAGATGCTCAGCTACACCGTGCTGGGCGCGGCGCTCGCGCCCATGCTGGATGTGCGCACGCCCGCCTCCAGCTGGCTGCACGACGGCACGATGCTCTCCCAATACCTGCGCCCTTCCCCTGTGCTGGGCCAGGTGGCGGCGCACACGGTGGGCGGTTGGCTGCTGCCGCTGCTGATTTTCACGAGCCCTGTGCTCCTGTTCTCGGCGCTGCTCGGGGTCAGCTTGGTCCCCGCCACGCCCTGGTTCTTCCTGTCCCTCCCCCTGGCCATCCTGCAGGGCTTCGCGGTAGACTACCTGTTCGCGTGTCTGCTTATGCGCATGAAGAACCTGGAATGGACGGTGCACAGCATCCGAGAGGCGCTGACGGCGCTGCTCACCGGCGCGCTGATCCCCTTCGCGGCGCTGCCCTGGGGCGTCGGCGAGTGGCTTTCCCTGTCGCCGCTGGGGACGCTGGCGGGCGCGCCGCTGGCGCTGTTCAGCGGCCTCGAATCCCCCGAAAGGCTCATCCCGGCGCAGCTGTTCTGGACGCTGACGCTCTGGCCGCTGGCGCTGCTGTGCTTCAGAAAATCCAGCGAGAGGATGGTGTCCTATGGCGGTTAGACAGATTCTCCAGCTGTACCGGCTGTACGCCCGCATGGATCTGCGCTGGTTCCTGCAGGACATGAAGAGCTGCATGCTAGTGATCTTCAGCGATTTGCTGATCTCTGTCTCGGCGGTCAGCGGCGTGCTGCTGCTGTCCGAACGGTTCTCAGGCATCGGCGGGTTTGACACCTGGCAGATGCTGTTCATGCTGGGGTTCTACCAGCTGGCCGGCGGCACGCTGCTGATGCTGTTTGGCGGCAGCAACGTGCACCAGATCTCCAGGCGCGTGGGGCGCGGCCAGGTGGATCACATGCTGATGCAGCCCATCCCGCTGTGGATGCAGCTGCTGTGCGAGGGCTTTATCCCGGTGTCCGGCAACAGCGGCGCCCTCACCGGTCTGGTGGTCGTGTGCTGCGCGACGTCCAGGCTGGGCATTGCCGTCACGCCCGCCTGGGTGCTGCTGCTTGCGTTGCTGGCGCTGGTCCATGTGGCCATCGAGATGGGCGCCAGCTACCTGATCGCCGCCAGCGCGTTTTACCAGCCGGTCGCCTGCGAGGAGATCTCCTCCGTCGCCCACGACCTGCTGACCACGCTGGGGCGCTTTCCGCTGTTCGGGCTGCCCCTGCCGCTGCTGACGACGCTGCTCACCGTGCTGCCCGCCGGGCTGATGGCCTGGTTTCCAAGCCGCATCCTGCTCGGGCAGGCGCCCCAAGTCTACGCCTGGCTGCCTCTGACCGTGGCGATGCTCCTCTGCGCGCTGGCGCAGGCATTTTTTCGGAAAGGACTGAAACACCATGCAAAATACTCCGTCGGCCGCTACCGCGACATGGGGCACCGCTGAGCTGATTCACGCCTCCAAACACTTCGACCAGAAGCGCGCGCTGTCGCTGACAAGGCGCGAAACCGTGCGCGTGACGGCGCTGAACGACGTCTCCTTCCAAATCAAGCGCGGCGAGTTTGTGGCCTACGCCGGCCCCAACGGCGCGGGCAAGAGCACCACGTTCAAGCTGCTGTGCGGCATGCTGGCGCCGGATGCCGGGCAGACGCGCGTGTTTGGCGTGGATCCCCTGAAGGATCGCATCCGAATCATGCGCAAGACCGGCGTGCTGTTCGGCAACCGCAGCGAGCTGTGGTGGGATCACCCGGTGAGGACGTCCTTCGAATGGAAAAAGGCCGTGTGGTCGATCCCGGACGCCACTTACGACGACATGCTCCGACACGTGACCGATCTGCTCGGGCTTCATGAGATCCTGAACACCTTCTCGCGCGAGCTGTCCCTGGGGCAGCGTATGCGCGCGAACCTGGGCATGACCATGCTGCACGCGCCCGAGCTGTTGCTGCTGGACGAGCCCACGCTGGGGCTGGACGTGCTGGCCAAGCGCATGATGATCGAGTTCCTGAAGCGGATCAACCGCGAATCGGGCGTGACGATTCTGGTGACCAGCCACGACATGGACGACCTGACCGAGATGGCCGGGCGGCTGCTGCTGATCAGCAAGGGTGCGATCGCGTTTGACGGAGCGCCGGACGAGCTGCACCGGGCGGGCACCCGGCGCACGCTCAGGCTGAGCGTGCCCGGCGAGCCGCCGCGCCTGCCCGGAGCCGAGCTGATCGGGCGCGAAAACGGCGGCTATGCCTACGCCTACGACGCGGGCGAGGCGCAGATGCAGGCGCTGCTGCGCGCGCTGGCCGACGTGCCCGGCGTGACAGACGTGGAGACCGGCCGCGCGCCCATCGAATCGGTGATCGCGGATCTGTACAGGCAGTGGGCGTGATTGACATGTGACGCAGCCAATGCTATAATAAACCGCAACTTTATGAAAAAGGAGGCCGTCCGTTTTGCCAAACAACGCGTAATTTTCAATTGTATCACAGGCGCTTCGCGCGTGCCGCGCGAGGGGTTTGTTGCTCCATGAAAATTACGCAGAGCGACGCAGAACGCGGGCCTCATAACCGTCCGCCGTGATAGAGCTGTGCCAAGGGCACGGCTCTTTTTTATGCGCATTTTTCGCTCGGAAAGAGTCGAGCCATGCGATACCATCTTCACATCATCCCAGAGACCTATCCCCACGTCATGCGGCCCTGCGCGAAGTGCGGAAGGCCCATGCCGTTTTACCCCGCCAACGAGATCCGCGTCAACGCCCAGAAGAAGCGGCTAGACGTATGGCTGATCCACCGCTGCCAGTGCTGCGGCCAGACCTGGAATTTCGAGCTATTCGCCCGCGTCGCGCCGGGACGCCTGGATCGAACGCTGTATGACCGGCTGCTCGAAAACGACGGGGCGCTGGTTCGCGCGCTGGCCTTCGACGCCCAGTTGCACGCCCGGCAGGGCGCGCCGCTGCGGTACGACGGCCTGCGGTACCGCATCGAGGGCGAGCGGTCCGGCCCGGCAGCGTTGGCCGAACCGGCCGAAATCCTCATGGACTGCCCGGTGCCGCTAGGCGTGAAGCTGAGCGCGCTGCTGCGCGAGATCCTTGGCCTGTCCGCGAAGCGTTTTGAGACATTGCTGGCAAGCGGTGCGCTGCAATCGCCGGACGGCACAGATCTGGCCAGGGCGCGCATGGGCGTCTGTTGCCGCGTGCTGCTCGATCCGCGAAAAACCATCACCGATTGACCCAAAACCGCCCATTTGCATGTTTTGCCCGCGCCATGCCCATAATACCGGTGAAATCTTCATTTGAGGTGTGAGCAATATGTCAATTGGGCTGATTCTGCTGATTGTGGTGGCGGTGCTGATCATGTTCGGCGTGGCGCAGCGCGTGCTGGACAAGCTGCGCCTGACCGACCGCCAGGCGATCCTGTTCGTTGCGCTGATCTTCGTGGGCGGGCTGATCCCGGATATCCAGGTCACGCCGCTGTTCTCGTTCAACATCGGCGGCGCGCTGGTTCCGCTGGCGCTGTGCGTGTATCTGTGGATCAAGGCGGACACCGCCTGGGAGCGCGTGCGCTCGCTGCTGGCGGCCTGCCTGACCGGCGCGGCGGTGTTCTTTCTCGGGCGGCTGCTGCCCAACGAGCCAGAGACGATGGGCTTCGACCCCAACTACATCTATGGCATCGCGGCGGGCCTGCTGGCGTTTGTGTTTGGCGGCTCCAGGCGCGGCGCGTTCATCGCGGGCGTGCTGGGCGTGATGCTGGCCGACACGGCGCAGGCCGTCATCAACTGGAGCCAAGGCATCGCGCAGCCGCTTGCGCTGGGCGGCGCGGGCGCGCTGGACGCGGTGGTGATCTCGGGCATTTTGGCGGTGCTGCTCGCGGAGCTGCTGGGCGAACTGCTTGAGCGCGGCGTGCGCGGAAGCCAGGGTGACCCGGAGCGCGAGTTTTCCGGCGGTGAGCTAAGAAGGAGGGATCGCAGAAAATGAAACGGTTTATCATGGCGCTGCTGCTGCTGGCACTGCTGCTGCCGCAGGGCATGGCGCTGGCGCTTGACATGGATCCCATCTATGCGGACGGTGAGAACGACGGCGACACGGTGTACCGGCTGTTTGACGAGCAGGGCAAGTTCCTGACCAGCCGCGCCTCCAAGGTGTTCGTGGACGACGAACTGATCACGGGGGACGACGAGCTGTACCGCGTGGTCAGCGTGGACGAGGCCCAGTGCACCGCCGCCCTCAGCCACCTCGGCAAGGAACCGGCGATCTCCAGGAACGAAGCGACCGCCGTGGCGGCCGTGCTCTCCCAGACCGCCTCTCCCGAAGCCACCGAAAAGAGCGGCCAGAACACGAACAACCTGATCTGCATGTACTCCACCCACAGCGACGAGTCCTATGTGCCGGACGACGGAACCTCCAGCAAGCTCAAAGACGCGGGCATTTATGACGTGGGTGATTCGCTGAAAAAGCAGCTGGAAGCGCTGGGGGTCAACGTGGAATACAGCAAGAAGACCTCGCTGCCTCACGACGCGGGCGCTTACCGCCGCTCGCGCCAGATCGCCGAGGACTTCATCAAACAGCGCCCGGCCGCTTTGCTCGACATTCATCGCGACGGCATCCCGGACGCATCCGAATACACGACAAAAGTCGACGGCGAGGATATGACCAAGGTGCGCCTGTTTGTGGGGCGCAACAACCCGAATTCCGACGCGAACCGCGCCTTCGCCAAGAAGGTCAAAGCCGAGGCCGACAAAAAATACCCCGGATTCATCAAGGACATCTTCATCGGCAAGGGCAACTACAACCAGGAGTTGTACCCCAAGGCGCTGCTGCTGGAGATGGGCACACACACCTCCGATAAGGACGAGGTGGAAAAGTCCACCAAATACATCGCCGAGGTGCTGAACGATGTGCTGTTTGGCGGCACGGCCAAGGCCGAGGAGACGCCTACCGAAAACAGCGCGGGCGCCACCGGCATCGCCTGGCTGATCGGGTTGGCCATACTGGGCGCGGTGGCCTATGCGCTGGTCTCCACCGGCACGCTGAGCAACTGGAAGCAAAAGCTGGCGCGCGGCACCAGCGAGATCACCGGCGGCGTCATCGGAGAAAAGCCGGACAAACACAAAAAATAACATAACTTTTCGCAAAAACAGGCTGTTTCTTAGAAAACGGTCTGTTTTTCTATTGACAAAATTCGCCACAAAGTATATAGTTACACCAGTAGAGGGCTATTTTGGCGAAACTTGGCATTTTTACACCATGATGCCATAAAACGCCTGGCAAAAATTTACATCCCTGACTTGGTTTTTTGGCAGCTTACGGGCCTTGCGCGGCGTCTAATGGATGAACGGCCAACATATGAATCTCTACGCCATTGCGCAGGCACACACAAAGCCGTAAAGGAAAAACGTAAGGTTACGGACAGCCAAAAAACTATTTCAAAATTATTACAATTTATGACGAAAATGTATTTACAAACGACAACCCGAATGCTATACTTACGAATGAGAACGAATGAAATTGGTCATCTAAACATCGTTGGGGGTCGTGTCTTATGAAGCAAAATCGCAATGTGTTCCGCACCATACTCAGCATGATGTTGATCGCACTGACCCTGATTCTGTCCGCAGCGCCTGCGCTGGCAGCCTCAAAGGGTGACATTCTGGTCGTCAACACCGATTTTGCGCGGCTTCGGGCCAAACCCGTGTCCGGATCGGACGTGCTGACCAAACTGCGCAAGGGTCAGCGGGTCACCTTCTTGAAGGACTACCGGGGATGGCTCAAGATTGAGCTTGGCAACGGCAAGACCGGCTACATGTACAAAGACTTCCTGAACGCGCATGTCTCCGCCAAAGTGGGCAACCTGTACAAGTCGCGCTCGAGCTCGCTGCCGGTGCGCAGCAAGCCCAGCAAGAAGGGCAAGGTCAAGTTCAGCGTATCCAAAAGCCCGACGATGGTGCTGCTTGAGCGGCATGGCAGCTGGGGGCTGATCCGCGTGGTCAGCAACGGCAAGGTGGGCTATGTGAACCTGAAGTACCTGCGCTCGGCCAAAAAGTAACCCAACCCCACGCGCACAAATCCCCGGCCCTCTGGGCCGGGGATTCAGCTTGTCAAAAAAAGCCTATGTCGCGCAGAAAAGGAATATTGAGCTTGCAGAACAGCCAAGCCCAAGGGGGGGGGCGGAGGCCGAGACCCCCGGATCAAAGCCGCCGAAGGGAGGCCTGCGCGCCCTCAGGCTGGGATCCTTGATGGATGCAAGTCTGCCCGTGAATCCCTGATTCACAAGACTTGCATTTCGTTTGCCGGAGACGTCCGCGCCGGGGAGCAAGCCCCTTCCGCCCGCCGCGCTCCCCTATCCTCGCGCGGCGCGGGCAGCAAAAACCCCGGCCTATGCTGGCCGGGGCTGCAACCGCCGTTTTACAGTTTCATCAGTGTGATTGACTTTACCTTGTTGTTCTGGATCTTGACGGCCATGGAGTTGCCGCCGGCGGTATAGGTGTAGGTGCTGCTCCCGGACTTCTTGTAGCCTTCGCCGTAGATCCTTATCATCTTCTTGAAGGTGTTGCCGACCTTGAGCCCATCGGAAGTGCCCACCGTGCGTCCGGTGATCAGAACGCCCACCACGGTCTCCTTGTTGGTCTCCAGGTTGCACAGCGTCTCCACGCGCACGTTCCGGTTGGAGAAATTGTATATGTAGTAGGCATACTCTTCCGAATCGCCGTCGCTCTGCTTGCGGGTGTAATTGCCCAGCTTCTTCTTCCAGGTTTTGGAAGTCGTGCCGATGCGGTAGGTGGTGACGCCCACTTTAAAAGCGGCTTTCTTGCTGGTGTAATCCTTGGCGTTCAGCTTGGCCTCGGCGAGCGCGGCGCCCGGCAAGGCAAACATGCTCATGGAAAACATCAGCGCCAGCAAGAGCGCCATAAACCTCCGGCTTTTCATGGAAAATGCCTCCTCAACCCTTGCGACAATTCGCGCCGCGTTTCGCCGTTTGTAAAGCTCGTATACTTTTTCATTCTATACGAAATGCGCGCGTTTTGTCAATGATTTCCTGCTCATGCCCATAAGGCAATCCGGATCGCGGGCTTCCGTCCGCCATCCAGTATAATAAAGTATACCTCCGCTTTGGGGCGAAGGTATGGCAAAATCTGGACTTTACCGATCCGCTTTCTGCAAAGCTTACTCTTTGGTGTCGGCTGTGTCCTCCTCCAGCGGGGTGACCATCAGCCGCTGCAGCTTCTTGTCGTCGACCTCGTAGCGGATGCGCATGCCGTCCACGGCCCTCTCCTGCTGCCCGATCAGCTCGTCCAGCGCGCTAAAGATGTTGCCGGCGCCGACGCTGTCGTCCAGCGCCGCCAGCAGCATGGTGAACGGAATCTTGACGTTGTCCTTCCCCACCAGCATGATCTCGGTCACGTCGTCGCCCAGCAGCTCGCAGTGCATCACCACGTAGTTGTTCATCTCCACCGTCGCGCTGCTCTTGTCGACGACCATCTCGGACAGGTCGTACTTCACGCCCAGCCGGGTGTTCTCACTCATGATTCTCTTGAGCTCGGACAGGCTCATCAGCACCTGCACCGACTTTTTGGCGTCGTCTGAAAACAGCGCCTCCTGGCTCGCCGCGTCGGCGACGCCGGTGTCTGGCAGGCCGTTCACCAGCTGAAAGCGCTTCAGGGCCGACTTGGTCTTCTGGCCAAACCAGCCGTCCGGCCTGCCGTCCAGATACTTCAGGCCGACCAGCCGCTGCTGGATCTTCTTGATGTTCTCGTGGTAGTCGTTCAGCTTGTACTCGGTATACTCTGCCAGCGCAGCCGGCGCAAGCAGCAGAAGCGTCAAAACCAGCGCGATAAGCTTTTTCATAGGTGTCTCCTCCGCATTTAGTCGCCGGCCGGGTAGCCGATGAACGCCAGAAAGCGCCGGATGTGCGCATCCCAGTAGTCCCAGGTGTGCGCGCCCGGATCCTCTTCATAGACATAGCCGAACGGATTGCCGGGCAGCGATTCGAAGAAGTCGCGCGTCGCGCGTGCCCGCTCAAGCAGCTGGTCGTCCAGGCCGCAGGCGTGGTACACGCGGGGCGCCTGTCCCCGAGCCACCGCATCCCGCGCCAGCGCGCGCATCTCCTCTAACTCATTAGACGGATCCTGGTTCCCGAACGTCAGCAGGACGGCGCGCGCATAGGCGGCGTCCTCATCCAGCCGCTCTTTTCTGAAGTTGCTTGCCCCGGCGGACAGGCAGCCGATGGCGGCGTAGTTCCCCGGCCTCGTCAGCCCGATGCGGAACGAACCCGCGCCGCCCATGGACAAGCCGCACACGAAGTTGTCCTCGCGGCGATCAGAAAGCGGGAAAAACGCCCGCATGACGCCGGGCAGCTCGTCCGCGATGTAGGTGAAAAACTTGCCGCCGTGGGCCATGTCCATGTAGCGGCTCTGGTGCGCCGAGGGCATCACCACGGCGAGGCCGGCGCCGCTCACATAGCGCTCGATGGCGGTGTAGCGCGTCCAGTCGGCGTGGTCGCCCGACATGCCGTGCAGCAGCCACAGCACCGGGTGCTTCACGCCCTGCGCCGTCTGTTCCCCGGTGCGCCGGGGCAGGATCACCGTGGCGGGCACGCACATGCCCAGCGCATCGGAAAAGAAGTTCATGCGAATCAGCGCCATGGATTCTCGCCCTCCTTCAGCGGCAGCCACTTGAGGACGTTTTGGATCTGCTCGTCCCAGTGTTTCCACTGGTGGTCGCCCGGCCCCTCGGTGTAGGTCAGGTCATACGCAAGACCCTCCAGCCGCGCCTTCATGCGCAGGTTCTGCGGATACAAAAAGTCCTCCGTGCCGCACCAGATGAACACGCGCGGCCTCTGTTCCGGTGGCAGCGCGCCCGCCATATGCAGCAGATCGTTTTCGGATCCGCGCACTTTGGCCGGGTCGCCAAACACGTCGCGCCACAGCGGGTTGTCATCCAGCGGGTGCTCGCACACCTCGGCGGCGTCCAGCGCGCCCGACAGACAGGCCGCGTGGCTGAAGGTCTCTGGCGCGAGCAGCCCCAGCTTCAGCGCGCCGTAGCCTCCCATGGAAAGCCCGGCCACGAAGGTGTCCTCCCGCCGCTCGGACAGCTGCGGAAACAGTGCGCGGCAAGCCAATGGCAGCTCCTTGGCCACGTAGTCGAAGTAGCGCAGGCCCATGTCCATGTTGGTGTACCAGCCCAGATGCGTGGTGGGCATCACCACCGCCAGATTGTACTCGGCCACATAGCGCTCGATGGACGTGCGCCGCTGCCAGATGGTGTGGTCGTCGGACATGCCATGCAGCAGATACAGCGTTTGGCACTTCCCACGCCGCGTCTGCTCCGCCACGCCAATCTGGCCGCGCGTGGGCTGGGGCAAAATCACATCCATCTCGGCGCCCATGCCCAGCGCCTCGGAGAAAAAGTTTACGTGCAGCAACGCCAATCGTATCCCTCCCTCGTTGGGATTTTCGTGCGCTTATTATACCACTTTTTGATCCCGATGAAAACCGCGTCTGCGAAGCATAACAATGCCGCCCACCACCAGGATCAGCAGCGCTGCGGCCAGCGCCGCCGGGCAGGCGTCCGGCGGCGCGTCTGGCGAGGCGGCCGGCAGGGGCAACAGCCGCAGCTGAAGGGCGCACAGCAGCGCCGAGGCGATGCCATGGAGCAGCTTGCCCAGCACCAGCCTCCCCCAGGGCAGCCCCAGCGCCCGCAGCCGGGACAGGTTTTGCATCAGAACGCACAGCCCGGAAAATCCGCAAACGAACGCCATCAGCACAAGCCTCGCCGCCCAGGGAAGATCCAGTCGGCTCAGCTGGGCGCAGCCGCCGGTGACCTCGATCAGCGGCAGCAGCCAGGGCTCGAATTGCGGTCCGGTCAGCTGCGCCAGCAGATGGGCAATCACCGAGAACAGCACGATGTAGCCGCACACGCTCATGACATTCAGCGCCGCGTCGCGCACCGCGCCGCCGGGGGCGTCGACGGCGATGGGCAGCGCCTCGGCGTCGTCGCCCCGCCAGCACCAGCGGAAGACCAGCGCGCACAGCAGCATCGCCCCCAGCTGGGCGCGGGCCAATATCGCGCCCGCCTGGGCCGAACCCAGCATGGAAGCGCCCACCGCGCTGACCAGAAACAGCGGGCTGAGCCCGGTGCACAGCAGCGCCGCGCGGCTCAGCTCGCATCGCTTCATGCCGCCCGCCAACCGCCCGAGCGCAATGCCGCCCGCCGGGCTGCCCGCGATCAGCCCCAGCGCGACGCCGCCTGCCGCCCTTCCCGGGCAGCCGAACACCAGCCCCATGACGCGCCCGAACACCCGCTCGTAGAGCGCAGCCGCCTCGGCCCCCGACAGCACCGGCAATATGATGAAAAACGGCAGCATCGCCGGCGCATACGCCCCCGCCCACACGGCCATCGCCTGCCGCGCGGCCTCCAGCGCCTCCACCGGAAACAACAGCAACAGCCCCGCAAACACAAACCCCAGCGCCAGCTTCATCTTCCCATCCAATCAAAACACCCCCGCCTTCAGCCTATGAAAGCGGGGGCTTGTTTATGGTCGCTCAGGCAGGCCGCGGCGTCGCCCTTGGTAAGCGCTGATGAAAGCGACCGCCGGGATGCGGTGGATTTTTCGTTCCGGCAAGAAGCCGGAGCGCAGGAATAGCAGAGCTGTTTCAAGCGGAGAGCGCCGTCGCCGGAGCGGAAAAGGCGCCTCAAGACCGGTGGCCGATTTCATCAGTGCTTACCTAGTTCCTCGTCACCGAGTCCGCGGTAAACTGGGGAATGGCGACGGTGCCGGCACCGACGGACTGATAGGCATAAATGCCGCCGTAGGCGCCGGCGACAATGACCTTGTCCTTCTCGAGAATGCGGCTATCGTCGGCCTTGCGCACGTAAGTGACGTAGGCCACGTTGTCATAGTTGCCCTTGGTGGCGATACGCAGGGCCACGCTGACCATCTTGTCGGCGCCCGCTTCCTCGACGACCTGGATCACTCTGCCGGTGAACCTGATCTTTTCGCCGGTGTGCTTGGCGGGGTCGCGCTCCAGCGCCTTGTAGTCCAGCTTGCCATAGATGATGGCCACGGGCGCGTCGGCAGCGAACAGCTTCTGCTGGATCTCCACGGTGGCGATGCCGGTGGGTTCAAAAGCAACGGCTTTCTGGAACTCCTTTAGCGCCTGGACGGTCTTGTCGCCGAAGTTGCCGTCGCCCTTGACATTCAGGTACTTCAGCTCGAACAGCCGCATCTGCAGCGCCTTGACGGTCTCGCCTTTCGAGCCCTTTTTCAGCTCCTGATACGCAGGGGCTTCGGTGGGCGCGGGCGTCTCGGCCGGCGTCGCTTCGGCCTTTTGCTTCTCGGCGGCCAGCGCGGTGAGCTGGTCGATGGCCGCCTGAATCTGCTCAACAGTGGCGGTTTCCGGATCGATCTCGATCTTCTGGGCCAGCGCCGGCGCCGGACACAGCAGCAGGATCACAAGCAGCAAACACACGAGTCTCTTCATGGGACAGGCCCCCTTCGCGGTCGGATTTCCACACCAGCAGTTTACCATAATATGGCACGAAAAATCAACAAGCCGCGCCGGGGCTAAAACAGCTGGATCTCCGAGATGCACAGGTCGTTGAACTTTTCGCCCGTGAAGCTTTCGGGCACCCGGATGGTGAGCTGCTCGACGGTAAACACGCCGCAGAACGGCACCGCGACGAAGCCGTCAAAGCTCGCCTGCTCCTCGATGTCGAACACCACAGCCAGATCGTCGTCACCGTCAATCCGCAGCCGCCTCACGCGCCGGTTGTTCTGGTAGGCGTCCTGGTTCTTGGCGTAACCGGGGGTAATGAGCAGCCCGCGCAGCTGGGTGGGTTCATCAAAGCTGATGGTCAGTTTGGCCTCCGGGTCCTTTTGGGCGTCAAACGCCCAGCAGGTGCTGAGCTTGCCGTCCAGCGCGTTCTTGGCGGCGTAGGAATTGCCCGACTGGGCGGCCAGCTCCTGCGTCGCGCTGATCTTGCCGGGCTTGGGCTGCTTTTCGGCGCCTACCTGAAAACTGCGGACCGTGGCGCCAAACAGCGCGGCCTCGTCCGGCACCAGCTGCGCGGTGGCGTTGAAGCAGAAGGCGTCTCCCGCCGCATCGCTGACCTTGTAGACCGACAGATCCACATTGAGCACGCCCGCGTCTTCCGTCACGTCGTTGATGGCCACGAAGGTCGCGGCGTCGCCGTCGCCCGGCGTGAAGGCATATTTGCCGTCCACAAGCTTGAACTGGTCGTTTTTCGGCTCCAGATAGTCCTCGAAGTCGCCGTCCGCAAACAGCCCGTCGAACATCTCGGTTAGGTCTTCCTTGGTGTAGGCGGTGGTGCTGTAGAGCGCGTTGGCATGATTGGCCAGCGTGTCCCAGGCCACCTGCTGGGGCGGCGGTCCCATGAAATCCCGGGTGTCGCCGGTCATGGCCTGGGCCACCACCTGCAGCGCCGGGGCGCTCTCGTGATCCACCTTGTCGCGCAGCGTGAACTCCTCGGCCCACGCCCCCGGCACGAGCAGCGCCAGGCACAGAACCAGTGCGGCCAGTCTCCCCAACTTTCTCATGATCCGTTCCCCCTCATCCCATTTGTTGAATTTGCTCCACCAAGGCCTGATACTCGGCCTCCAGCTTCGTCTTGTCATCCTTCTTCCTGGGATTGGCGATGCGGCTGGCCAGGTAGGCCATGCGCATCTCGACAGCCATCCTGTCCATGTTGCTGGGCGCGGGTTTGGGACGGTCGCGCTCTTCGATGGTGCCCTCGAAGGCCACCAGCTTTTTGTTTTCAAAGGTCACGAGCCGGGTGGCCACCGCCGAAACGAACCGCGCGTCGTGGCTGACCAGCAGCAGCGTGCCCGCGTATTCCGCCAGCACACCCTCCAGCGCCTCCAGCGTGAACACGTCCAGATGGTTGGTGGGCTCGTCCAGAATCAGCAGGTTCACGTCGGACACGAACAGCTTGCCCAGCGCCAGCTTGGCGCGCTCGCCGCCCGAGAGCAGCCGGGTCTGCTTGAACACGTCGTCCCCCCGCAGGTTCAGCCGGGCCAGCACGGTGCGCACATCGCTCTCCCGGTGCACCGCGCCCATCATGGCGTTCTCGAGCGCGGTTTTTGAAAGATCCAGCGAGTCCGCGTGATCCTGCCCAAACAGCCCGATCCTGACCCCCGGGCTCACCCGAATGCGCGGATCGCCGGCGGCGATGCGCCGAATCAGCGTCGTCTTGCCGCAGCCGTTGGGGCCGAGCAGCGCGGTGCGCGAGTTGGTGGGCAGGCGGAACTCGGCGTCCTCCAGCAGCGCGCTCGCGCCAAACCGGATCGTCAGCCCCCGCGCCTCCAGCATCACGCGGCTGGTGATGGACGCGGCCGCGCCCAGCTGGATTTTTATGCCAATGTCCTCTCTTGGGCGTTGCTTCTGTTCCAAATGTTCCAGCCTGGACGCCAGCGCCGAGCGCTGCTGATGCAGCTTTTCCTCGACCTCCGTGGCCGACCGCCTGTGCAGCCGCGCCTCGCTGTTGCCCATGCGGCTCGGCAGGCCCACCTTGCCCGCCGCCTCGCGCTTGCCCTGAATCGATGCGCGCAGCCGCGCCTGCTCCGACCGGTACTGATCATACTCAAACCGCTGGTGCTCGCGCCGGTTGTTCTTCTCGGCGCGGTAGGCGCTGTAGTTGCCCGGATAGACGGTGATGTTCCCGTCTTCCAGCTCCCAGATGGTGGTGCACAGCGCGTCCAGCAGCTGCCGGTCATGGGAAATCAGCACCAGCGCGCCGTCGTGTTCCTGAAGGTGCCGGGTGAGCCGCGCGACACCGTCGGCGTCCAGGTCGGATGTGGGTTCATCCGCCAGCAGCAGCGGGCGGCGCGCGCTCAGCGCGCCGGCGATCCGCCGCCGGGTGCGCTCGCCGCCGGACAGCCCTTCCCGCTCGGGCTGCGCCGCGTACTCGGCCGTCAGCCGCGGGTCAAACGCGCAAAGCGTTTCCCCGCCGTCCATCTGGTGGATAACGCCAATCTCGCAGTGGCGCTGAATGCGCCCCTCGTCCGGCATCATCGCGCCCGAAATCAGCTGCAAAAGCGTGGTCTTGCCCGCGCCGTTCTCGCCCACCAATCCGATTCGCTCACCGTCAAACACCTCGAGCCGGGGCACATCCAAAATCGTGCGCAGCCCAAACCCAATTTTCAATCCTTCCGCCAACAATAAAAGCTTCGCCATAAACAAAAAACCTCCCGCCGCCGCCGGAGGCCTGCCCCAAATGCGCGCGCCAATCAGGCCGCCGCATATAACAAGGCAACCGTCCGGACAGCGCAAATGCTTGGCATGGCCTAAAGCCACGCCCAGGATTGCCCGCCGAATCAGTTGCCGTTCTTCATCGTATCTAATTTTACCTTCCTTTGCTCGGATACACACATTATAGCGCATGCGTGGGAAGACGTCAAGGGGGCGGCGTTCTCTAAGCGTGCCCGCCGCACTTGCCATCTATGTCGATTTGATCGGCGGCGACGCGCATGAGCTGCCAGGTCTTGCCGTGGGCTTCGTAAGGCTCGCCGGCGGGACGGAAGCCGTAACGGGCGTAAAAAGGCATCATGTGGGCCTGGGCGCTGAGCTCGACCGACGGGGCGTTCATCTCTTGGGCGCGCACCAGCAGCATGCGCATGATGAGGTCGCCCAGGTGCTGCCCCCGCGCCGCCTCGAGCACGCACACTCGCCCGATGCGGAACTGGTCGTCCCGGAGGATCAGCCGCCCGGTGCCGCTCGGTGCGCCCTGTTCGTCAAACACCAGCGCGTAGTACGCCATGTCGTCCGCCGGGTCCCACGCCATCGACTCGGGCATGCCCTGTTCGTCCACAAACACGCGCCGCCTGAGCGCGTAGATCTCCCGGCAATCCTCCCTGGATGTCATAAACCGTCCGCGAATCATAATTTTCGTCCTTTCGAGCACAATGAGCAGGAGTTTTCCGGCACTTGTCGAATTTCTTATACAGGACCATGAAAGAGGTGCTTCCCTTGTCCGATATGCCCAAGATCATCGAACGCCTGAACGAGCTGACCCGCTTTTCCCGCGAGCGCGACCTGAACGAGGACGAGCTGCGCGAGCGCCAGCACCTGCGCGGGGACTATATGCGCCTGTTCAAAGCCAACTTCCGCCAGCAGATGGACAGCACCTTCGTGGAGACGGAAGACGGCGCCAGGGTTCCGATCAAGGATTGGCACGCATCCCTGGTGAAGGATGCCGACGAGGCGTTCAACCAGTAGTGTACACCATACGGGTTCCGAAATCCAGCGCAAAATCTTGTTGATTTTTCCGCAGGTTGGGGTATAATAGGGCCAGGGGTGCAGATGGCTGCGCCCGAATCGAGTCGAGAGAGGAGCGTGATGCCCATGGAGGAGAATCAGGACCTGGTCGTCTTCGTTGATGACGCCGGCGATGAGAAAACCATGGAAGTGCTCGAATATTTTTTCTATGAAGGCCAGGAATACGCGGTTTTGACCGAGTACGTTGAGTGCGAAGGCTGTGACCATGAGCACTCGGAGGGCTGCGATCACGAGCACGAGGAGCAGGACGCTTTTATCATGAAGGTTGTGCCGGTGGGCGATGACCAGGAAGAGTTCGTACCCGTCGAGGATGAGATGATGGACAAGCTGATCGACTTTGTCCAGAATGAGCTCTATGCCGGCGAGGATGACGACGAGGACGAACTCGAGGAAAACGAAGACGACGAGTGAGTCCTGAGGGACACAAACCGCGGCCACATCTTTTCAGATGTGGCCGCTTTTGTCGTCACCACAATCTTTACCTGCCGTGCGTGACAGCGGCGCATTTCTTTGGTAGAATGAAACAAAGAGCAACAACTAGAGGGGGCCATTGGACATGGACTGCATGAACAGATTCCGCCTGGACGGCAAAGTCGCGCTAGTGACGGGCGCATCATATGGCATTGGTTTCGCGATCGCGAAAGCGCTTCATGGCGCGGGCGCGCGCATCGTGTTCAACGACATCAAGCAGGACCTGGTGGACAAGGGGCTGGACAGCTATCATAAGGACGGCATCGAGGCCCGCGGCTACGTGTGCGACGTGACCGACGAGGGGCAGGTGCAGCAGATGGTCGCGCGCATCGAGCAAGAGGTCGGCGTGATCGACATCCTGGTGAACAACGCGGGCATCATCAAGCGCATCCCCATGACCGAGATGACCGCCGAGGAATTCCGGCAGGTGATCGACGTGGATCTGAACGCGCCATTCATCCTGAGCAAGGCCGTGATCCCCTCGATGATCAGGAAAGGGCACGGCAAGATCATCAACATCTGCTCCATGATGAGCGAGCTCGGGCGCGAGACGGTGTCGGCCTACGCGGCGGCCAAGGGCGGCCTGAAGATGCTGACGAGAAACATCTGCTCTGAGTACGGCAAGCACAACATCCAGTGCAACGGCATCGGCCCGGGCTACATCGAGACCCCGCAGACCGCGCCGCTGCGGGAGCGCCAGCCGGACGGCCAACGGCACCCCTTCGACCAGTTCATCATCGCCAAGACGCCCGCCGAGCGCTGGGGCACCACCGATGACCTGATGGGGCCGGCCGTCTTCCTGGCCAGCGACGCCAGCAATTTTGTGAACGGCCACATCCTGTATGTGGATGGCGGCATTCTGGCATATATCGGCAAACAACCGTAAAAAGAGGAGAACGCCATGCTGTTTGGACTGATCGAAGATCCGCAGGCATTTTTGATGCAGCTGTTGATCAACCTGCCCGCGATCCTGTTTTCGCTGTCGTTTCACGAGGCCGCCCACGCCTATGCGGCTTACCGCTGCGGCGATCCGACCGCCTACATGCTGGGCAGGCTCACCCTCAACCCAATCAAGCACATGGATCCGCTGGGCCTTCTGTCCATGCTGCTGCTGGGCATGGGCTGGGCGAAACCCGTGCCGGTGAATCCCCGCAACTTCAAGAGCTACCGGCGCGACGACCTGATCGTGTCCATCGCGGGCATAACGGCCAACATGATCCTGTTTGTCGCGGCGCTGATTGTGATCTTCTTCACGCTGTGGATCCAGGTCGCCACCCGCTCGAGCAGCCCGGCGGTGGGCTATGCGATGGAGATGCTCTATGCCTTCGTCACGGTCAACCTGACGCTGGCTTTCTTCAACCTGATCCCGATTCCCCCGCTGGACGGCTACCATGTGCTGAACGATCTGGCCCTCAAGCGCCCGCTGTTCACCTCCCAGCAGGCCTCCTATGCCGGAATGGCTCTGTTGCTGATCCTGAACCGCACCGGGCTGATCAGCCGCTATCTGAACTTCATCCATCTGCACATTTTGTGGCCGATCATCAACCTGATGTCGCAGTTCTTCGCCTCCATGGCGTTGGCTTAAGGAGATCCGAAAACATGCCCTACGTCGTTTCCCTCAAGCAATTTGACGGGCCGCTGGACCTGCTGCTCACGCTGATTTCGCGCGCCAAGATCCAGATCACCGAGATTTTCCTCAGCGAGATCACCGAGCAGTACCTGGCCTCCATCGAGGATCTGTCTGCCCTGGACATGGACAGCGCCAGCGAGTTCCTGCAGATGGCCGCCACGCTGCTTGAGATCAAGTCGCGCGCGCTGCTGCCCGTGCCGCCCCGCGAGGACGAGGAAGAGGAGTCCCCCGAGCAGGCGCTGATCCGTCAGCTCACCGAGTACAAGCAGTTCAAGGAACTGAGCCAGGACATGCAGCGCCTGGAAACCGAGGCCAAGCTGCTCATCACCAAGCTCCCCGAGGAGTATCCGCTGCCGCCCCCCACCTTCGAGCTGAACGCCATGACGCTGGACCAGCTGAGCCGCGCCTTCGCCCATGTGCTGATGCGCGTCGAGGCGCGCGAGCACTCGAGCCACGAGCCCCGCGAGGTGAAGCGGGACCACTACCCCATGCATTCCTGCATGGCGCGCATCCAGCTGCGGCTGCGCGCGGGCGAGGTGCTGTTCCGCGAGCTGTTCGAGGACGCCCCCGACAAGGACGAGGTCATCAGCATGTTCCTGGCCCTGCTGGAGCTGCTCAAGCTCAACCGCGTGAAGCTGGTGCAAAAGGGCACTTACCAGGACATCCGGGTGAAAAAGGCGGCGTAGAAAAAAGCGACGCGGGAGCGCTGTCCCCCGCGCCCCCGCTCAGGGGACATGCCCCCTTGAAGAATCCAGCATTCGGCTCAAATGTGCCGGAGGACTTGCTCAAACGCCACGCCGTGCCGCGGGTCTGCGCCCGCGGCATTTGTGCGCTCAATGGCGGTTTGGACAAAGGCCGCGGCGCGGGAGATGGCGCGCTCCATGTCTTGCCCGTTCAGCAGGGAGCCCAGCAGCGCCGAGGCGAACAGATCGCCGGTGCCCGGATACTCGCCGGGCAGCTCTTCGTAGGGCACGCCGACCGGTTGCGCGCCCCGCGACAGGCAGGTGTTCCGCCCGCCGCCCGTGGTCAGCACCGCCCGGCACCCAAGCGCCAGCAGCGCGTCCGCGCCGCCCAGCATGATGAGCTCGGTCTGGTTGGGCGTCGCCAGGTCGGCCAGCGCCAGCAGCGGCGTCAGCGCCTGCGGGCGGCTCTGCCCGATCCCGGAATACAGCCTGCCGTGGTCGGCCATCGCCGGATCCACCAACAGATACGGCCGGTCTTTACGCAATGCCCAGAAGCGCTCGATGCCCGAAATCTGCGCATCGCTTGCGAGATATCCGACATACACCGCGTCAAACGGCTCATCCGCGAGCGCCATCAGCGCCCGTTCGAACCAGCCGTCCACAGGGAGCTTTTCCGGGGCGGCAAACCCGGTGTGGGCGCTGAGCAGCATGGTGGGCAGCGCGCAGGCCTGCACCCCCATGGCGGACAGCACCGGAACGGCCACCGACAGCGAGCAGCGCCCCATGGCGCACAGATCCATCAACACCAGCGCTCTTGGCGCTTTTTTCATGTGCATCACCCCATCCCTATGGTTATACCACAGTTGCGCGGCAGGCGCAAGAATGGTATAATAACTACGAAATAACAACCATCACAGGAGCACACCACATGCAGCCACAAAAGCCCGGGCGGTCCTGGAAAGCGCTCTCCATGATCACGATGCAAGTCATGCTGGACATCGTGATCATCAACCTGTCCATGTTTTTGGCGATCTACCTAAAGCTGGACATGACCATGAACGATCGGTATTTGATCCGGTTCATCCGGCTGTGGCCCATCATGACGGCGCTGTGTCTGGGCAGCTTCGCCGCGATGAAGATGTACAAGGCCCTGTGGCGCTACGCCGGGCTGAACGAGGCCGTGCGCATCGTGATGGGCACGCTGCTGGGCACAGGGCTGACCTTCTTGGCGGGCGTTTTCACCCATTTATTTTTCCCGCAATACAACCTGCGCATCCAGTCCAACACGATCTACCTGATCTGGTGGTTCCTGATGGTGACGCTGGCGGGGCTGGCGCGCTTCTCGGTGCGCATCATCAACCAGGTGGGCGTTTCCAGCCGGGCAGTCCAGAAGGATCACAGAAGGCGCGTGATGATCGTGGGCGCGGGCTGGGCCGGCGCGGCCACCATCCGCGAGCTGGAGGCCAGGGGCTTTCGCGAGGGGATGCCCGTGATCGCCGTGGACGACGACCCCGCCAAGGCGGGCACGCGCATCGGCCGGGTGCCGGTGCTGTTCGGCGTAGTGAACATCCCCGAGTACGCCCAGAAATACGAGATTGACGAGATCATCCTGGCCATTCCGTCGGCCAGCAACCTGCGTCTGCGCGAGATCATGGACGCCTGCACCGCCACCAGCTGCAAGCTGAAGATGGTGCCCGGCAAGCGCGACGTGACCGGCGGCGAGCTGCACATCGGCGAGCTGCGCGACGTGAACATCTCAGACTTGCTGTTTCGCGACGAAGTCAAGCTCGACATGGCCTCCATCTCGGGCTACCTGACCGGGAAGACCGTGCTGGTCACCGGCGGCGGCGGCTCGATCGGCTCGGAGCTGTGCCGCCAGATCATGCCGTTCCACCCCCAAACGCTCATCATCTTTGACATCTATGAGAACAACGCGTTCCAGCTCGAGGGCGAGCTGCGCGCCAAATACAAGGACAGCGTGCAACTGGTGGTGCTGATCGGCTCGGTGCGCGACGGCGCGCGCATGGACGACGTGTTCCGCGAACACCGGCCCCAGGTGGTGTTTCACGCCGCCGCCCACAAGCACGTGCCGCTGATGGAGTTCAGCCCGGCCGAGGCCGTGAAAAACAACGTGTTTGGCACGATGAACGTGGCCAACTGCGCCGACAAGTACGGCGTGGAACGGTTCGTGCTGCTCAGCACCGACAAAGCCGTCAATCCGACCAACGTCATGGGCGCGACGAAAAGAGCCACCGAGATGGTCATCCAATACATGGCCAAGAAATCGAAAACGCGCTACATGGCCGTGCGCTTTGGCAATGTGCTCGGAAGCAACGGCAGCGTGATCCCCATCTTCCTGCAGCAGATCCAGGCGGGCGGCCCGATCACCGTCACCCACCCGGACATCACGCGCTATTTCATGACCATACCGGAGGCGGCGCAGCTGGTGCTGCAGGCGGGCGCCATCGGCGAGTCCGGCAACGTGTTCGTGCTGGACATGGGCACCCCCGTGAGGATCATGGATCTGGCGAAAAACCTGATCCGGCTCTCCGGCTACAGGCCCGAAGAGGACATTCGGATCGTCATCTCCGGCCTGCGCCCCGGCGAGAAGCTCTACGAGGAGCTGATGATGTCCGAAGAAAAGGATTCCCTCGGCAAGACCCACCACGAGAAGATCTTCGTGCTCAAACCCATCGTGCTGGATCCGCCGGTCTTCGAGCAGAAGCTGGAGAAGCTGCACGCCGCCGCGCTCGACCACCCCGATCAGGTGCGCACCGCCCTCAAGGCGCTCGTGCCCACCTACCGCCTGCCCGAACCCAAGCCCGACGAGGCGATGATCGGGTAGGGTGAGGACGATGCGGGGCGCTGCCCCGCACCTCGCTGGGGACATTGTTCCCAGACCTCATCATTAGCAATGAAAACGCCCCTGCCAGCCTTGTGCTTGCAGGAGCGTTATTCTTTTCATTTCCTTATTGGGGTCAAGGGCCTCAGGCCCTTGCGGGGTGCGGGGTAGCGCCCCGCATCGTCCTCCCCCTCCCCCTACACGTCCGCGGTCTTCTTCCCCTCCAGGCGCTGCGCCTTTCGCTTGGCCTTGCGCTGCTTCTTGGCGAACTTGCGGTAGGCGCCGTAGCCATAGGCGCTGCCGCCGAGCACGGCGGGCACGCCCACCAGCAGCCCGATCAGGCGCGGATCCACGGGCGCCTTGGGCGCGGTATCGGTGGGCGGATTGACAGGGGGAGGCGGCGTGGTGCCGGCGGTCTGCGCGAGCGCCCCGTCCAAATCCAGCGGCCCATCGGTCGGATCCGCGCCAAACGTCTCATCCGCGTCGTCCATCGGCTCATCGTCCAGCGATTCTTCCCCGTCCAGCGGTTCGGAGTAATCCACATTTTCAGTGTCATCGGTGTTCAGCTCCAGCGAATCCTGGTAATCGTCGGCGCTCTCGGTGATGTTCTCAAACAAATCCTTCTTGTCCTGATCCTGTCCCACATCGCTGTAGGCCAGGCCAAACGCGGCGTTGTCGTACTTGCCGCCCTCTTCATACTTCAGCTTGGCCTTGAAGGATTTGTTGGCGTTGAAACCAGCGCGGGCGATCTCGGAGGGGGTCCGGTTGTCCAGCTCGATGAACTTGCTGGCCCAGTCCATGGTCACCGTGTTCTCGTTGTACAGGTGCAGGTACAGCTTTTGGGCTTGCCAGACGCCATACTTGTCGGCGGATTTCTTGTACTTGGCGGGATCGGCGGCCTGCTCCACGGCTTCCTTCAGGATGTTGGCGGTGAGCATGTGCACGCCCTCGCCGTTCTCGCCCTTCAGGTCATGGCTCAGCACGACCTCGGGCTTGTAGCGCCGGATCTTATCCACCAGCGCCTCGCGCACCTTGTCGGCGTTCCAGGCTTTGGAGGCCGCCTTGAGGGTCTTGGCGTTCACGTCCCGAAAGCCCAAAAACTCCGGGTAGTTCCGAAGGCCGGAAGCCCACAGCCCATTGAGCGCCTCTTTGTAGCTGCCGCGGCCGCCGTTGGCCATGTAGAGCACCTGCACCTGCTTGCCCTCGACCGTCGTGTAATAGGGGATCGCGCCGCCGAAGAACAGGAATTCATCGCCCTGATGCGCGGCCACGACCAGCAGGTCGGCCTTGGTGACGGGCTTGTTCCAGTCCTGGATGCCGGTGGGCAGCTCGCCCTCGCTGAACACGCGCAGCGTGGAGACGGCGGTGCCCTTGTCCTGGAACGTGATGACGATCTTGCGGGTCTCGCTGGTGAGCGGGTAGAAATTTACCAGCCCGATGTAGCTGATGTTGCGCCCGGTGCTGGCGATCTCCTGGTCGCCCGCGTCGAACTCGGCGATGGTGAACTCGCCCGGCTTCTTGCCCCACTCGATGTACAGGCCGCCGGCCACTTCGCCCGCAGGCAGCGTGATCTGGATCTTGGCCTTGGCTTTCTTGTTCTTCCAAGCGGTGCTGAGCTTGCTGTCCAGCATCGGCAGGGGCTTGCCCTCGCTCATCTTGAACTTGCACTTGATCTCCGCGGCCTTTTTGGGCAGATCCGCCGGATCCATCGAGCCGAACGTGGGCGCGCCAGTCGCCAGCACCACGGGGCGCGGCGTGGCGGTCACGCGCGGAGTGGGCGTGGGTTTTGGCGTCTGCGTGGGGTTGGGGGTGGCGCCGGTTTCGGTGGCCAGCGCCAGGGCCGGAAGGAGCATCAAAAGGCACAGCCCGAGCGCGAGCAGTTTGGCCAGCTTTGTCGTCATGGTGATTCCTCCTGTATGCCGTTTGTATCTTCAATTCGCGTGCGTCTCCGCTTTTCCAGGTAGACCATCAGCACCGAGATGTCGCCCGGCGACACGCCGGGAATCCGGGACGCCTGCCCCAGCGAGCGCGGGCGCTGCGCCTGCAGCTTCTGGCGCGCCTCGATCCGAAGCGAGCCAATCTGCATGTAGTCGACGCCCTCCGGCAGGACTTGGGCCTCCGTGCGCTCGAACCGGCGGATCTCGGCGGCCTGCCTGCTAAGATACCCTTCGTACTTGACGCCCAGCTCTGCCTGCTCGCGGGCGTCGGCGGGGAAACCCAGGATCTCCGGGCTGTCTTCGGCCAGCTGAGAGAGCGTCACCTCGGGCCGCCGCAGCCGCTCGCACAGCCGCCGCTCGGCCAGAAGCTCCGTCAGCGCCTCGGTGTCCCGGCGCTTCTTCTCCATTCGCCGCAGCCGCGCGGCGCTGGCCAGCCCTGCCCGATGCGCGCGCTCGGTCAGCCGCAGGTCGGCGTTGTCCTGGCGCAGCGTGAGCCGGTACTCGGCCCGCGAGGTCATCATGCGGTAAGGCTCGTCCACGCCCTTGGTGGTGAGATCGTCCGCCAGCACGCCCAGGTAGGCGTCCTGCCGCCCGAGCAGCAGCGGATCTCTGCCCTGGAGCCACAGCGCGGCGTTCAGCCCGGCGTAAAGCCCCTGGGCGGCGGCCTCTTCATAGCCGGACGTGCCGTTGATCTGTCCTGCGAACCAAAGCCCCTCGATCTGCCTGGCGCCGAGCGCGCCGTCCAGCTGCGTGGGGTCGATGCAGTCATACTCGATCGCGTAGGCCAGCCGGAGGATTTTCGCCTGCTCGAGGCCGGGCACGCTATGGTAGATGCGGCGCTGTATGTTTTCCGGCATGGAGGTGGACATGCCCTGCACGTACCACTCGACGGTTTGGAGCCCCTCGGGCTCCAGAAAGATCGGATGGCGCTGTTTGTCCTGAAAGCGCACCACTTTGTCTTCAATGGACGGGCAGTAGCGCGCGCCGGTTCCGTGAATGCCCCCCGCGTACATGGGCGCGCGGGACAGGTTGTCCAGGATGATGCCGTGGGTTTCGGGCGTGGTGTAGGTCAGGTGGCACAGCGCGCGGTTCTTCAGCCGCCGCCGCGTCATGAACGAGAACGGAACCACCGGCTCGTCGCCCGGCTGGGGCTGCATCCTGGAAAAATCGATGGTGCGCCCGTCGATGCGCGCGGGCGTGCCGGTCTTGAACCGCCGGAGCGGGAAGCCGAGTTCCGTCAGGGACTCGCCCAGCGTGCGGCAGTTCATCAGCCCTTGCGGCCCCGCGCACTGCGAAAACTCGCCGATCACCGTGCGGCTGCCCAGATACACCCCGCTGGCCACCACCACCGCCCGGCAGGGAATGCGCTCCCCCGTGCCGGTGAGCACACAGGACACGCGGCCCTGTCGCGCTTCAATGCGAGCGATCTCGGCCTGCCTGAGGCACAGTCCCGCTTGGTTCAGCACCGCGCTCTGCATCCGCCGCTGATACGCCTTCTTGTCCGCCTGCGCCCGCAGCGAGTGCATCGCCGGGCCCTTGCCCAGGTTCAGCATGCGGGACTGGATCAGCGTGTCGTCGATCGCGAGCCCCATCTCGCCGCCCAGCGCGTCCAGCTCGCGCACCAGATGTCCCTTAGCCGTGCCGCCGATCGCCGGGTTGCACGGCATCAGCGCGACGCTGTCCAGATTCAGCGTGGTCAGCAGCACGCGCCGCCCCATCCGCGCAGCCGCCAGCGCCGCCTCGCAGCCCGCATGGCCCGCGCCGATCACCACCAAGTCAAACTCGTCCGTCAAGAAACCTCCGTCAGAGGCGCGCCGCGCCCCATTACACCAATTACATGATAAAATACTTATCTTATTATACAGCATATCGCGGCGCGCGGGAAGCCCCAATTGAAAGAAATTTGTCCCAATTACGTCATATTTTTGTAAAATATTAAGACTAAGGAAGGCCGCTGATTTCATACGTTGTCCCGGAGGGGGGTGCGCCAAATGCGGCTTACGGAACTGGGCATGGGCCAATCAGGCGTCGTGGTGGGCATGAACGAGGGACGGCCCACGCTCAATCGGCTGATGGAGATGGGCCTGATCCCCGGCACGCGGGTGTGGCTGGTGCGGCGCGCGCCGTTTGGGGATCCGCTGGTGATTCTGCTGAGGGGCTACGAGCTGGCGGTGCGCCGCGCCGAGGCCCGCGAGATCTGGGTGGACGCGCGATGAAACAAATCGCGCTGATCGGCAACCCAAACTGCGGCAAGACCACGCTGCTCAATGCGCTGACCGGCGCGAATCTGCGCGTGGGCAACTGGCCGGGCGTGACGGTGGAACGCAAACAGGCCGTGCTTATGCTGGATGATCAGCCGGTCATGCTGAACGACCTGCCCGGCGTGTACTCGCTGGTCGCCTACAGCGTGGAGGAAAAGCTGGCCGTCGCGTATCTGTGCTCGGACGAACCCGACCTGATCCTGAACATTGTGGACGCCACAAACCTCCCGCGCAACCTGTACCTGACGCTGATGCTCAGGGAGCTCGGCCTGCCGGTGGTGGTTGGGCTGAACCTGATGGACGCGCTGGAGACCGGCGGCGGATCGATTGACGCCGGGCGGCTGTCCCAGGCGCTGGGCGTGCCGGTGGTGCCGCTGAGCGCCACGCGGCGGGAGGGATTTGACAGACTAAAGTCTGTTTTATCTGCCGCCATTCCGTCTTTGCCCAAAAACAGACCAGGGTCTGTCGAACAGTTTTCGGCGGATTTGGTCGCAGCGCGATACCGGCGGATCGGGCGCATTCTGGCCGAGGCGCGCCACGTGCCGATCCAAACGCCCGCGCGACCGCCGGATCGGCTGGCGCTGCACCCGGTGTTCGCCTATCCGCTGTTTTTCGCGCTGATAGCGGCGCTGTTTCTGCTGACGTTCGGGCCGGTCGGTTCGCTGCTGACGCGGGCCATGGAGGCGCTGGTGGCGCTGTGCGCCGTGTCCCTCAGGAGGGTGCTGGACGGGCTGTCCGTCGCGCCTTGGCTGCGCTCGCTGCTGCTGGACGGCGCGCTGGCGGGCGTGGGCGGCGTGGTTTGCTTCCTGCCTCAGATCCTGCTGCTATTTCTGGGCTTGACAGCGCTCGAGGACAGCGGCTACATGGCGCGGGCGGCGCTGCTGTTTGACGCGCCGCTTCGGGCACTCGGGCTGTCCGGGCGCGCGTTCATCCCCCTCCTGATGGGCTTTGGCTGCACCACCACCGCCGCTGTGGCCGCGCGCTCGGTGGACGATGAGCGGGACAAGCGCATGACGATCCTGCTGCTGCCGTTCATGTCCTGCGGCGCAAAGCTGCCGGTGTACGCGCTGTTTGGCGGCGCGTTCTTCGCCGGGCGTCAGGGGCTGGTGGTGCTTTTGTTGTACTTGCTCGGGATGCTCATGCTGGCGCTGGTGGGCGGATTGCTGCAGCGCACGCTCGTCAAACCCGCAAACACCCCATTCGTGCTGGAGCTGCCCCCCTATCGCCGGCCTCAATGGAGCAGCGTCATCAAGCGGCTGCGGCTGCGCGCCCAGGATTTTGCGGTGCGCGCGGGCACGCTGATCTTCCTGATGAGCATGGTGATCTGGGGGTTGCAGAGCGTCACGCCGGACATGCGCTGGGCACAGACCGCCGAGGCCAGCATCTTCGGCCGGCTGGGCGCGCGCATGGCCCCCGCGTTTGCCCCCCTGGGCTTCGCGGACTGGCGCAAGTGCGTGGCGCTGCTGTCCGGGCTGGTGGCCAAAGAAGCCGTCGTCTCCACGCTGGTGGTGCTCTACCGCGCGCCCGACGCCCACGCGCTGGTGTCGCTGCTCCCGCTGCACTTCAGCGCCGCCAGCGCCGCCGCGTTCCTGGTGTTCACGCTGCTCTATCCACCCTGCCTGTCTGCCCTGGGCTCCATGCGCCGCGAGCTGGGCTCCCGCAGGCTGCTCTGGCTGTCCATCCTCATACAAATCAGCGCGGCCTACATCGCCGCGCTGATCGTTTACCAGTCAGGGGCGCTGCCCCTGTGACCCCTCTGTCCCCGGGGCCGTCTCAGGGCGCGCTGCGCCCTGAAGGTGAAAACTGGGAACGAACTCCCCGGCGGGGGTGCGGGCGCGCTCCGCGCGCTTCCCCGTCACTCGAAGATCTGCATGATGGCGCACTTCAGGTACTGCGTTTCCGGCGACGCGGGCAGGACCGGGTGGTCGATGGCCTGGGTCTTGAACTCGATCATGCGCACCTTGCGCTTGGCGTCGCGGGCGGCCTGGTTGATCATCTGGAGGAAGGCGTCCTGCCCCACGTGCTGAGAACAGGAGCAGCTGACGAGGAAGCCGCCGTCGTGCACCAGCCGCAGCCCGCGCAGGTTGATTTCCTTATAGCCGCGCAGCGCGCCCTCGACGGCGGCGCGGGTCTTGGTGAAGGCGGGCGGATCCAGAATCACCAGGTCAAACTTCTCCTTGGCGTCGGTCAGCTCGCGCAGGTGGTCAAAGCAGTTGTGGGCCTCGAAGCGCACGTTGTCCAGGCGGTTTTGCTGCGCGTTTTCCCGCGCCACCTCGATGGCCTCCTCTGAAATGTCCACGCCCAACACGTCCGCGGCGCCGAACTTGGCGGCATGCAGCGCAAACGAGCCGTTGTGGCAAAAACAGTCCAGCACCCGCGCGCCCGGGCACAGCCTCTGAATGGCAGCGCGGTTCTGCTTCTGATCCAGAAAGAACCCCGTCTTCTGGCCGTTCTTCACGTCCACCAGAAAACGGATGCCGTTCTCCGTCATCTCCACCCGGTCGGGTACCTCGCCATACAGCACGCCGGTCAGCTGCTCCATGCCTTCCAGCCTGCGCACCGGCACGTCGTCGCGCTCGTAGATCCCGCGCGGTCGCACCACGTCCGCCAGGATGTCTACGATGGTCTGCTTCCAGCGCTCCAGCCCCAGCGACAGCGACTGCAGCACCAGGATGTCGCCGAACTTGTCCACCACCAGCGCGGGCAGGAAGTCCGACTCGGCAAAGATCATGCGGCAGCTGTCCGGGTCGCAGAACCGCTTTCTGTATGCCCAGGCCGCCTCGATCCGCCGCCGGAAAAACGCTTCGTCCACCGGCTCGTCGTGCTGGGTCAGCATGCGCAGCGCGATCTGCGAGTTCGGATTGTAGAACGCGCGCCCCAGGAATGTGCCCGACGCCGCCCGAACCTCCACCACGTCGCCCGGCTGCGGATGGCACTCCGTGCGCTCCGTGTCCGACAAAAACACCCACGGATGCCCCGACCGCACGCGCGAGTCGCGGGTCTTTTTCAGATACACGCGAGACATAAAACACCTCTTCAAAAAAGATGCGAGGCAGCGCCTCGCGCCCGCCAGGGATACCCCCTGGCGGGATTCCAGGGGCAACGCCCCTATCGTTCCCAGCGCGCCCGTCGTTTACCCCCGCGTCAGCTGGCGGCACTCGAGGTAGTAGCGCTTGTCCTTGGCCTCGCCCATGGAAAAGGTCTTGCGGGGCAGCGGGCCGCCCTGGCGCACAGACTCGAACAGCCCATGCTTGTCGATGGCCTTTAGCCGGATGCAGCAGGCGCCGCGCTCGGCCAAAGCCGCCAACGACTCGTCGCCGTGGATGTAATCGATGGACACGTCCGGATGTCCGTCCAGCCACTCATCTAAAAACGGCTGCAGCACGGCGACGGGCAGCGGATTGACCGAATTTTGGATGGCGACCGGCGAATCCAGCAGGTACATGTGGGCATGCTCATCATCGGCGGCGGAGACGCTCATGCCCCTTTTCCGGCACCACATCACAAAATCATGGCACAACATGGCATTGTCCGCACCAAAAATCGCGCGGTGAATGGGCTCGAACACCAGGGCTGGGTCGTGCAGATTCACGATCTCGGCCAGCGCGTACCGCGCGGGATGATCGATCCTGTCTTCCGGGCTCAGCGCCTCGCGCATGTCCAGCCAGCACTGGCGCGCGGTGGCCAGGGAATGGTTCCCGTCGCCCACGGCGAACAGCAACCCGCCGGACACGTCGTACAGCGAGGACAGCGCCGCCTGGACGCTCGCCTTCTGCTGGCCGCCCACAGCCCAGCCGCGGATGCGGCCGCCGTCCAGCATCAGGTCGAAGTCGTAGAGCGGCGGCAGCTCAGCCCGCTGATCATACAGCGGCCGGATGAGCGTGTCGTGCGGATCGTCCACCAGCAGCATCACGTGCGGCGACTCCAGCGGCGCGCCCTTGCGGATCTTCACGCGCGGCGGGATGCGGTCGGCGATGGTCTGCTCGGTGGGCCGAATTAAGGACTTTGACTTCGGGGAAAAATCATATTGCTCCAGATCGACCGCGGCCAGCAGTCCCAACCGGTTGCCGGTGGTGGTCTGCCGCTCGATGAGCACAAAGCCGTTGCACACGCGGGCCAGCACCTCGCGCAGGTTGCGCTTCATGGCGTCCTGGATGCCCTGGATTCGGGCGTCGCCCTCGTTCAGAAAGCACTCCGGATAGATCATCTCGAGCGCGGACGGCTCGCCGTTTGTGCACTCGGCGGCCCGCTGCCAGTAATCCGGTTCGGACGTGAACTGGTCGCAAGCGACGACCGCCCATTTGTCGAGCGCGTGAGGCGGCTTGGGCAGCAGGATGGGCGCCGGCGATACGCCAAGTTTCATAAAGTCGTACATGAAATCAGCATCTCCTTGCCGAAGTGGATTATTTATTGTATCATAAGAGTGTCAAAATGTCGACGGATCGATTGGAGGCTTTTTTGTGTCAGAGGATCGCACGGGGGTGCGGCTTAACAAATACCTGGGGGACAGCGGGTTCTGCTCGCGCCGAGAGGCCGACCGGCTGATCGACGCGGGCAAGGTGACGATCGACGGGCGCGTCGGGGTCCTCGGAGACCGGGTGCTGCCCGGCATGGATGTGCGCGTGATGGGGAAGCCGCTGTCCGGCGAAACGGAAAGGGTTTACATCGCGCTGAACAAGCCGGTGGGCATCGTGTGCACCGCCGATCCGCGCGAACCCCTGAACGTGATCGACTATCTGCAGCATCCGTCCCGCATCTTTCCGATTGGGCGGCTGGACAAGGAGAGCAGCGGGCTGCTGCTGCTGACCAGCGACGGCGGCATCGTGAACCGCGTGCTGCGCGCGGCGGGCCGCCACGAGAAGGAATACGTGGTGTCGGTGGACAAGCGCATCACGCCCGCGTTCTTGCAGAAAATGGCCGGCGGCGTGCCGATTCTGGACACGGTGACGCTGCCATGCAGGATCGAAAAACTGAGCGAATTCAGCTTCCGCCTGGTGCTCGTACAGGGGCTGAACCGCCAGATCCGGCGGATGTGTGAAGCGCTCGGATACAGCGTGAAGACGCTTTGCCGCGTGCGCGTGATGAACATCGAGCTGGGCGACCTGCTGCCGGGCCACTGGCGCGACCTGACAGAGGAGGAACTCACCGCACTGTTTTCTACGCTGGAAGAAGCTCAGGCGCAATTGTTAAATCCTGAGCAATCTCCAAAAACCCAAGCATCGCTCGATTCTTCATCCGGCGGCTTAACAAACCCATAGCTCCGCACGCTTGATAGATGGGGCGCGATGCGTTATAATAACGGAAGTTCAAAAAAGGATTGGCCATGCGCCTTTCGGCGCGGCGCCATAAGCGATGCCCAAATTGGCCCAGGCTTCCTGAGTGGGGGACGAAATGAGCGAAACACTTTGCATACAAGGCGGCGCCAGGCTGAAGGGACAAGTGTCGGTCAGCGGCGGCAAAAACGCCGCCGTGGCCATCATCCCGGCGGCACTGCTTGCGCACTCGCCTTGCACCATAGAAAACCTGCCCGACATTGAGGATGTTCGTGTGCTGATCGACATGCTCAAATGGTTGGGCGCTGGCATCAGCTTTGAGAACGGCACCATGACGGTCGACTCCAGCACGGTGGACAAGTTCAACCCGCCGTATGAGTTGTCACGGCGCATGCGTGCCTCTTATTATCTGGCGCCGGTGCTGCTGGGGCTGTTCGCGCGGGCGGAGGTGCCGCTGCCGGGCGGCTGCGACATTGGCGCGCGCCCCATCGATCAGACGATCAAGGGCATGACCACGCTGGGCGCGGAGGTCAAGATCGAGCGCGGCGCGCTGATCGTGACCACGGACGCTCTGGTGGGCGCCGAGGTGTACCTGGACATCCCGAGCGTGGGCGCCACGGTGAACACCATGCTGACGGCGGTGAGCGCGCGCGGCAACACCATCATCAACAACGCGGCCAAGGAACCGCACATCGTGGATCTGGCCAACTTCCTGAACTCAATGGGCGCGCGGATCAAGGGCGCGGGTACCGACACCATCCGCATCGCCGGCGGTCGCGAGCTGCACGGCTCGACCTATGCCGTGATTCCCGACCAGATCGAGACGGGCACGCTGATGATCGCGGCGGCGGCCACCGGGGGCGATGTGCTGATCACCGGCGCGATCCCCACGCACATGGAGGCGCTGTCGGCCAAGCTGCTGGAGATGGGCGTCTACGTGGGCGAGGATGACGATCGCATTCACATCAAGTCGGACGGCAACCTGCGCGCGGTGAACGTGAAGACCCAGGTGTATCCGGGGTTCCCCACCGATCTGCAGCAGCCGATCAGCTCGCTGCTGACCATCGCAAACGGCACCAGCGTGGTGACGGAGACGATTTACGAGGCGCGGTTCAAGTACATCGAGGAGCTGCGAAGGCTGGGCGCGAACATCCGGGTGATCGACCGCACGGCGATCATCGACGGCGTGGACAGGCTGATCGGCGCGCCGGTGAGCGCGTCGGATCTGAGAGCGGGCGCGTCGATGATTGTGGCGGGACTGATCGCCACGGGCACGACGGAGATCTCGGGGCTCAAGTACATCATGCGCGGGTACGAGGACATCGACCAGAAGCTGCGCGCGCTGGGCGCAAAGGTCGAGCGACAGGCGCGCAACGACGAGCAATACTGACGCCCCGCGCGGGCGCAAAACAAGGGGGCCAGGGGAATGATTCCCCCGGCCCCCAGCCTGTAAAAAAAGCCTATGTCGTGCAGAAAAGGAATATCGAGCTTGCAGAACAGCCAAGCCCAAGGGGGTTTTCGGGGGCCGAAGCCCCCGGATCCATGCCGCCGAAGGGCGACCTGCGCGCCCGCAGGCTGCTCCCGCACTGGATGCAAGTCTGCCCGTGAATCCCTGATTCACAAGACTTGCATTTCGCTGTCAAAAGATGCAGTATTTTGACAGCCTGAGGGGCCAGGGGAATGATTCCCCCGGCCCCCACTTGTGCTCACTCGGGCGTTGGCGTCGCCAGCTGTTTCGCAACCTGCATCATGATCGCGCACTCCATCCGCTTTTTGAACAGCTCGCACCCATACTCATATACCCCGGTGATCGAACCCGTCGCATGGTACGCGTTTGCCGCGCAGCCGCCGCTGCACCAGAACCTGGCCCAGCAGCCCCTGCATTCCTCGCGGCTGAACACCGTCACCCGCGCGAACGCATCCACCAGCGCGTGGTTCGTCACGCCGTCCCACACGTTCCCAAGCCTGCATTTGTCGTCCCCCACAAACTGGTGGCACGGATACAAGTCCCCCCAGGGGGTGACCGCCATGTATTCCGTGCCCGAGCCGCACCCGGCGATCCGCTTGTGCAGGCACGGCCCGGCCGTCAGGTCGATCATGTAGTGATAAAACGTGAACGGCTTCCCTGCCCGCTCCCGCGCCAGCATCTCGAGCGCCAGCCGCTCGTATTGCTCAAACAGAACCGGCAGATCGGCCTGCGTCAGCGCGCAGGGATCATCCGGCGCGCCCACCATGGGTTCCATGGATAGCTCGGTAAACCCGAGCTCCGCCATGTGCAGCACGTCCTCGACGAAGTCGGTGTTCGCGTGGGTGAACGTGCCCCGCATGTAGTAGCCGCGGCCCCCGCGCCGCTCCACAAACCGCCGGAACTTGGGCACGATCAGCTCGTAGCTGCCCTGGCCGGACACGGTCTTGCGCAGCCTGTCGTGCACCTCTTTGCGGCCGTCCAGGCTCAGCACCACGTTGTGCATCTCCCGGTTCAGAAACTCGGTCACTTCGTCGTCCAGCAGCACGCCGTTGGTGGTCAGCGTGAACCGGAAGTTCTTGCCCAGCGGGCCCTCGATCTGCCGCGCGTAGGCCACCAGCCTCTTCACCACGTCCCAGTTCATCAGCGGCTCGCCGCCAAAAAAGTCCACCTCGAGGTTCCGCCGCCCGCCCGATTTTTCCGCCAGGAAATCCAGCGCCTGTTTGCCCACCTCAAAGCTCATCAGCGCCCGCTCGCCGTGGTATTTGCCCTGCGCGGCGAAGCAATACGAGCAGTTCAGGTTGCAGCTGTGCGCCACGTGCAGGCACAGCGCTTTCACCACAGAGCCGCTCTTGAGGCTGCTCGGCGCAGCCGCGACATCCGGCGCAAACAGCTTGCCTGCGGCCTTCAGCGCCTCGATGTCGTCGAGGGTGTCAGCGATATCCTGCTCGGGCAGCTCCGGATGCCGTTCGCGCGCCAGCCGAGTCAGCTCCTCCCGATCCTGCCGTTCATATTGCGAGATCAGCTCAAAGGCCAAGTCGTCCACCGCGTGCACCGCGCCGCTGTTCACATCCAGCACGATGTTGTATCCGCCGAGTTTGTATGGGTGTATCATCGCTAATCCTTTCCAAAAAGAAAAACCGCCGCTTACGCGGCGCTTTTCTCGCATGTTACTCCGCGCACTGCTCGCACTGCTGGTTGGCGACGCCGCAGGAGGTCTTGCAGGCCGACTGGCACGAGGTCTGGCACTCGCCGCAGCCGCCGGACTTCTGGTCCATCTCGCGGGTTTCGAGGGTGATGATTCTCTTCATTTTCTTACAGCTCCTTTGGTCGTGTCATCCTATACATCATAACGGTTTCACGCATGCGCTGTCAATGCTCATGCGTCGAATTTAACAGTATCCAGCGCATCCGGCAGCCATCCGCTGGTGCTGCGCAGCCGCGCGCCCTGAGCGCACAGCCCCGCAAGCCGCTCGACCAGCGCCTCCGTGATCCGCTCGCCCGGCGCCAGCAGCGGCACGCCCGGCGGGTACACCCAGGCGTACTCCCGCGCCACGCGCCCCGCGCACCCGGCGGTTTCAATGCGCTCACCGGGGGCTTCCAGCGCGCGCTTGATGGTCATCACGGCCTCGGGCGCGGCCAGGTCATACCAGGCGCTGGGCGGCGCGACCGGGCCCACAAGATCATTCTCGATCTCCAAGAGCGCCTCGGCCAGCCGCTCGATCTCGCCCTTCTCGTCGCACAGGCTGGTCATGGCCAGCGCGCAGTCCCCAACGCTCATCTCCAGCTCAAAGCCGTAATCCTCCCGCAGCAACCGCATCAGCCGCGCGCCGTCCATGCCAAAGATCAGCAGCTTGCCCGGGTCAAACGCGAAGATGCCCGGATGGCTTTTCAGGCTGTCCGTGCCGTGGCACAGCACCCGCAGGCGCCGAAGCCCCGAAACCTTGCGGTCAAACGCGGCCAGCCGCGCCCCATACGCGCGCATCCGCGCCTCGCCGCGCTCGCGCATCCACAGCAGGCACTCGTCAATCGACGCCATCAGCACATAAGACGGGCTGCTGGTCTGAAAGATGTGCAGCTGGCGCGCCAGCTCATTTTGATCCACCCGCTCCGACAGCACGTGGATCAGCGCGGTCTGGGTCAGGCTGGGGAGCGTCTTGTGCAGGCTGTGCACCACCAGGTCGGCGCCCAAGCGGATCGCGCTGAGCGGAAAATCCCCGGAAAACGGCAGGTGCGCGCCGTGGGCCTCGTCCACCAGCAGCGGAACGCCCCGTGCGTGCAGGATTTCCGCGATTGACGCGATGTCGCTGATCACGCCGCTGTAGCTGGGCGACGTGATCACGCACAGCTTGATCTCCGGGTGGGCAGAAAGCGCCTGCTCCACCGAAGCAGGCGGCACGCTGCCCAAAACGCCGAACGCCTCGTCCGTGGGCGGGCGCAGGTACACTGCCCGCAGCCCGCAGAGCTCCAGCGCGTGGTACACCGCCAGATGGCTGTTCCGGGCGAGCAGCACCGTGTCGCCTCGCCTGGTCATGGCGCGGATGCCGGCAAGCAGCCCGCCGCTCGCGCCGTTCACCAAAAACAAGGTGCGCAGGCTGCCGTAAATGGCCGCCGCGCGATCCATGGATTCCCTGAGAATGCCGCTCGGCTGGCACAGGTCGTCGAAGCCCTCGATCTCGGTTATGTCCAGGCCCCAGGGAAACCCGCCGCCCAGCAGCCGCGCGTTGCGCTTGTGGCCGGGCATGTGCATCGGCGTCACGCCGCCTTGCGCGTATTTTTCCAGCTCAAACAGCAGCGATCGTTCCTCTTCCATCGTCATCACCCCGGAAATCATAGCACATCCGCCCCGCGCTGTCAAAGCGGAACAACACATGTTAAATAATACCTATACCCCACTAGGTAATTGACTTTGCCCTGCTAAATCGCTATAATTGGGCCATTCAGCAGCACCCTTACCGCCACAGCGAGATGGAGGGAAACAAATGAAAATCTCAACGCGCGGTCGCTACGCACTCAGGCTGATGCTCGACCTGGCGAGCCATGACGACGGGGGGTATATCTCGCTCAAACAGGTCTCTGAACGCCAGCACATTTCCATAAAATACCTGGAACAGATCATCACGATGCTGGCGCGGGTGGGCTATGTCAAGAGCACGCGCGGCCCTCACGGCGGCTACCGGCTGACCCAGCCGCCCGAGGCCTACACCACTGGCATGATCTTCCGGTTGACCGAGGGCAGCCTGGCCCCGGTGGCGTGCCTGGAGGACGACCCCAACCGCTGCGCGCGCTGCGAGCACTGCGTGCCGCTGAAGCTCTATGAGCAGCTGGATCAAGCGATCAAGCAGGTGGTGGACTCGGTCACGCTGGCCGATTTGCTCGAACGGGAGCGGAAGGCCGCCAAGTAGCTCTCGATTTACAGCCGACAACGGGGCGGGCGCTGTGCCTGCCCTGATTCTTTTTTATTTGGGAGGTTTTGCCATGAACATCTATACGTCACTGGATCAGCTGGTCGGGCGCACGCCGCTGATTATGCTGTCGCGATATGCCGCGGAAGCCGGCGCGGGCGCGCGGCTTGCTGGAAAACTTGAGATGCTGAACCCTTCGGGCAGCGTCAAGGACCGCGCTGCGCTTTCGATGATCCTAGCCGCCGAGGCCGAGGGCAAGCTGCGCCCGGGCTCGGTGATCGTGGAGCCCACGTCGGGCAACACCGGCATCGCGCTGAGCTGGATCGCGGCTGTGCGCGGCTACCGCGCCATCCTCGTGATGCCCGATTCCATGAGCGAGGAGCGTCGCGCCCTGATGCGCGCCTACGGGGCGGAGCTGGTGCTGACGCCCGGCAAGCAAGGCATGAAGGGCGCGATCGAAAAGGCCAGCGCGCTGACCCGGGAGCTGAGCGCGTTCATGCCCAGCCAGTTCGAGAACCCGGCCAACCCCAGGGCGCACCTTGAAGCCACCGGCCCCGAGATCTGGCGCGACACGGACGGGTTGGTGGACGCGCTGGTGTGCGGCGTGGGCACGGGCGGCACGATCAGCGGCGCGGGGCGCTATCTGAAATCAATGAACCCGAAAATCCAGGTGATCGCGGCCGAGCCGGACGCCTCGCCGGTGCTGTCGGGCGGCGATGCGGGCCCGCACCCGCTGCAGGGGATCGGCGCGGGGTTTGTGCCGCAGACGCTGGACACGACGGTCTTCGACCGGGTTGTGCGCGTGCCCGGCGCGGACGCGCTTGCCGTCTGCCACCTGCTGGTGCGAACCGAGGGGCTGCTGTGCGGCGTCTCGTCCGGCGCGGCGCTCTGGGCGGCCACGCAGCTGGCCATGGAACCGGCGTTTGAGGGCAAGCTGATCTGCGTGGTGCTGCCGGACACGGGGGATCGGTATCTGTCCACCCCCGGCTATGTGTGATTCGGGCATCCTTTCAAAGCCGCCCTCGGATGGATTGTTGACAATCGCAATCGCAGAGCCCCCTTTTGCGGAGGGCTCTGCGATTCACTGTATTTGCGCAAGTTGTCCTAGAAAATCGCCTCGATGAACTCTTTTGCCTCGAACGGCTGCAAATCGTCCAGCTGCTCGCCGATGCCGATGTAGCGGACCGGCAGGCCCAGCTCACTGCGGATCGCGATGGCGATGCCGCCCTTGGCGGTGCCGTCGAGCTTGGTCAGCACGATGCCGTCCAGGTCCGCCACGTCCTTGAACACCTGCGCCTGGGCGAGCCCGTTCTGGCCGGTGGTGGCGTCGATCACCAGCAGCGCCTTGATCGAGGCCTCCGGATATTCACGGCCCACCACGCGCGCAATCTTTTTCAGCTCTTCCATCAGGTGCGCCTTGTTGTGCAGGCGGCCCGCGGTGTCCACGACCAGGATGTCGGCATGGCGGGCTTTGGCCACCTGGATGCCGTCAAACACCACCGCCGCCGGATCCGCGCCCTCGTTCTGGCGCACCAGCGGCACGTCCGCGCGCTCGGCCCACACCTGCAGCTGGTCGGCCGCCGCCGCGCGAAACGTGTCCCCCGCGCAGATCACGACCCGCCGCCCCACCGTCTTGAACCGGGTGGCCAGCTTGCCGATGGACGTGGTCTTCCCAACGCCGTTCACGCCGATGATCAGCAGCACCATGGGCGACGTGAGCTGCATCGGGCCGGCGTCCATGATGCCGGACAGGATCTCCCGCAGCATCTTGCGCGCCTGGTGCGCGTTGTCCACCTTCTCGGCCTTGCAGCGCTCGCGCAGCTGGCGCACCGCCGATTCCGCCGTCTTGACCCCCACGTCCGCCAGGATCAGGATATCCGTGAGCTCATCCCAAAACCCGTCGTCAATCTTCTCGTATGCCAGCTCCAGCTGGTCTATCTGGGCTGTGACCTGTTTCTGCGTCTTGGTCAGGCCCTGCTTGATCCGATCAAAAAGACCCATCTTATACCTCCGTTGGCGCGAGGCCCTGCCCCGTGCCCCGCTGGGGACTCGTCCCCAGGCCCCATCTTAGTACGTTTTTTCAGATGACAAGCTTAAAGTTCTCGATCCAACTTCATTCAAGAAGTTGCCGCCAAAGGCCGTCCCCCGTTCCTGCTACATCGCCTGCGCCTCGCCCAGCCGCACCGACACCAGGCGCGACACGCCCTTCTCTTCCATGGCCACGCCGTAGAGCGCGTCGCAGCGCTCCATGGTCCCTTTGCGGTGGGTGACCACGACGAACTGGGTCTTCCGGGCGAAGTCCTTCAGGAACTCGGCGTAGTGGTCGATGTTGGCGTCGTCGAGCGCGGCCTCGATCTCGTCGAGGAAGCAGAACGGCGTGGGCTTGAGGCGCAGCATCGCGAACAGGATCGCGATGGCCGTCAGCGCTCGCTCGCCGCCTGACAGCAGGCTCAGCAGCTGCAGCTTCTTGCCCGGCGGCTGAGCCACGATCTCGATGCCGCTGCCCAGCGCGTCCTTGGGATCCACCAGCCGAAGCTCGGCCTGCCCGCCGCCAAACAGCTGCACGAACGTCTGCTGGAAGTTCGCATTGAGCAGCTGGAACTGCTCGGTAAACTGCTTCTCCATCTTGCGCACCAGCTCTTCGATGATGCCCTGCAGGTCCAGCTCGGCCTTGAGCAGGTCGTCGCGCTGGGTGTTCAGCTCGCTCCAGCGCTCGGAGGTCTGGCGGTACTCGTCCACCGCCGCCACGTTGACCGATCCCATCTCGCGGATGCGCGACTTGATCTGGCTGATGCGCTTCTCGCTGTCCGCCAGCATGAAGCCCTCCTCGCGATACTGCTGCGCGCCTTCGTAGCTCAGCTCGTAGTCCTCCCAGATGCGGTCGGTGAGCTGCTTAAACTCGCCCTCCACGCGGGATATCTGCATCTCGGCACGGTGGCAGCGCTCGGTGAAGTCATCGGTCTCGGTGCGCAGCTGGTCAAGCGCGTCGCCCAGCTGCTTGATGCTGGCCTGCGCGCCCATGCGCCGCTCTTCGATCTCGCGGAACACCTCGCGGGCTGCTTCCAGCTGCTGCTTGCCGGCGTCCAGCTTTTCGACGTCCTGCTGCAGCTGCACGCGCCCGGCCAACAGCTCCTGCTCGCATTTGAGCAGCAGCCCGCTGTTCTCGCTGAGCAGCCGGGTGATGTCGGACCGCTGATCCGTGAGCCGCTTGTGGTCGGCGGTCAGCGCGTCCAGCCCGCGCTCCTGCGCGGCCAGCGTGACGCGGCTGCCGGTAACACTCTCGCGCAGCTTGGCGGCGTCGGACCTCAGCTCGAAGAGCAGCGCCTGCTGCGCCTGGATCTGCCGTTGTCTGTCCTGGTGCTGCTGCTGCTCGTCGCCCTGCTGGCCGCTGAGGCCCTGCAGGGACTTGTGCACGTCGTTCAGCTGTTCCTCCAGCTGGGCGCGGGCGCCCAGCACGCGGGAGCTGCGCTCCAGGTGGGCATTCAGCTCGCCCTGGGCGGCTTTCAGGTGGGCCTCCTCGCGCGCGCAGGCGATCTCCTGCTGGTGCAGCCGGTCGTACAGCTCGCCGCGCTCGCGCTTCAGCTGGCCGCGCTCCTCGTCCATCTTCGACAGCTCCGCCTGGGCCAGCTCCAGCTCGCGCAGCGCCTGCTCCAGCGACTTTTTGTGCTCGGCGATCTCGCGCTCGCGGGAGAGCAGGCTGGTCACGCGGCTCTGCACGCTGCCGCCCGACATGGAGCCGCCCGAGTGCATCACGTCGCCCTCCAGGGTCACCAGACGGAACTGGTGCCGCCCGGCGCGCATGATCTCGATGCCGCTGTCCAGGTCTTTGGCCACCACGGTGCGCCCGAGCAGATTCTCGATGACGCCCTGGTAGGTCTTGTCGTACTTAATCAGCTCGGACGCCAGCCCCACGCAGCCGGGCATGGACAGCACCTTGCGCTCGCCCGGGTCCAGCGTGCGCCCGCGCACCGCGCTGATCGGCAGGAACGTGGCGCGCCCTAAGTGGTTGCCGCGCAGGTAGTCGATCATGCGCTTGGCGTCTTCCTCGCGGTCGACGACCACGTTTTGCAGCGCCGCGCCCAGCACCATGTCGATGGCGCGCTCCAGGTCCTTGGGCACGTTGATCAGATTGGCCACCACGCCGTGCACGCCCGAGTTCTGGGTGCGCTTGGCCTGCATCAGCACGTTCTTGACCGAGTGCTGGTAGCCCTCGTAGTCGCGCTGCATCTCCTCCAGCACGCGCAGCCGGGAAGCCAGCTCCTGGCGCTGTGCGGTGAGGGTTTTCACCTTTTCATTGAGTTCCTCCGTGTGCTCGCCCAGCTGCCTGACGCGCTCGACGCTCCGGGAAACCAGCGACTCCAGCTCCTGCTTCTGGCTGAACTCCTGCTGGTAACGCCCATCGGCCTCGCGCACGCGCTCGTCAAACCCGCCGCGATCGGTCTCGCCCTCCTGCTCCTCTTCCTTCAGCGAGGCGATGCGCGCCGTCAGCGCATCCTGCATGGCCGTCAGCCGCGCCTGCTCGGAGCGCACGTCGCTCATGCGGTTCATGGTGTCGATCAGCGCCTGCTTGAGCTGCTCGATCTTTTCTTCGCTCTGCTGCAGCGTGCCCTCGCGCTTGCTGAGCTCCTCCTCGTCCACGGAGAGCTGCGCGCGGGCCGACTCGATCTCAGCGCCTTCGACCTCAATCCTGTCCTTCAGCAGCTCCAGCTGCTTGTCCACGCCGCCCTCGCCCTGCTGGGCAGCCTCGAAGTCGGCGGACAGGCGCTCGTGGTCGCGCTCGAGCGCGGCGATGCGCTCCTTCAGCACCGACACCGCGCCCTCGCCCGCCTCGACCTTCTGGATCATCCCCTGCACGGCGTCGCGGCCCTGAGCGGCCTCTTCCTCGAGCAGCATCAGGTTTTCCTGGGCCGCGTCGCGCCGCTCGGTCAAGGCGGCCTCGCGGGCGTCCGCCTCGGCGATGGCCTTCTGCATGGCCTCGAACGACTGGTGCAGCTCCTGCAGGCGTTCGGTGTAGCGCTCGCTGCGCGTCAGGAACACGTTCAGCTCCAGCTGCTTGAGTTCACCTGTCAGCTGCAGGTATTCCCGCGCGTCCTCGCTCTGCTGGCGCAGCGGCTCGATGCGCATGTTCAGCTCGTTCAGGATGTCCTCCACGCGCGACAGGTTGTCGCGCGTGTTCTGGATGCGGCGCTCGGCCTCGTTCTTGCGGACCTTGTATTTCACGATGCCCGCGGCCTCTTCAAAGATCTGGCGGCGGTCCTCCGACTTGACGGACAGGATCTCGTCGATGCGGCCCTGGCCGATCAGCGAGTAGCCCTCCTTGCCGATGCCCGTGTCGCGGAACAGCTCGATGACGTCCTTCAGCCGGCAGGGGCTCTGGTTGATGGAGTATTCGCTGTCGCCGTTCCGGTACACGCGGCGCGCCACGGCCACTTCGGAAAAGTCGATGGGCAGAGAACGGCTCTCGTTGTCGAACACCAGGATGACTTCGCAGTACGACAACTTGCGGCGCTTCTCGGTGCCGTTGAAGATGACGTCCTCCATCTTAGCGCCGCGCAGCGTCTTGGCGCTCTGCTCGCCCAGCACCCAGCGCACGGCGTCGGAAATGTTGCTCTTTCCGCAGCCGTTGGGGCCGACGATGCCGGTGATGCCATCCTCGAACGTCATCTCGGTGCGCTCCGCGAAGGACTTAAACCCATAGATTTCCAGCTTTTTTAACCGCAAACCGAATAACTCCTCAATCGATCAGTAGCAAGTTCAGGTGGCCAATGATCTCAGTGTTTTTCCATTTGTTCCAGCGCATCGCGGGCGGCGTCCTGCTGCGCCGCGCGCTTGCTCTGGCCGCTGCCGCGCCCGATCTCGCGCTCCCCCAGCATCACCCGCATGCGGAACACCGGCAGATGCGCCGGACCGCCGCTCTCGAGCAGCTCGTAGGTGGGCGTCATGCCGCCGTCCTGCTGCAGCAGCTCCTGCAGGCGCGTCTTGAAGTCCAGCGGGTCGTCGTCGCAGTTCGGGTTTTTGAGGCGTTCTCCCAGCAGCCGCTGCGCCAGCTGGAACGCCTGCTCGATGCCCGCGTCCAGATACACGGCGCCCAGGATGGCCTCCACCACGTCGCTCAGGATGGACGGCTTGTCCCGCCCGCCCGAGCGCTCCTCGCCCGCAGACAGCCGGATCTCAGCGCCCAGGCCGATCGTCTGCGCCGCCTCGTACAGCGATTCCTCGCGCACCAGCGCCGCGCGGATCCGGGTGAGCTTGCCCTCCGGCAGATCCGGCAGCTCCTGATACAAATAGCGGCTGACCGCCAGCTCCAGCACCGCGTCGCCCAGAAACTCCAGGCGCTGATAGTGCGCCACGTTGTGATCCGCGCCGTAGGACGGGTGGGTCAGCGCCATGGAGAGCAGATCCCTGTTCTTGAACTGGTACCCCAGCTTGTCCATCAATTCCGTCAATGCCCTGAACACTCCTATTCGCGGTCGGTGTTCGCCTTCAGATAGTTCACGATGTCGCCCACGGTGTGGATGCCCGCCAGCACGTCGTCGTCCACCTGGATGTCGTACGCCTGCTCGATGTCCATCACCAGGATCATCACGTTGGCCGAATCCGCGCCCAAGTCCTCCAGCAGGCGCGACTCCATCCGGATGCTCTCCTTCTTCACGGGCAGCTGCTGGGTGATGAGCTCTACGACCCTGTCATAAATCATGGTTGCTCTTCTCCTTCAGATGATGATGTCCTGGGGCTCAGTCCGGAAAGGCCTTTTTCGATCCGGCCCACCACGTCGCGCTCCAGCATGGTTCTGGCCTGGCGGATGGCGTTCATGATGGCCGGCGCGCTGCTGGATCCGTGCGCCTTGATCATCGCGCCTCTGATCCCGAGCAGCGGCGCGCCGCCGTGCTCCTCATAGTCCATGACCTTCTTGAATTCCCTGAGCGCGGGCTTGAGCAGCAGCGCGCCGATCTTGCTGCGGGCGGTGCTCATCATCGTGTCTTTGAGCATGCCCATCAGCGCGGAAGCCAAGCCCTCGGTGTATTTCAGAATGATGTTGCCCACAAAGCCGTCAGCCACCACCACGTCGGCCTGGCCGGAAGAGAACTCGCGCGCCTCAACATTGCCGCCAAAATGGTAGCTGGTCTGCTCGGCCATGCGCTTGTGGGCGGCCTTGGTCAAGAGGTCGCCCTTCTCGGGTTCCTCGCCGATGTTGGCTAGGCACACGATGGGGTCTGGAACGCCCATGACCTGCTGCATGTAGATCGAGCCCATCAGCCCGAACTGCTCCAGATACTCGGGCTGGCAGTCGGTGTTCGCGCCGCCGTCCACCAGCAGAAACGGCTTTTTGCGGCCGGGCACCAGCGGCGCCAGCGCGGGGCGCTCGACGCCCGGGATGCGCCCGATGCGGAAGAAGCCGCCCGCCAGCACCGCGCCGGTGGGCCCGGCGGTGACGATGGCGTCGGCTTGCCCATTCTTCACGGCCAGCATCGCCTTGACCAGCGAAGATTCCGTCTTCCTCCGGACGGCCAGCATGGGCGGCTCGTGCATGTCCACCACGTCCGGCGCGTCGATGATCTCAAGGCGCGCGGAGACATCGCCCGCGCCCTGCGTCATCTGGCGAAGGCGCGCCTCCGGTCCAAAAAGCAGCACGCGGACGTCGCTGTACTTGCGCAGCGCCATCAGCGCGCCCGAAACCACCGCGTCTGGCGCATTGTCGCCGCCCATGGCGTCCAGCGCGATACGATATTCCATGAAATCGCCCTCCTGGGTCTGGTGAAATGGCAAAAGAAACAAAGTGCCCGGTATCCAATGCATTATAGCAAATGATACCGGGACTTGCAAGTTAGGATATGGAATCGCTTCAATTGAATGTCACTTTGAAGCGATACTTGTCCCCAAGGATGTAGCGGGTGCTATGCTCCACGGCTCGCTCGCCGGAAAACGCCACCCGCGCCAGCTTGACCACGGCCAGAGGCGGCTTTCTCTGAAGCGCCAGCGCCACGTCCGGCGGGGCCAGCATGGCCTCCAGATGGTCGCTGGCGCGGTCGATCGACAACCCGCAGATGCGGCGCATCGTGGCATACAGCCCGTCACCCTCGATGTCGCGGGCGGTGGCGCCGGCAAGCAGCGCCTCCGGAACCAGAATCTCCTCATAGGCGTACAGCTTGGCGTCGGCGTAGCTGAGGCGCTTGATCTCGTGGCACAGCGCCCGGTCGCTCAGCCCCAGCTTGGCGGCGGTGTCTCCGCCGACGGCGCGCAGCTCCATGGAAAGCACCCGGTTGCTGGGTTCGGCGTTCTGTTTGGCCAGCTCCTCCGAGAAGATGTACAGCGAGTTCAGCGGCTGTTCGTAGCGGCGGGGGCACACAAAGATCCCCTGCCCCTGGCGCTTGCGGATGAGTCCTTCTTGCTCTAGCAGGGTGAGCGCGTGGCGGATGGTGATGCGGCTGACGTTATGCTGCTCGCACATGTCCCGCTCGGTGGGCAGCTGCGAGTTCTCCTGATATTCCCCGCTGGCGATGCCGGCGGCGATCAGATCGCGAATGCGCGCGTAAGCTGGTTGTGACTTCAAGGCCAGCGCCATGACTGCACCTGCCCTTCCACCGTGTTGCTCTGGCGATCAGCGCCCAAAAACGGACTGTGTCCCTATAATGCCAAATTTACATCTTCCTTATATGCAATTATGCTGAGATCGCATGTACCTGTCAAGTTAACATTTCTCCAATGTTCGAACGCGTAACCGCATCAAATCGCACAGTTTTTTGCTTGCGTCGAAACCGGTTTCGGGCTAAACTGTGTGTATTACCGATCAATGGGAGGTGTGCGCATGAAATCGCAGTTCATTGTGCCTATGGTGACGCCGCTGACGCGGGAACGCAGACTGGACGAAGCAGCCGCGCGGGACGTGATCGGACGACAGGTTCACGCCGGAATCAGCGGCGTGCTGGTGCTGGGCAGCATCGGCGAGTTTTTCGCGCTGCACAAGGCGGACATGGCGAGGCTGATCGAGCTGGCGGCCCAGGAGACGCGGGGCAAGACGCCGCTGATCGTGGGCGTGGCCAGCATGGACGTCCGAGAGACCATCGAGCTGATGGCCCTGGCAAAAAAGCAGGGCGCGCAGGGCGTGATCTGCGTCAGCCCGTACTACTTCAACCTGCCCGAACAGGACATCCTGGCGTATTACAATCTGGTGATACCCGAGACGAATCTGGACTTTTACCTGTACAACTTCCCGGCGCGCACCGGGTACGACCTGGTGCCGGAGCTGGTTTGTGCGCTGGCGCAGAAACACAAAAACATCGCGGGCATCAAGGACAGCGTGCCGGGGATGGAGCACACGCGGCAGATCCTGGTGCGCATGCGGGATGCGCTGCCGGATTTCCGGGTGTTTTCCGGGTTCGACGACAACTTTGTGCCCAATGTGCTGAGCGGCGGCGCGGGGTGCATCGGCGGGCTGGCGAACATCATGCCCGAGGTGTGCATGGGGCTGGTGAACGCGATGGAACGCGAGGATTTGCGGGCGCTGTCGGCGCTTCAAGCCAAGCTGAACGACATGATGGGGTTGTACTCGGTTGCGCCGCTGTTTGTGCCCGCGATCAAGGCCGCGATGCGGCTGCGCGGAATGGAGATCGAGGAATGGTGTACGCAGCCGATTCAGGGGATCAAGGAGGGGCAGCGAGAGGTACTAAAAGCGCTGTTGGTCAGAAATGGGCTTGTGCAACCGGAATAAGGGGCGGGGATTTCCAACGGACTGCGTCCGTTGGAAATCCCCTTTTTCTATGCTTGTCTCACCGTCTCGCCTTTGAGCAGCTGCCCCGCCACAATCATCGGCGCGGGCAACGCGTCCCTGGGGTGCTCGATCCGATGCACCAGCCGCTTGGCAGCCTCCTGCCCGATCCGCCCCGCGTCCTGAAACACCGTGGTCAGCCTAGGCCGGATCACCTGCGAGATCTGGATGCCGTCATACCCGGCGACCGAGATGTCCTCCGGGATCCTTAGCCCTGCCTGGACGATCGCGTCCATGCCGCCCAGCGCCGCGAAGTCGTCCGTCATCAGGATGCACGTGGGCGGCGCGGGCAGCTTGAGCATCTGCGCCACCGCCGAGCGGTTAGACTCGGTGTTGTGGTACAGACCGCTGGTCACGTATTCCTTCACGATCGGCAGGTTCAGCTGGTTCATCGTCTCGTAAAAACTGCTGACCCGGCTATCCGTCACCGCGCTATACTCGCCATGCACCAGCGCGATCCTCGTGTGTCCCAGCTGCGCCACGTAGCGCACCAGCTCGCGCATGCCCGAGCGGTTGTCGCTCATCACGCAGGAGCACCCCGAGAACAGGTGGTCGATCGTCACCACCGGCACCTCGCTCTGCGCGAGCTCCACCACTTCGGGGTTGTAGAAGTCCACGCAGGCGATCAGCGCGCCGTCCATGCCCCGGTAGCGGCAGTGGTTCAGGTAGCTCAGCTGGCCGCTGCCAATCGTTCGGTTGATAAATGTCAGGTCGTAACCCATGCCCTCGATCTCTCGTTTGAAACCGTCAAGCACCGCGTTGAAGTAGTAATGCATCAGTCCGTAGCGATTTCCATCCTCGTAAACCACGCCAATGTTGTAGGATCGGTTGGTCTTCAGCGCGCGCGCCTGGGCATTGGGGAAATACCCCATCTCCATCGCGACCTTGCGCACATAGGCGCGCGTTTCCTCGCTGATGTCGGTGTAGTTGTTGAGTGCCTTGGAGATCGCAGACACGGACAGCCCGCAACGCTGCGAGAGATCCTTGATCGTGACGGGCATGACGCCACCTCCTCTTTTCATCTTTTGTAAAGTCTAAATCGATTTCGCGCCCCTCGCTGTTATTATAGCGCATAATCCGTCAAAAAGCAAGGTTGCGCGCGCAAACGGGGCCTCGCTCGTGCCGAAAAACCCCCTGTTTTCCTAGGTTTTCACACCCCGGATTGACAGCAAACGGCGGACAAGATATAATACAATCAACGAAACATTAACAAAAAGCGAGGACTACAGCGGTTTATGGTATCGATCGATGAGGCGCAGGCACTGCTGGATGAAATCGCGGCGGAGCTGCCCGAAGCGTTTTTCAAGCACCTGAACGGCGGGATCTGTCTGCTGCCCGGCACGAAGCTGAACCCGCTGGGGCGGGCGGACGACCTGGTGATCATGGGGCAATACCACGCGGGCGGGCCGATGGGGCGCTGGATTGAGATTTACTACGGCAGCTTCGAGCGGCTGTACCCTTCGGCGGACGCGGAGCGGATGCGGCGGCTGCTGAAGGACACGCTGCTGCACGAGTTCACGCACCATTTGGAGTCGCTGGCGGGCGAACGCGGGCTGGAGATCAAGGACAAGGAGCAGATCGAGCGGTATCTGCGCAACGCCAGGTAGGGCGCGGCGGGGCCATGGGAACGATTTCCCCGGGCCTCGGTTCGCGCCCCGCTTGGCGTTGCGTCCGCAGCATTTGCGATTGAAAAAAAATGAGGAATCTGCTAAACTAAGTGGGTTAATGGAAACATCTGGAGGCACGATCATGCTGCACGAACTGGGCTCCCGCCAATTTCGCATCGAGTTCGCGGTGAAGCCGCCAACCCCGCACGATTTTGCGCTGTATTACGAGGACCGGAAGGCGCTCCTGATCGACCACGACGGGCAGTTTTTGCTCCCCCGCTTCTCCGATCTGCCCGCTTCCTGCCTGGCCCGGGCGCGCTATCTGTTTTGCATCGACGAGGACGAGTTTTTCCTGGCGGATGCGCTGGATGCGAATGGCCTGCCCGGCGCCTGCATGGAACCGCTGGAGATCTTTCGCAGCTTCGCGCCCCAGCACCTGGGCTTCGCGGGCGTGCTGGGCAGCCAGTTGAGCCGCTTCTACCGGGACAACGCCTTCTGCGGGCGCTGCGGCCAGCCGGCCTGCCCCAGTCTCAAAGAGCGCGCGCTGGTGTGCGGTGCCTGCGGCAACACGGTCTACCCCAAGATTTCGCCCGCCGTCATCGTGGGCGTCACCGACGGCAACCGCCTGGTGCTGACCAAGTACGCCGGGCGCGCCTACGCCCGCCACGCGCTCGTGGCCGGCTTTGCCGAGGCGGGCGAGCCGATCGAGGACACCGTGGCCCGAGAGGTGCTGGAGGAAGTGGGGCTGCGCGTGAAGAACATCCGCTACCACAGGAGCCAGCCCTGGCCGTTTTCCGATTCGCTGCTGCTGGGCTTCTTCTGCGACCTGGACGGGGACGACCGGATCACCCTGCAGGAGGACGAGCTGAGCGAGGCGGGCTGGTTCAGCCGGGACGAACTGCCCGCGACCGAGAACACCATGAGCCTGACAAACACGATGATTGAAGCGTTTCGACGCGGCGATCACGCCAAAGCGTGATCGCGCGGAGGGTACTACAGATGCAAAACTGGGACAGCAAACAGATTCCCCTGGAAGATCTATACAAAATCGGCCACTTCGGGCGCTGGAGGGTGTTCCTGCAGGGCGATGTTCCCATGGTGTTCGCGGACGCCGCCGCGACCAGCATCGTGATGGATGACCCGGCGGACAGCACCGAACCGCTGGAAGCCTATGCCCGGCATCGCTGCCATCCGACCGACGTCGCCCGCGTGCAGCGCGAGATGATGGAGCACTTTGAAACCCCCGGCCACCCCTACCGCTCGCAATACCGCGTGTGGAACATACCAGCCCGCCAATGGCGCTGGGTGCAGGTGTTTGGCGCGTCCTATCTGGACGAGCGGGGCCGGCCCACGCTGGAAGGCGCGATTCAGGACATCCACGAGAGCGTGGCGTTTCAGGCGTCCATGGCCGAGCGGCGCGAGGCCGAGGAGCGCATGCAGATCATGCTGGACGCCACCCCGCTGTGCTGCAACTTCTGGGACGAAAACTTCAACAACATCGACTGCAACCAGGAGGCCGCGAACCTGTTCGACCTCCCCAACAAGCAGGCGTATTTGGACCACTTTTTCGAGCTGTCCCCCGAGCTCCAGCCAAACGGCAAGCCCACCTCCGAAGAGGCGCTGCGCCACATCACCGCCGCGTTTGAAAACGGGCGCGAGGTGTTCCAGTGGATGCACCAGAAGCTGGACGGCACCCCCATCCCGTCCGAGATCACGCTGGTGCGCGTCAAGCGCGGGGAGAAGCACATCGTGGTGGGTTACACCCGCGACCTGCGCCAGCTCATGGCCTCCGAGGCCGAGCGGCGCGAGGCCGAGGAGCGCACCCAGATCATGCTGGACGCCACCCCGCTGTGCTGCAACTTCTGGGACGAAAACTTCAACAACATCGACTGCAACCAGGAGGCCGCCGACCTGTTCGACCTCCCCAACAAGCAGGCGTACCTGGATCACTTTTTCGAGCTGTCCCCAGAGATTCAGCCGAACGGCAAGCCCACCTCCGAAGAGGCGCTGCGCCACATCACCGCCGCGTTTGAGAACGGGCGCGAGGTGTTTCAGTGGATGCACCAGAAGCTGGACGGCACCCCCATCCCCGCCGAGATCACGCTGGTGCGCGTCCGGCGCGGCGACAAGTACATCGTGGCGGGTTACACCCGCGACCTGCGCGCGCTGAAAGCCGCCGAGGTGGAGCGCGACCGCGAGCGCACGCTGCTTCGCCAGGTGCTGGACAGCAGCCCCGTGTGCTTCACGATCCTGGTCAAGGGCGTGGTGCAGTTCGCCACCCCGTTCTGCCAGGACTTCCTGGGCATTCGCGTGGGCGACCGGATGGTGGACTACTTCGCCCGCATCGAGGACCGCGACCGCATCCGCGACACGCTGTTCGAGGGCAAGTCCGTCGACTGGTGGTCGGTGCCGATGAAGACCCGCGACGGCGTGACCAAAGAGATGATCGTGAACCTGTTCAACACCGACTACTACGGCGAGGAGGGCGTGATGCAGTGGCTGGTGGACGTGACCGAGATGCGCCGCGTCGAGGCCGACCTGCGCGTAGCCCGCGACGCCGCCGAGCAGAGCGCCCGCGCGAAGAGCGAGTTTCTGGCCAACATGAGCCACGAGATCCGGACGCCCATGAACGCAATCCTCGGCATGACCAGCCTGGTGCTCAGGACTGACCTGAACGACAAGCAGCGCGACTACCTGCAAAAGACCGAGTACTCGGCCAACGCGCTGCTTCGGATCATCAACGACATCCTGGATTTTAGCAAGATCGAGGCGGGCAAGCTGACCATCGAGAATGTGGAGTTCGAGCTGAAGCACGTCGTGGACGGCGTGCTGGACATGGCCGCCGCCCAAATCGGCGCGCGCGGGTTGCGCGTGAGCGCCGAGGCCGACGGCGACATCCCGCGCGTGCTGAAGGGCGACCCGCTGCGGCTGAACCAGGTGCTGATGAACCTGCTCAGCAACGCGGTGAAGTTTACTTCTCAGGGCCAGATCACGCTGGGGATGCGCGAGCAGGCGCGCGACGCGCGCCACGTGAAGCTGCTGTTCTGGATCAAGGACAGCGGCATCGGCATGACCGAGGCGCAGGTGGCCGGGCTGTTCCAGCCATTCACCCAGGCCGACGCCTCCACCACCCGCAAGTACGGCGGCACCGGCCTGGGACTGACGATCAGCAAGAGCCTGGTGAACCTGATGGGCGGCGAGATCTGGTGCGCCAGCGCGCAGGGCGAGGGCAGCACGTTTTTCTTCACAATCCGGTTTGAGCTGCCCGAGCACGAACAGGGATGCCTGGCCCAGCTGGCCGACACCCCCGCCGAGACCGAGCACCAAAAGATCGGCTCGGGCAGGCGCATCCTGCTGGCCGAGGACAACGAGATCAACCAGATCGTGGCCGAGGAGCTGCTTCAGATCGAAGGCTTTCGCGTGGACATCGCAAACAACGGGCGCGAAGCCATCGACAAGCTGCCGCGCGGCGACTATGACATGGTGCTGATGGACATCCAGATGCCCGAGATGGACGGCATCACTGCCGCCGGGAAGATCCGCGACATGCCGGAATACAGGGATCTGCCCATCATCGCCATGACCGCCCACGCCATGACAGGCGACCGCGAAAAAAGCCTGATTTCCGGCATGAACGACCACATCACCAAGCCCATCGACCCGGAGACCATGTACAAAACCATCGCGAAGTGGCTGCCGGAAAGGAAGCCGTGATCCATGGCGGGCGGCGGAATGCGCCGCCCGCTTGATTGCAAGGAGGATAAGCCCATGAACATCGGCGTCTGCACCACCGATTTCGAGACCCAGCCCATCGAGCCGCTGTTTGACAAGATCCAAGGCTACGGTTTCGGCCCGGTGCAGCTCAGCTTCGCCAGCCTGGCCGAGTGCGGCTTCAACGCCACCGGCCAGATTGAGATCCCCGAGGCGATGGATGAGGCGGTGCTTCAGCGGATCAAAGACAGCGCCGAGCGGCACGGGCTCTCCATCGTGTGCGTGAACGGCACGTTCAACATGGCGCATCCCGATCTGGCGGTGCGGCGGGAGGGCGTGCGCCGCTTCCACGGGTTTGCCCGGGCGGTCAAGGCGCTGGGTTGCGCCTATGTGACGCTGTGCACCGGCACGCGCAACGCGGAGCACCTGTGGCGCGCCCACCCGGACAACGTCACAGAGGCGGCCTGGCGCGACATGGCGGAGACGGCCGCGCAGCTGGTGGACATCGCCAAGCAGAACGAGCTGACGCTGTTGCTCGAGGTCGAGGCCAGCAACGTGGCGGACACGCCCGAGCTGGCCAAAAAGCTGATTGACGAGGTGGGCCAGGGCCGGATGGCCGTGGTGATGGATTGCGCCAATTTGTTTCACGCCGGGCAGGCGAAGCCGGCGCTGGTGCGTCAGGTGATCGGCCACGCGTTCGACGTGTTGGGCGATCACGTCGCGCTGGCCCACGGCAAGGACATCCGCGCGGGCGAGGGCGTCGAGTTCTGTGGGGCCGGCGAGGGGATCATCGATTTCCCGTATTTCTTCGAGCGCCTGCAGGGGATCGGCTATGCCGGCGACATGGTGTTACACGGCATCCAGGACGAGACGAAAATGCAGCGCTGCTGCGCATACATCTCCAGTATTTCGTAACCGAATATGTAACTATAATCTGAAAATGGCAATCGGCCTTGACTCCTGTAGTCAAGGCCGATTGCCGTTTGATGGGTAGGTTTTTGGGGCGGGATCCCGTTTGTTTGTTTGTTTTATATGGTTTGTTTGTTTACATGAAGTGGAATTCCGTTTGCTTTCTTGTTTGTTTACAGCCTCATTATAGCCGGAATAAGTTACTCATATGGTTACTCATATCCATGTACAATGTTCTATTAATGTAATGTTTTGTCAATCGCACTTCTTTTCATTCGCCGATGTAACCCTCGCCGCGGGACAGCCGCGTTGGCTGTGACGCCCGGCTCACCCAGGCCCGGACAAACAAAATCGATCCCCCGAAGCAATTCAGGGGATCGATCTGGTTTGCGCAGGCTCAGTACACGATCACGGTGGTGCGCTTAGGGCAGTTGGTCCAGATCCACTTGGCGTCCTCCACAGACAGCCGCACGCAGCCGTGAGAGGCGCGCCGCCCGAGGTTGTTGACCGAGCTTCGGGTGACCGGGCCGCCCTTCTGATCGTACAGCACCGAGTGGAACAGGTAGTTGCCCTGGATCGAGTAGGCGTACTGCGCCCAGCAAAAGTACTTTTTGAAATAGTGCCAGCGCGCGCCAGGGCCGGTGGTGGCGGTGAAGGTGCCCTTGATGGTGGGGGTGGCGGGCAACCCCGTGGAACACTTCATGGTGCGCACCAGCTTGGTATACTGCTCGTTCTCGTCGGGCGCATAGGCGTACACGCGCTGCTTGTCGACGCTCACCTTGAGCAGGTAGGGCTTGAGCGCTTTCTTGGCGTCCAGGTTGAACATGCGCTCAATGGTGGCCTTGTCGGCTTTGCCCGAGGGGGCGATGCCGTTGCGCTCCTGGAATTCATTGACGGCCTTTTCCGTGGTCGGGCCATAATCCCCGTCCGGGCTGATGTACAGGTACTCAAGGTCGAACAACCGGCGCTGCAGGCGCGTCACTTCGGGGCCCGTGGAGCCCGCCTGCATGGCCTCCGGGATGGCCTTGAAGTCTGTGGAGAAGAACGCGTCCACCAGCAGCGGATCCGCGATGCCGTTGACCTCGATGGTTGGATCGGTCAGCTTCATGTAGTCCTGCAGGTTCTTGATGCCGTTGGTGGTGGCGTTGCCGTAGCCACCGTCCACCGAGCCCACCAGGAACCCCAGCTGCTTCAGGCGCTGCTGAAGGCTGGTCACGTCGTTGCCGCTGCTGCCCTCCGCGAGCATGGGGAACGGCGGCTTTAGGGCGTCCTCCGCGTACATCTTCTCCTGCGTCGCGCGGTCGGCCACGCCGGTTTCGGGCAGCTCGTTGTAGTGCTGAAAGGTCTTTACGGCTCTTTGGGTGGCCGGGCCGTAGGCGCCGGTGGCGTTGCCCGCCATGCACCCCAGCTGAATCAGCTTGCGCTGCAGCCGCGTGACCTGGTCTCCCTTGTCGTCCGGCCGGATTTCCGGACCGGCGGGTGAGAATTTGTCACTGTAGAGGTAGGCCAGCAGCGCTTCCGTGGCCACGCCGTCCACGGGGGTGCTGGGCGTGGGCGCCGGCACGGGGGTGGGCGTGGGCACGGGCGTCGCCACCGGCGCGGGCGTCGCGCCCGGCAGCGGGGTTTCCGTCGGCTCCGGCGTGGGCGTGGGTTCCGGCGTGGGCGTCGGCTCCGGCAGGTTGGCGTCAATGATCTCCTGCTCCAGCGCGCGAATGTGCGCCTGCAGCGCCTCCACGGCCTTCTTGGTCTTGGGGCCGAACTGGCCGTCCGCGGCGCCGTCCAGGAACCCGAGATCGATCAGACGCTGCTGCAGCTTCTGCGCTTCCGCGCCCCGGGAGCCGCTCTGCTGCGCCTCCAGGTAGGGCACCGCGACCTCCACGCTGACCAGCTGCGCGGCCGCGCCTTCCTCGGGCGGCACGCTGGCTTTGTGCAGCGCGTCGATGCGGTCGCGCACAGCGCCGGACAGCGCTTCAGGCGACACCGCCTGCTGTGCGGACACCGCGCTCACGACGGCCGCGGCATACTCTTCCTCATATTTGGGCCACAGCTTGCCGAAATCCGTGTATCCGGAAAATGCCAGCTTGACCGTGATCTTCGCCGCGCTGCCATTGCTGGCGGTGCAGTGGATCTGCACGTCCTTCAGCGTCGCGCCCTCCGGGGCGACCGACGCTTCGATCGTGTCGCGCTGGGGCAGGTCTACCCCCTGCATCAGCGTCTCCAGCGCCGTCATGGGCTGGGCTGAGCCAAGCGGAATCCACATGGCGCAGAGCAGCGCAACGCAGAGGAGTGCGGCCACATATCGGTGTGCTTGTTTCATCAATATTCCTCCGATTCGCGGTTTTCGGGTGGTTATTGGTTGCATCATAACAGACGGCGGCCGCCCCCGATTTGTTGCCGAAAAACGCGCCCTGACGAGCTGGTTCTTCCTGGCACGGCCCCCATCCCCTGATGGGATCTGTGACAGCATGTGAATCCTACACAGTCTAGCACACAGCGCCGGCGCGCGCAACCCACGGTCTTAAAACCAATCTCTCACAACGCTTACAAAAAAAGTATGCACATCAGAAATACTGTTGAAAAATCATTGACTTCTCCTGCGTTTTCGGGTACATTAAACAGGAATACGCATCAGGTCGAGTGGAGGGGTAAGGATGTACGAAATCAAGGCCAAGACGATACTGAATCCTACCGTGACGCAGATGGAGATCCATGCGCCTCAGGTTGCGAAAAAGGCCGAACCGGGCCAGTTTGTGATTCTGCGCGTGGACGCGGACGGCGAGCGCATCCCGCTGACAGTGGCCGACACGGATCCGGAGCGCGGGCTGGTGACGATCATCTTTCAGATCGTGGGCGCCACCACCGAGAAGCTGAACCACCTCAGCGCGGGCGACTGCCTGCAGGACTTTGTGGGTCCGCTGGGCGCGCCCAGCCATCTGGACGGCCTGAAAAAGGTGGCTGTGATCGGCGGCGGCGTGGGTTGCGCCATCGCGTACCCCGTGGCCAAGCGGCTGCACGAGATGGGCTGTGAAGTCACCTCCATCGTGGGCTTCCGCAACAAGGACCTGGTGATCCTCGAAAATCAATTCCGCGCCTGCAGCGCGCGCTACGTCATGATGACCGACGACGGCAGCTACGGCGAGAAGGGCCTGGTCACAAACGCGCTCAAGGCGCTGCTGGACGCGGGCGAGACCTTCGATGAAGTCATCGCCATCGGTCCTTTGATCATGATGAAATTCGTGTGCCAGCTCACCAAGGAATACGGCGTGAAAACCATGGTCTCCATGAACCCCATTATGATCGACGGCACCGGCATGTGCGGCGGCTGCCGCCTGACAGTGGGCGGGGTGACCAAGTTCGCCTGCGTGGACGGCCCGGATTTTGACGGCCACGAAGTGGACTTCGACGAGGCCATGAAGCGCGGCGCGATGTACAAGCCGTTTGAGCGCGCTGCGCACGAAGAGACCTGCAACCTATTCACCAAGGAGGTGCAATGACCCATGCCCAACATGTCATTGAAGAAAAACGAGATGCCGTCCCAGGACCCGAACCTGCGCAACAAGAACTTCAGCGAAGTGGCGCTCGGGTACACCGAGGCGCAAGCGCTGGACGAGGCGCAGCGCTGCCTGAACTGCAAGCACAAGCCGTGCATCGAGGGCTGTCCGGTGCTGATCGACATTCCGGCGTTCATCCAGAAAATCAACGATCACGACTTCGAGGGCGCGTACCAGTCCATCGCCAAGGCCAGTTCGCTGCCCGCGGTGTGCGGTCGCGTGTGCCCGCAGGAGACCCAGTGCGAAGAAAAGTGCGTGCGGGGCGTCAAGGGCGAACCGGTGGGCATCGGGAGGCTCGAGCGCTTCGTGGCAGACTGGCATCTGGCGCACAGCAAGGAGGCCCCCGTCAAGCCCGAACCCAACGGCAGGCGCGTGGCGGTGATCGGCTCGGGCCCGGCGGGCCTGACCTGCGCGGGCGATCTTGCCAAGAAGGGCTACTCGGTCACTGTGTATGAGGCGCTGCACCTGGCGGGCGGCGTGCTGGTGTACGGCATTCCCGAGTTCCGCCTGCCCAAGGCCATCGTGCAGCTGGAGATCGATACGCTGGTCCAGCTGGGCGTTCAGATCGAGACCAACATGGTCATCGGCAAGGTGCTCTCCATCGACGAGCTGTTTGAGCAGGGCTTCGAGGCCGTGTTCATCGGCAGCGGCGCGGGCCTTCCGATGTTCATGAAGATCCCGGGCGAGAACCTGAACGGCGTGTATTCCGCCAACGAGTTCCTGACCCGCGTCAACCTGATGAAGGCCTATAAGGGCGGCGCGGACACCCCCATCGCGCACAGCAAGCGCGTGGCCGTGGTGGGCGGCGGCAACGTGGCCATGGATGCCGCGCGCTGCGCCAAGCGGCTGGGCGCCGAGCACGTGATGATCGTGTACCGCCGGTCCGAGGCCGAGCTGCCCGCGCGCCACGAGGAAGTGGAGCACGCCAAGGAAGAGGGCATCGAGTTCAGGCTGCTCAACAACCCGGTGGAGATCCTGGGCGACGAGAACGGCTGGGTGCGCGGCATGATCTGCCGCGAGATGGCGCTGGGCGAGCCGGACGCCTCCGGCCGCAGGCGCCCCGTGGAAAAGGCCGGCTCGGACTTTGAGCTGGACGTGGACTGCGTCATCATGTCTATCGGCACCTCTCCCAACCCGCTGATCAAGAGCACCACCAAGGGGCTTGAGACCCAGAAGTGGGGCGGCATCATCGCCGACGAGGCCACCGGGCTTACCTCCCGCGAGGGCGTGTACGCCGGCGGCGACGCGGTCACCGGCGCGGCCACGGTCATCCTGGCCATGGGCGCGGGCAAGGCGGCGGCCACGGCGATCGACGACTATTTAAGGTAGGGAATCATTGGGGCGCCGCCCCAAACCCCGCCCAAGGAACCAGTCCCCTGAGTACCCCTTCCCCGGCTTGCCAAAGAACAACGTCAATGCAACTGGGCGCACGCTGTGCGCTCAGTTGCATTTTGGAGATCTCGGGCCACAACATATAACTTGCAATTCCGATGAAAAGAGTATAATATTAACCGTAACAAATCACGCTTCTTCGGAGGGTATGCCGTGGACAAGGGCATTGCGGTCGCGGGCAACATGATCGTGGACGTGATCAAGCTGATCTCGGGCTTCCCGGTGCGCCACGAGCTGGTGCGCATCACAGGCAAGAGCTACGCGCTGGGCGGCCTGGCGTGCAACGTGCTGGGCACGCTGGCGCGGCTGGACCCGGGCGTGCCGCTCACGGCGCTGTCGCGCATCGGCGAGGACAGCGAGGGCGAGCTGATCCTCAAAACCCTGTCCCGGCTTCCCAGTATCGACCTGTCGCTGGTCAAGCGGCAGGGCGTCACCTCGTTCACAGACGTGCTGACCGAGGTGGATAGCCGCGCGCGCACGTTTCTGTTCTATTCGGGCGCGGACAGCGCGTTTGACATGGACGACGTGCCGCTGGACGCGCTGGATTGCGACGTGTTCCACGCGGGTTACATCTGCCTGCTGCCCGCGCTCGACCAACCGGATCCCCAGTTCGGCACGCGCATGGCGCGCCTGCTGGCAGGCGTGCGCGAGCGGGGCATCCAAACCTCGGTGGACGTGGTCAGCGAAGTGGGCGACCGCTATCCGCTGCTGGTGCCCCCCGCGCTCCGGCACGCCGATTACTTCATCGTGAACGAGCTGGAATCCGGCAAGACCGTGGGCATCGAGCTGAGAAGCCCGGACGGGCGGCTGCTGATTGACCGGATCCCAGACGTGTTATATAAACTGAAACAGATGGGCGTTCACCGCTGGGCGGTGATCCACGCGCCGGAGGGCGGCTTTGGCATGGACGAGCGGGGGCGCTACGCGGCGCTGCCCAGTCTCAAGCTGCCGGACGGCTTCATCAAGGGCACGGTGGGCGCGGGCGACGCGTTTTGCGCGGGCTGCCTGTACGCCGCATACAGAGGGGAACCCCTGGAAACGGGCATCCGATACGGCATCGCGGCGGCGGCGCTGTCGCTGAGCGAGCCGGGCGGCGCGGACGGCGTGAAGCCCATCGCCGAGGCCATGGCGCTCTACCACGCGCTGCCCAAGCAAGAACTTTAAGGAGATTCAACATCTCATGAGTGATACGGCGCTGCTGAGCCTGGACCATCTGACCAAGTCGTTTGATGGCACGCAGGTGCTCAAAGACATCTCGCTTTCGGTGAACGCGGGCGAGTTCATCACGCTGCTGGGGCCTTCCGGCTGCGGCAAGACCACCACGCTGCGCATCATCGCCGGGCTGACCGCGCCGGACTCGGGGCGGGTGTTGCTGTCCGGTCAGGACGTGACGGAGCTGCCCCCCAACAAGCGCAATGTGAACACGGTGTTCCAGAACTACGCGCTGTTCCCCCACATGAATGTGGAGCGCAACATCGGCTACGGTCTGCGCATCCGCGGCGAGGCGCGGTCCGAGATTCAGCGCCGCGTCGCTGAGATGCTGGAGCTGGTGCAGCTTGTGGGCTTTGGCAACCGCACGCCCGCGCAGCTGTCGGGCGGCCAGCGCCAGCGCGTGGCCATCGCCCGCGCGGTGATCTTAAAGCCCGACGTGCTGCTGCTGGACGAGCCGCTGGGCGCGCTGGATCTCAAGCTGCGCCAGCAGATGCAGGTCGAGCTAAAGAACCTGCAGAAATGGCTGGGAATCACGTTCATTTACATCACCCACGACCAGGAAGAGGCGCTGAACATGTCCGACCGGATCGCCATCATGAACGGCGGCCAGTTCGAGCAGATCGGCACGCCCGAGCAGATCTATGAGCAGCCCGCCACGCGCTTCGCCGCGCGGTTCATCGGCCAGGGCTCGCTGTTTGAAGGCGAGGTGGCCGAGATCCTTCCGGACGCCGTGCGCATCAAACTGGATGCGGGCAGCGCGCTGGCCGCCAAACAGGATGGGCTGCGCCCCTGCGCGCGGGTGGCCGCCAGCATCCACGCCGAGCGCATCCGCTACGCCCTCTCCCCCCAGCCGGGGTTTGACCTGCCCGCGAAGGTGCTGTCCCACCACTACTCCGGCTCGGTGCTCAAGACGGAACTTTCGCTCAGGAGCGGCGAAACCATCACCGCGTTCGGCATGGATGTGGCGTTTGAGCTGCCCAGCCCGGGCAGCGAGGTGTATATCTACTGGCAGCCCCGCCACTGCGCGCTGATCTGCGGGGAGGCGCGCGCATGAACAAAACCGGGCGCAAAGGTCTATTGGCGCTGGCGCCGCTGTATCTTTGGACGGTGCTGCTGGTGGTGCTGCCCATGGGATACGTGCTGGTGCTCAGCTTTCTGACGCGCAGCGAACGGCTGGGCGGCGAGCTGCCGCTGACGGCTTCCAACTACGCGCATCTGCTGGATCCGGCCAACCTGAACATCATGGTCAGCTCCCTGAAAATGGCGGCGCTGACCACGCTGAGCACGCTGCTCGTCGGCTATCCCTTTGCCTACGCGATGGCCAGCCGCCCGAAGAAGCAGCGCAACCTGATCATGCTGCTGGTGATCGTGCCGTTCTGGACGAGCGCGCTGCTCCGAACCTACGGCTGGATGCTGTTTCTGCGCACCAACGGCATCCTGAACACGGTGCTGCTGAACCTCAGGCTGACCGCCGAACCGGTGCAGTTCCTGTACAACAACGGCGCGGTGCTGTTCGGCATGGCGTACTCGTTCCTGCCGTTCATGATCCTGCCGCTGTACGCCGCCATCGAGAAGCTGAATCCCGCGCTCACCGAGGCTTCGCGCGACCTGGGCGCGGGCAGGGCCAAGTCGTTCCTGACGATCACGCTGCCCATGACGCTGCCGGGCGTGGTGTCCGGTTGCATGCTGGTGTTCGTGCCGTCGGTCGGGCTGTTCTTCATCTCGGATTTGATGGGCCGGAGCGTCAACATGGTGCTCGGAAACCTCATCAGCCATTACCTGCAGGCCGGGCGCGACTGGCCCATGGGCGCGGCGCTGTCCATGGTGATGGTGGTGCTGACCTTCCTGACAATGAGCGTGTACCGCCGGTTCGCGGGCGACGACAGTCTGGGGGTGTTCTGATGAAGACGCTCAAACGGCTGGCGCGCGCGGTGCCCGGGTTCTATCTGCTGCTGGTGCTGTTTTTGATCTACCTGCCGATCTTCATCGTGATCGCGTACTCCTTCAACGCCCAGCCCAAGAACCTGATGTGGACGGGCTTCACGACCGAGTGGTATCCAAAACTGTTTGAAAACCGGCAGCTGCTGACGGCTTTTCGCAACAGCCTGATCGTGGGCGGCTGGAGCTGCCTGATCGCGGGCGTGATCGGCACGCTGGGCGCGGTGGCGCTGTCCCGCACCCATCACAAAGGCGCCGGGCTCATGGAGACCCTGAGCACCCTGCCCGTGATGACGCCCGAGATCGTGCTGGGCCTGGCGTTCATGACCACCTTTTCGATGGTCAAGCTGCCGTTTGGCATGACGACGCTGGTGCTGTCCCACGCCACGTTCTGCATCCCGTACATCCTGATCATTGTCAGGACGCGCCTGACGGGCCTCGATTCGTCTTATGAGGAGGCCGCGCGGGACCTGGGGGCCACCCCCGTGCGGGCGTTTGTCACGGTGATCGTGCCGCTGGTCGCCCCGGCAATCCTGAGCGGCGTGCTGCTGGCGTTCGCGATGTCGCTGGACGACGTGATCATCAGCTTCTTCGTGTCCGGACCGGGCAGCTCCACGTTCCCGGTGTACCTGTTCAGCAAGATCAGAACCGGCGTGCCGCCGTCTGTCAACGCCATGTGCACGCTGACGCTGGGGGTCACCTTCATCACTGTCGCCGCCAGCCGGCTGCTGCAGACCAGGGATGCAACCACAGCCCCGGCCGAGCCGTCTATCCAGAGAGATTGAAGAAGCGCTTGCTTTTCTCAATAAGATCATCTATTCAGGAGGAACTCATCATGAAGAAACTGATTTCCCTGCTCGTTGCGCTGTGCTTGCTCGCGATGGGCATCCCGGCGCTGGCCGAAACCGGGGCCATCGACATCGACGCCTGCGCCGCCAACGCCGCCGAGAGCGAGGTCAACGCCTGGGCCAAGGCAGAGGCCGAGAAGCTGCCGGATGACCAGAAGACGCTGAACATCTTCACCTGGGCCGACTACGTGCCCCCCAAGGTTCTGGATCAGTTTACGGATGTCACCGGCATTCAGGTGAACTATTCCGACACCTTGGGCAACGAGGACATGCTGGCCAAGATCAACGCCGGCACCGGACTGTACGACGTGGTGGTGCTGAGCGGCCCCTACATCGCGACCATGGTGGATCTGGGCCTGCTCTCTGAGATCGACAGCGCGCGCATCGCGAATTTTGGCAACATCAACCCCGCCTATCAGGGGCAGTACTTTGACCCGGACAACAAGTTCGCCATCCCCTACACCAACTACATGCCCATGATCGTGTACAACCCGGACATGGTCGATTTTGAGGTGACCGGCTTTGCCGACCTGTGGCGCCCGGAGTTCAAGGACAAGCTGAGCTGCGTGGCCGACATGCGCGACATCATCGGCATGGCGCAGAAAAAGCTGGGGCTGAGCCTGAACGAGACCGACCCGGCCAAGATGGCTGAGGTGGGCAGCGCGCTGGAGGAACTGCGCCCCAACCTGCTGTCCATGAACGACGACACGCCCCACAACCTGCTGGTGGAAGGCGCCGCCTCCGCCGGGTTCATGTACGGCTCGCAGATCGTGGCCGCCCAGGAAGTGCTGCCCGATCTGAAGGTGGTTTATCCCAAAGAGGGCCTGGCCTTTGGCAGCGACGGCATCGTGGTGCCCAAGGACGCGCCCCACATGGACGCCACCTACATCTTCCTGAACTACATCCTGGACGCCAAGGTAAGCGCCTACGCGTCCAGCCTGATCAACTACGGCAGCTGCAACACCGCCGCCGCCGAGTTCCTGCCCGAGGAATACAAGAGCAACCCGACCATCAACGCGCCGGAGGATCTGGTCAAAACCGCCGAGATGGTCATGCCGCTTCCGGACGACGCGCTGAAGCTGTACGACGAGATCTGGGTCAATTTCAGGCAATAAGCCTGGCAGGCGGTGGGGGGGCGGCGCGCCCCCCCCCCCCCCTTTAACCCCGGGGCCCTGGCGTTGTCGGTCCAAAAAAGGGGTATTTTTTGATCCCGCGGGGGGGCCCCCCGGGCCCCCCGGGTGTATTTTTTTTTGAAAAGAA
>JAVBQA010000061.1:0-13064 GCA_031549325.1 Eubacteriales bacterium | reverse complement strand
GCTCTCGAAGAACCGCTCCGCGATCCCGCTCTCGTGCATCAGCTTGCGGAAGTTGCACAAAGTCGTCGCGTCCGGCACCTGCTCCGTCTCCATGAAGTCCACGCCCATGAACTGCTTGAACGCGTAGCTGTCGTAGATCGCATCCTCTACACCCTCGTCAGATAGGTTGAACCAAACCTGCAGCAGGTACATCCGCAGCATCATCTCGATCCCGCGCGGCGGCCGGCCTCTCCTCCCCGCGTAGTAGTGCGGCTCGATCAGCGACGCCATCTCGTCCCACGGGATCACCGCGTCCATCGCTTCCAAGAACTCTTCACGCTTCCGCTTCCGGTTCCCGTATTCCACGTCGCTGATGCTCTGCTGTTTCATCACAATCTCCCTCCGATGTGTGGTGTTCTTATTATACCACGTCCCGGTTGGATGATTTAATCAGCGCTTACCTAGAGTGGAATTGATGCTCTTCGAATCACGCCACCGGCCGCCCATCCTTATCGAACAGCGGCAGCTTCTCGAGGTATATCAAATCGTCCCTGTGCATGGCGTCGCCTTCAGCCAGAATCGCCATCCGCCCAGCGATGATGCCGCCCACGCTCTGCACCAGCGTCTCCATGGCGTGCAGCGACTCGCCCGTCGAAATCACGTCGTCCACCAGCAGCACGCGCTTCCCCTTCATGAACTCGGCATCTGAGCCATCGATGTACAGCATCTGCCTGTTGGCGGTGGTGATGGATTGCACCTCGGCGGAGTGCACATCCTTCATGTACAGCTTGGGAGCCTTTCGGCACAGCAAATACTTGTTCACGCCGCTCTGGCGCGCCATGGCGTACACCAGTGGGATGCCCTTCGATTCGGCGGTGATCAGCACGTCATGGGGCGGCGCTTTTTTCAGCAGCTCGCGCGCGCAAGCCTCCGTCAGCTCCACATCGCCAAAAATCACAAACGCGCCGATATATAGCTCGTCATTCAGCGGGCACAGCGGTAGATCCCGTTCAAGCCCCGCCAGGTGGATATGATGATACTTCTGCTCATGCATCCGGTTGATCCTCCAGTATGTGATGGTTATCCTTCACCATTCTACCGATGAACCTCCGCGCTGTCAACAAAAAAGAGCCGCTATCAAACGGCTCTTCGCCAACGCGTCCGGTTTACTTGATCAGCTGAATGCCGCCCACCACCGGGAACGCCTTGGCCTCCCCTTGCGCAACAGCTTTGAAGGTGTAGTACAGCATCAGCAGCCCAATCAGCAGGTTCGCCAGATACGCGGCGATGCTCACCAGCCAGCCGATCAGCGGGATCCAGCCCAGAATCATCGACACGAGCCACACCGCAATCATCAACACCAGCCCAATCAGGCCCTGGTTGGCCGCGAACCTGCCAAATTTCGAGCTTGGGCATGCCAGCATCGGAATGAAGAAAACCAAGTATCCAAGACCTCCCAGCACCTTGTTTTGCTGGACATCCTGCGAATCAAAACTGGGCGTCGCCATGTGTGACTCACTCCTTTTCTCAACTCATGTGCAGATTATACACCACCCACCCTGAAAATGCCAATAGATTTTCATTAGAGTTCGCTTAGGATTTGCTTCAATGCGGCGCCGCTCTTTCTCAGCAGTTGTGTCTCCTCCGTGTCCAGTCCGATGCTCACCACGCGCTCGATGCCCCGGGCGGACACGATGCTCGGAAGACTGAGGCAGACGTCCTCCAAGTCGTACTGGCCATTCAAGAGCGACGACACCGTCAGGATGGAGCTTTCATCGCGCAGGATTGCCTCCACAATGCGCCTGACCGCCAGCGCCACCGCGTAATAGGTCGCGCCCTTGCGCTCGATGATGGTGTAAGCCACGTTGCGCACCTCGGCGTCGAACTGCGCCTTGATCTCGGCGGCCAGGCTGCCCCCGCAGGCACAGCAACCCGCGCAGAACTCGTCGATGCTCTGCCCGGCGATGGTGGTGCGGCTCCAGGCGGCCAGCTCGGTGTCTCCGTGCTCGCCGAGCACAAAGGTATGGATGCTGCGCGGGTCGACGCCGGTGTGCTTGCTCAGCAGCTGCTTGAGGCGCGACGTGTCCAGCACCGTGCCCGATCCGATCACACGGGACGCGGGCAGGCCGGAGATTTGGAGCGTCTCATACGTCAGAATGTCTACGGGGTTGGTGACCACGAGCAGGATGGCGTCCGGCGCGTATCGCACCACCTCGGGCACGATCTGCCGGAACACCTCGATGTTGCGCCTCACCAGATCCATCCGCGTCTCGCCCGGCTGCTGCCCAACGCCCGCCGTCAGCACCACGATGTCCGACCCGGCCAGGCGGTCGTAACCGCCGTAGCCGATCTCCGCAGGCGGGCACAGCGGGATGCCGTGGGACAGGTCCAGCACCTCGCCGCTGGACTTTTTCTCATTCAGATCCACCAACACCAGCTCGGACACCAGCCCGGAGATCAGCAGCGTGTACGCAGACGTCGCGCCCACCTGCCCCGCGCCTACGATGCCCACCTTGTTCCCTTTGATGCGCATGACCACTCCTCCTTTGTATGCGTAGCATGGCCATTGGTGCGGATGCCCATGTAACCAAAAGCGGGCGATTCCTCGCCCGCTCTGTGCTAACTGTCGTAACCGTTCGGGTTTTGCCGCTGCCAGCGCCAGGCGTCCCTGCACATGTCCGTCAGGCTCTTCTCGGCCTTCCACCCAAGCAGCGCCAGCGCCTTGCCCGGATCGGCATACCCCACGGCGGCGTCGCCCGGCCGTCTCGGCTCGACCTTGTACTGAAGGTTCATCGCGTTCGCCTCGTTGAACGCTTTGATGATGTCGAGCACCGAGTATCCCGTGCCGGTTCCGAGGTTCACCGTCTCGATCCCCTTGTGCGCCTCGATGTACTTCAGCGCGGCCAAGTGTCCTTTGGCCAGATCCACCACATGGATGTAGTCGCGGATGCAGGTGCCGTCGGGCGTCGGGTAGTCCGCGCCAAACACGCCCAGATGGTCGAGCTTGCCGGTGGCAGCCTGCAGCACGCGGGGCATCAGGTTGTTCGGAATGCCGTTCGGGTCCTCGCCGATGCGGCCGCTGTCATGGGCGCCCACCGGGTTAAAGTAGCGCAGCAACATGATGGACCAGTCCGGCTCTGCATGGGCCAGATCGCGCAAAATCTGTTCGATCATGTACTTCGTCCAGCCATACGGATTTGAGCAGCCGGTGGGGCTGTCCTCGGTCAACGGCATTTTTTCGGCCAGACCGTACACCGTGGCGGAGCTGCTGAACACCAGGCACGACACGCCGTGCCGCTTCATCAGCTCCAGCAGGCTGAGCGTGGAGTCCAGGTTGTTCCGGTAATACTCTAGCGGTTTTTCGACCGACTCACCCACCGCCTTTAACCCGGCGAAGTGAATCACGGCGTCGATCTTCTGCTCTGTAAACACGCGCTCAAGCGCCGGCTTGTCGCACACGTCCAGCGCGTAAATCGGGAAGGTTTTCCCTGTCAGCTCCGACACGCGCGCCAGCGCCTCGGGGCTGGAATTGCTGTAATTGTCGACCACCACGATCTCGTGGCCCGCGTTCAGAAGCTCCACTGCGTTGTGCGCGCCGATGTATCCCGCGCCGCCGGTCAAAAGCACTTTCATTTGCATCGCTCCCTTTCGTTTTCAGTATAGGCCCCAAGCGCCCCACCCGCAAGAAACAACCCGTTAAGAAAACCCCGCCTGCATCCATAAGATGGCAAGCGGGGTCTCTCTGTGCGTTGACTTAGGTGGCCGGGCTGGCTTCCGGAGCGATCTCGGTGGCAGCCGGAGCAGCTTCCGTGGCGGCCGGAGCGACCTCGGTGGCGGCCGGGGCGGCTTCCGTGGCAGCCGGGGCCGGGGTGGCCGACGGCGTCGTCGGCGCGGAGCAGGCGGCCAGCATGGCGGTCATCATCAGTACGGCGAGAACCAGAGCGATGAGCTTCTTCATGATCATAATCCTCCTATTTGTGTAAGCAATGTATGCTTGGGCGTCTAACCCTATGCTTAATTTTACCACACAATCGTAAGCGTTTCGCGCGATTTCTAGAAAACTATTGTTAAATGGTTCGCGGTTCCCGATTATTCATGTAAACTTTCGACCCAAAGCGTGCTGGCGGCGTCGCTGGGCATCGCGAGCCCGCCGCGGGGAGAGACCGACACCGAACCCACCGCCGGGCCGTCCGGCAGGCAGGAGCGCTTGAACTGCTGGCTGAAAAACCGCTTCAGGAAGGTTTTGAGCCACTTGTCGATGGCGGCCTCGTCATGCACCCCCGCAAACGACTGCGCCGCCAAGCGCTTGATCTTCCCCGGCTCGTCCATCCGGCGCAGCAGGTGGTACAGGAAAAAGTCGTGCAGCTCGTAGGGGCCGACCAGCTCCTCGGTCTTCTGGCTGATGACGCCATTCACCGGGGGCAGCAGCTCCGGGCTGACGGGCGTGGACAGAATGTCGCGCAGCACGGAGGCCAGCTGCGCATCTCCCGTCGCGTCCGCAGCGTGGGCGACGAGGTGCCGCACCAGCGTCTTGGGCACGCCGCCGTTCACGCCGTACATCGACATGTGGTCGCCGTTGTAGGTCGCCCAGCCCAGCGCCAGCTCGCTCAGATCTCCCGTGCCGACGACCAGCCCGCCCGTCTGGTTGGCGATGTCCATCAGCACCTGGGTGCGCTCGCGGGCCTGCGCGTTTTCAAAGGTCACGTCGTGGTTTGCCGTGTCTTGCCCAATGTCCAAAAAATGCTGGCTGACCGCCGCCGCGACGCTGATCTCGCGCAGCGCGCCGCCCAAACGCTCGGCGAGCAGCACGGCGTTGGATTTGGTGCGCTCCGTCGTGCCAAAACAGGGCATGGTCACGCACAACAGGCCGTCCCTGGGCAGGCCCAGCCGATCCAGCGCCCGCGCCGCCACGAGCATGGCCAGCGTGGAATCGAGACCTCCGCTGGCGCCGATGATCGCCTGCTTGCTGCCGACCACCCGCATCCGCTGTGCCAGCCCCTGCGCCTGAATCTCCAGAATCTGCTCGCAGCGCCCGGCGCGGAGCGCCGGATCGGACGGCACAAACGGCTGCTGCTCGAACACCCGCGTCAGCTGAAGCCGCGCTTTGTTCACCGCGAAATACACTGGCTCCTCGTCGAACGAGTGATCGCCCCCCAAGGCGCGGCGCTTCGCCGCAATGTACCCAAGATCCAGCTCTGTCACCAGAAGCCCGGCGGCAAAGGGCTTCGACTCGGCCAGCAGCTTGCCGCACTCGATCACCAGGTTGCGCCCGGCGTACACATGGTCGGTGGTGGATTCCCCCGGTCCGGCGCCGGCCACAACATACGCGGCCGTGTGCCGCACCGATTGGAACAGCATCCGCGCGCGCGTGGCCTCCGGCTGGCCCACGATCTCCGGTTCCGCGAACGGACACGCCACCACGCTGCAGCTGGCCGCGCGGCAGTTGTCGCCGGTGATCGAAACGCCCACACTAAACTCAGGCATGTTGCTGCCCGCAAAGACGAGCTTGCCGCCAAACGGCACCCTCTCACCAAAGAACATAGCCGCCTCAGCGCGGTCCTTGCCCCCTTGGAACCAGCGCCCTTGCCCGCCCTCCAGGTAAATTTTGGGCGCCACGCCCAGCAGCTCCCCGCCCTTCACGATGGCAGCGCAATCATACAGCCCACCCTCGTGCGGCATCGGCAGCCCCACAACAGTCAGCATGTCCTGCCCCGCGCTGGCCTGCATCACTTGCAAAAGCGCGTCCATCGCTCCGCTGAGCAGCGCGGGCTGGAAGAACAGGTCGCCGCAGGTGGCGCCCACAAGGCACAGCTCCGGAAACACCAGCAGCTTCACGTCCTGCGCGGCCGCCTCGCCCATCAGGCGGATGACCTCCCGCGCGTTGGCGGCCGGGTCGGCCAGCTGAATCTGCGGCGTCGCCGCCGCCACGCGAACGAATCCATCCCGCATGTGCATCCATCCTCCATTCCCCATCTGTCCATATTATACCTCTTTTGCCCGGTTTCTACAAAGCAAGATTGCGTTATGCGGGACATAGGCTGTTGTAAGCATGCGATTCTCATTGAAGATGCGACCCAATTGTGCTATACTGTGAAAAATGTGGACCCGTAAATGGAGGGATGCGCGTGGACAAAACCGAACTCAATCGTGAACGCGAACGCACCGCGCGCGTACAGCAGCTGCTCTATGCGCTGATCCAGCAGGCACAGGGATTTTCCGACGCCCACGACAGCTCCATCAAGATGCTGCTATCGGACGCCTGGGAGGAGCTGCGGCTCAAGCCCACGGCGCTGTCGGTGACCGACCTGGACACCCTGGGCAACGAGGTGAATCGCTTTCTGCTCAGACAGGCGCTTTCCAAAGACATGATGCGCCGATCCGAACGGATGCTGACCGACCCGTTCTTCGCGCGGATCGACTTTCGCGAGCAGGGCGCGGACGAGGTGGAGACCATCGTGATCGGGCTCTATAGCCTGATGGACGAAAAAGGCAATCTGGTGGTGCACGACTGGCGCGCGCCGATCTCGAGCCTGTATTACGACGAAACGCCCGGCGAGGTGGGCTACGACGCGCCCACGGGCAGAATCCTGGGCACCATGACGCTGAAGCGTCAGTACCGCTTTGAGGGCGGCAAGCTGGCCTATTATGTGGACACCGACGTGTGCATCGAGGACGACGTGCTGCTGGACATCCTGTCGGGCGCGACCAGCAGCCGCATGCGTTCCATCGTGTCCACCATCCAAAAGGAGCAAAACCAGGCCATCCGTTACGACAAGGCCCCCGTGCTGTCGGTGATCGGCGGCGCAGGTTCGGGCAAAACCAGCATCGCCATGCACCGCGCGGCGTACCTGATGTTTCGCCAGCGCGAGCTGATCGATTCGAGCAGCATCGCGATCCTGTCCCCCACCAGCGCGTTCACCGAGTACATCTCATCCGTGCTGCCGGATCTGGGCGAGGAAAACACCAAAATGCTGGTGCTGCACAAGGTGTTTGCTCAGGTGATTGGTCTTGCGCCCGAACCGCCCCTAAAGCAGATCGAGCGGTTGGGTCAAGCCAGCTATCAGTTGCGCCGCGACAGCGTGGGCTACAAGAGCGGGCCGGATTTCGTGGCGCTGCTGGAGGGCTTCGCGGACGACTTCAAGTCTCGCGGGCCTCGGTTTGAGGACATCGGGCTGCCGGGCAATTCGCTCATCAAAAAGGCCGAGCTTGAGCGCATGTACCGCAGCGAGTTCCGCATGCTCACCCCCCAGCTGCGGCTGGTTCGCATCCAGACGGTGCTGCAGTCGAGGCTTGACGGCTGGCAGCAGTCCCTCAATTCGAAATACGAGCAGCAGCTGCAGGGCAAATACAAGGGCAAAGAGCTGGAGATGGCCGCGCGCATGGCCGCCAGCCAGCACCTGCTGCCGGTGCGCAGCCTGATCAAGCGCATGCTTGGCATGGATCCGCTGCAGCTGTACGCCGAGGCGCTGAAGGACACGCCCGAGGCGCTGCACATGGCCGCGGTCGATAACGCCGCCGCCCAGCTGGTGTGGCTCGAGGACGCGCCCGCCATCGCGTACCTGATGCTGCGGCTCGGGTTCTCCGCGCCCGACCGCTCCATCCGCCACCTGCTGGTTGACGAAGCGCAGGACTACAGCGCCATCGCGCTGGCGTTCCTGCACGTGAACTACCCGATGGCGCAGATCACCCTTTTGGGCGACCCCAATCAGCGCACGATTCCGGGCATGCCGCCCGCCATGCCGGAGAGCTGGGGAAACTGCTTTGGCGCGCCGCGCGCGCCCATCGTTCGGCTGACCCGCTGCTACCGTTCCACAGCCCAGATCACCAGGCTGTGCAACGCGCTGCTCCCCGAAGGGTTGCACGTGCAGGCGTTCGGCCGCGAAGGCGCGGCGCCTTCCGTTTTGGTCAACAGCGCAGAGGCGCTCCAGACTGTGCTCTCGGGCTTTCAGAAGGGCGGCATGAAGCGGGTCGCGCTCATCACTCGCTCGCTGCCAGAGGCGCAACAACTGGCAAAGGCACATCCCGGCAGCTGGCTGATCGGTGACGTGGACGACATGATGCCCGAGACCGATGGGCTGGTCGTGTCCTGCTACCACCTGATGAAGGGACTGGAATTTGACGCCGTGGCGGTCGTCTGGCCGGACGTCCCGGTCACCGACGGCGAGCGGCGCATGCTGTACACCGCGTGCTCCCGCGCGCTGCACAGCCTGGCGCTGCTGGGAGATGAGGCGCTGATCCGGGCGCTGGGGATTGTGCTATGACGCGCTGTGACATCGCGGTTGTCGGCGGCGGGGCCAGCGGCATGGCGGCGGCGATTCAGGCGAAGCGCGTCGCGCCCAGCCTGCGCGTGGCTGTCTTGGAGAGACAAGCCCGCGTGGGCAAAAAGCTGCTGGCCACCGGCAACGGCCGCTGCAACCTGACCAACCTCGGCGCATCCCAAAGCGATTACCACGGCGGCACGGCGCTGATGCGTCCGGCCATGGCCGCGTATCCGCCAAGCGCCGTGATTGCGTTCTTTGGTTCACTGGGCGTCGAGCCGCTTTTTGAGGGGGACAAGGTCTACCCATTGTCCGAGCAGGCGGGCGCCGTCGTGGATGCGCTGCGGTTGGCCATGGACGAGCTGGGCGTGGAGCTGATTGCCTCCTTTGACGCCTGTTCTGTTGAACCCGGGTTCACCGTGCGCGCGCAAGACGGACAGTCCGTGCGGGCGGACAGGCTGATCCTCGCCGCCGGCGGCATGGCGTCGCCCGCGCTGGGCAGCACCAACGCGGGGTATAAACTGCTGGAGTCTTTGGGCCATAAAGTAAATCCTTGCCTGCCCGCGCTGGTGCAGCTGACGACCGACACCGAGCCCATTCGGGCGCTCTCCGGCATCAAGTGCAACGGCGAAATCTCCATCCTGGTGGACGGCGCGCCCATGCGCACAGAGCGCGGCGAGGTGCTGTTCACCGACTACGGCCTGTCCGGGCCGCCAGTGCTGCAGCTATCGCGCATCGCCTCTGAGGCGCTGCACAGGCGCAAACGGGTCGAGGCGCTGCTGTCCATCGCGGATGAGGATCCGACCGAATCTTTGAAGTCGCGACGTGCGCTGCTGGCGCGCCGCCCCATGGAGCATTTCCTGACGGGCCTGCTGAACAAAAGGCTCGGGCAGACGCTGATCAAGCTGTCCGGCTGCGGCCCGCTTAGCCGCCTGGCGGGCGGCGTGTCGGACCTTGAAATTGAAGCGCTGGCGGCGCTGATGCACGGCTTTTTGCTGACCGTCACCGGCACCATGGGCATGAAGCACGCGCAAGTCACAGCGGGCGGCGCGGACACGCGTGAGTTCAGCCCGGACACGCTGCAATCGCGGCTGTGCCCCGGCCTGTTTGCGACCGGCGAGCTGCTGGACATCGACGGCGACTGCGGCGGCTACAACCTGCAGTGGGCGTGGGCATCGGGCCTGCTGGCCGGAACCGCCGCCGCGGGAGGTCGCGCATGACGTATCGGTTGGTGAACCTGAGCGCCCCGCTGGACTTCGATCCTGGCCAGCTGGCGTCGCTGGTGGCCAAGGCGCTGCGGCTGCGCGAGGAGCAGATTTGCGATCCCCGTCTATGCAAAAAATCGGTGGACGCCCGCAAAAAGCATGACGTGCATTTCGTGCTGAGCGTGGATTTTGAGCTGGCGGGCGAGCCCCCCAAGCACCCGAACCTGAGCGCGCGCGCGGAAGCGCCGTACGTCATCCAAAAGTCAAAACCGCTGCCCCATCGCCCGTTGGTGGTGGGCCTCGGGCCAGCCGGTCTCATGGCCGCGCTGGCGCTGAGCGAGGCGGGCCTGAACCCGCTGGTGATCGAGCGCGGCAGTCCGGTGGAGGAACGCGAGCAGGATGTATCCCGATTCTGGGCCACGGGCCAGCTGAATCCAGCCTCCAACGTGCAGTTTGGCGAGGGCGGTGCGGGCACTTTTTCCGACGGCAAGCTGACAACCGGCATCAAAGACCCGCGCTGCGGCCATGTGTTGCGCGTGTTCCATGCGCACGGCGCGCCCGATGAGATCCTGTATCAGCAAAAGCCCCACATCGGCACGGACAAACTGCCCGGCATGGTGAAAGCCATCCGCGAGCGCATCATCGAAAACGGCGGCGAGGTGCGGTTTGGGTGCCGGCTGTCCAGCCTCATTGTTGAGAATCGCGAGCTGCGGGCCGCTGTCATTGACGGACTCGGCCAGCCTTTCGAGACCCGCGACCTGATTCTGGCCGTGGGGCACAGCGCACGCGACACGCTGCAGATGCTGCACAATCTCGGCGTGCCCATGCGCAAAAAGCCGTTCTCCATCGGCGCGCGCATCGAGCACCCGCAAGCGCTGATTGATCGTGCGCAGTACGGCGCGGCCGCCGGGCACCCGGCGCTGGGCGCTTCGGACTACAAGCTGAGCGAGCGGCTGAAAAACGGCCGCGGCGTCTACACGTTTTGCATGTGTCCGGGCGGCTCGGTGGTGGCGGCGGCTTCAGAGCCGGGCCACCTGGTTGTGAACGGCATGAGCCGCTTCGCGCGGGACGGCGCAAACGCCAACAGCGCGGTGCTGGTTTCGGTGGAGCCGGACGACTTCCCTGGCGATGTGCTGGCCGGGCTGCGCTTTCAGGAAAAATGGGAGCGGCTGGCGTTTGCGCTTGGCGGCGGGCGTTATCACGCACCGGCCCAGCGCGTGGACGACTTTCTGCAGGGCGTCGCCTCCACATCAGCAGGAGACGTGCTGCCCTCCTACCGCCCTGGTGTGATCTGGACAGACCTGAGCAAGTGTCTGCCCGATTTTGCCGTTGAATCCCTGCGCGAGGGCATCCGGCTGTTCGACGGGCGGCTGCGCGGCTTCGCGTCTCCCGGCGCGGCGCTGACCGGCGTCGAGACGCGCTCCTCTTCCCCCGTCACCCTGCCGCGCGACGGGCGCTGCATGTCCGAGTTGATCGGGCTTTATCCGTGCGGCGAGGGCGCCGGCTACGCGGGCGGCATCATGTCCGCCGCCGTGGACGGGCTGCGCTGCGCCGAGGCGGTCATCGGCCGTTACGCCTGAGCGCGCGGCAAGGGCGCGCCGCGCGCACCCGCACCAAAGAACCCGCCTCAAGGCGAGTGATAAGGAGAACCTCATGGAACTGCTCACCCACTGGATCAACCAAAACCCGGGCGTATCGATGGTGATCGTGCTGGCGCTGGGCCTGATCGCGCTGTGCCTCATCCTGGCCCAAGCGGGCAAAACCAGCCAGCGCGCCGTCGAGCACCGCCTGTCCGAGTATGAGCGCAGAAGGCAGCACGACGGGGCAGCGCTGGTGTCCCGGCTGCAGGATGACGCGCGCGGACAGGCCGAGATGCAGCAGCGCTTTTTCGAGCTGCAGCAGACCGCTATGCAGAACAGCGAGCTGCGCGTGCAGCGGCTGTCCGAATCCCTCGAGGGGCGGCAGGACAACATCCAGCGCACGCTGAACGAGCGGTTGACGGCGCTGCAGGGATCCAACGAGCAGCGCCTCGACCAGATGCGCCAGATGGTGGATGAAAAGCTGACCAGCACGCTAAACAAACGCCTCGGCGAGTCGTTCCAGCAGGTGAGCGAGCAGCTTGAGCGCGTTTATAAGGGTCTGGGCGAGATGCAAACCCTGGCGGGGGGCGTGGGCGACCTGAAGCGCATGCTGACCGGCGTCAAAACCAGCGGCATCTGGGGTGAGGTGCGCCTGGCCGCGCTGCTGGAGCAGAACCTGACCACAAGCCAGTATATCGTCAACGCCCAGGTAGACCCAAGCTCCAACGAACGCGTCGAGTTCGCCATCTCGCTGCCGGGCAGGGACGGTGCGGCGCCCGTGCTCCTGCCCGTCGATTCAAAGTTCCCCCAGGAGGACTACCAGCGCCTGCTCGACGCCACCGAAGCGGGCGACAAAGCCATGGTCGACAAGGCCGGGGCCGCCTTGGAAAAGGCCATCGTTGAGCAGGCCAAGCGCATCGCCGCCAAATACATCAAGCTGCCCTTCACCACCGATTTCGCGATCATGTTCCTGCCCAGCGAGGGGCTCTATGCCGAAGCGCTGCGGCGGCCCGGCTTGTCCGAGGCCGTGCAGCAGAAATTCCGCGTGGTGATCTCCGGGCCGACCACGCTGTCGGCGCTGCTCTCAAGCCTGCAGATGGGCTTTCGCACGCTGGCCGTGCAGCAGCGCTCCGAGGAGGTCTGGCGGCTGCTGGGCTCGGTCAAGGAGGAGTTCGTCAAGTTCGGCGACGTGCTGGACAAGACCCGGCAGCGCCTGGAGCAGGCCACCTCCGAGCTGGACAATGCCTCCGTCCGCACCCGCGCCATCAACAAGAAACTCAAGGCGATGGAGCAGCTGGAAATCGAGGAACAGGACGAATAGGAACGCAGCCTCAAATTAGGCTGGACTTATCGTTTTGTTTGTGTTATATTGATGTCATGAATTTGGCAACAGAAGGGAAGGCGGATCGAATGTCGAAAAAAGTGCTGGCGCTGGGCTTGGCGCTGATGTTTATCATCTGCTCAATGGCATTTGCCGATGAGACAACCCTAAAGCTGACGTCCACATCCATCATTAAGGTCGACGGCGACGATGTCGGCAACCTGCTGACCTCTTGCGCAGCCAACAACAAGTTCAACAAGCCCAAGGGTGGCGGCAAGAGCCCTCAGCTGAGCTGGACAAAGGTGGAGGACGCCAAGTACTACGCGGTGTGCATGTTCGACGTCACAGCCAACTGGACGCACTGGCTGGCGAAGAGCCTCCCAGCCAAGAAGACCAGCTTGAAGCTGGGCGCCTACACCAAGAGCAGCGGCTACATCGGCCCCTATCCGCCGGCGGGCAGCGGCCGCCACATCTACGTGATCCAGGTGTTCGCGCTGAGGGGCAAACCGGATAAATTTACCTATAAAAACAACGCTTCCGGCAATCTCAATGCCATCCATACCGGGTTAAACACCAGAAAGGGCGTTCTGGACAACCTGATCGCCGTGGACTCCATCATCGCCGGATACTCCTACGGAGATCAAACCAAGAAGTGATTTGTAAACACGCAGCGGACGCGCCCGATCAGGGGCGCGTCCGCTTTTTTTATCGCTCTCATTGA
>JAVBQA010000063.1:0-12732 GCA_031549325.1 Eubacteriales bacterium | reverse complement strand
AGATAGGCGTTAAAAGCCGCGTCCACCGCCTCCTTAAGCGTCTGGAGGCCTTCCGAAACGGGGATCACCCTCGCGCCCAGCATCTTCATGCGCGTCACATTTGGCGCCTGCTTTTTGATGTCCACCTCGCCCATGTAGATGTCGCATTCCAGCCCAAAGTGGGCGGCAGCCGTGGCCAGCGCCACGCCGTGCTGGCCCGCGCCGGTCTCCGCGATCAGCTTCTTTTTGCCCAGATACTTGGCCAGCAAGCCCTCGCCCATGCAGTGGTTCAGCTTGTGCGCGCCGGTGTGATTCAGGTCCTCGCGCTTCACGTAGATCTGGCATTTGCCCAGCTTGCCGCTCAAGCGCTCGCAGTGGTACACAGGCGTCGGCCGCCCCTGGAACTCGCGCCGGATGCGCCGAAGCTCGTTGATGAACTGGGCGCTGTGGCAGATGGTTTCGTAAGCGTCGTTGATCTCGGCGAAGGCCTGCTCCAGCTCGGGGGGCAGGTACGCGCCGCCGTACTGGCCGAAGCGGCCGTCCGGGGTGGGGTACTGCTTCAGGTAGTTGTCGAAATCTTTGTAGCTCTTCATGGTGTTCACCATTCGCACATGTCGCAGTGTTGGCCGCGTGCGGTTCCTTTCTTAAATTCATCATTATTATGGGTTTGGCGGCAACAAAAAAGTCCTCGGCGCATCGGTATGATGCGACAAGGACGGTTGTTCACCGTGGTGCCACCTTGCTTCCCGGGTGTGAGCCGGGCGCTCTGCGGGATGCCAACACATCCCCCGCGATGTAACGGTCGCGCCCCGTCGCCAGTTACTGAGTGCCCTCGCACCGTTCGCCGCGCGCTCCTTGGTCCAAATGCCGGGCCGCCGCCTGCGGGGATCCCACCATCCCCCGCTCTCTGAGAGGTCGCACCAGACATCATATCCAAGTCATCGCTTTATTGAGATGAAGTATAGCACGCAAAAACGCCGTTGTCAATAGGGTCTGCCGAAAAACTCCCTAACGTTCCCCGGCGTTCCCCCTCGCCCCCCGCAGCGCGCGCATGGCGTTGAGGATGGCGATGACGGACACGCCCACGTCGGCAAACACGGCCTCCCACAGGTTTGCGACGCCGAAAGCGCCCATCAGCAGCACGACCGCCTTGACGCCCAGCGCGAACACGATGTTTTGCTTGGCGATGGTCAGGGTGCGCTTGGCGATGCCGATGGCCTCGGGCAGCGCGGCCAGCTTGTCGTCCATCAGCACGATGTCGGCGGCCTCGATGGCGGCGTCCGAACCCAGCGCGCCCATGGCCACGCCCACGTCGGCGCGGGACAACACCGGCGCGTCGTTGATGCCGTCGCCAACGAACACAAGCTGTCCCTTGGCGCTCTTGCCGCCCAGCAGCGCTTCCACGTGCTCCACCTTGTCCTGCGGCATCAGCTGGCAGAAAGCCTGGTCGATGCCCACTTGCTTTGCGACGGCCTGGCCCACTTCGGCGGCGTCGCCGGTGAGCATCACGGTCTGGCGCACGCCCAGTCCCTTCAGCGCCGCAATGGCTTGCTGCGCGCCGGGCTTGATCTGATCGGCGATGAGGATGTGGCCCATGTAGACCCCGTCCACCGCCACGTAGCACGCCGTGCCGATAAGCTCGCACGCCTCGCAGGCGACGCCGTTCTCGGCCATCAGTTTGGCGTTGCCGCACAGCACGGCTTTCCCGTCCACCATGGCTTTGATGCCCCGGCCGGGCAGATCCCGCACATCCGCGGTGCGCGCGTTGTCGACGGGTTTGCCATAAGCGGCCCGCAGCGACTGGGCGATGGGATGATCCGTGAAGCACTCGGCCAGCGCCGTGTACTCCAGCAGCTGGGCGTCAGAGATCCCCTCCGGGTGCACGGCGGTCACGCGGAAGCTGCCCTCGGTCAGCGTGCCGGTCTTGTCAAACACCACGATCTCCGCGCCCGACAGCGCCTCCAGATAGTTGCCGCCCTTTACCAAAATCCCGCGCCGGCTGGCCCCGCCGATGCCGCCGTAGAAGCTGAGGGGCACCGAGATCACCAGCGCGCACGGACAGGAGATGACCAGAAAGATCAGCGCCCTGTGCACCCACTCGCCCCAGCCTCCCACAAACAGCGGGGGCACCACGGCCAGCAGCAGCGCCGAGACCACCACGATGGGCGTGTAGACCCTGGCGAAGCGGGTGATGAAGTTTTCCACGCGCGCCTTCTTGTCGGAGGCGTTTTCCACCAGGTCCAGGATGCGGGACACGGTGGAGTCGTGGAACGCCTTCTCCGCGCGCACGCGCAGCAGTCCGCTCAGGTTCACGCAGCCGCTGAGCACCGAGTCCCCCGTGCGCGCCGTGCGCGGCACCGACTCGCCGGTCAGCGCCGCCGTGTCCAGTTGGGAGTTCCCATCCACCACAGTACCGTCCAGCGGCACTTTCTCGCCCGGCTTCACCCAGAACACGTCGCCCACATGGACCGCCTCCGGATCCACCTGCACCAGCTTGCCGCCCTCCTCGATGTTGGCGTAGTCGGGCCGTATGTCCATCAGCTGGCTGATCGACTGGCGGGACTTGCCCACCGCGTAGCCCTGGAACAGCTCGCCCACCTGGTAGAACAGCATGACGGCGGCAGCTTCCGGATATTCGCCGATCACCAGCGCGCCCACGGTGGCCAGCGCCATCAGAAAGTTTTCGTCGAACACCTGCCCGCGCAGGATGTTGCTGACGGCCAGATACAGCACATCCCAGCCAATGATCAGATAGGGCGCAAGATACAAAAGCAGCTTGGGCCAGCCGTCCGGCGCCGGAATGAATCGCGCCGTGACCAGCAGCGCCAGCGAAAGCGCGATGCGAACCAACATCATTTTTTGTTTGGTGTTCATGGATGCCTCCTTCATTTTTGTATAGGGCGCCGTGCCTTAACGTCCCCCTGCGCTATCCCATGATCACGCAGTCCGGCTCGATGCGGCGGATGGCGGTTTTGACCTGCTCGAGAATCTGGTCGATCCGATGGTCGTCCAGATCAAGGGTGAGTTTCTGAGCCATAAAGTTGACGGTGGCGCTTTGCACGCCGTCGATTTTCTGGATGGCGTCCTGCATTTTGCGCGCGCAGTTGGCGCAATCGAGATCCTTTAGCTTATACTGTTTGGTCATTTTGCAATCTCCCTCCATTGTATTGTGTGAGGTTACTCCTCGATGTGTTCCATGCCCTGGTTGAGGATGGTGAGCACGTGGCCGTCGGCCAGGCCGTAAATGACGGCCTTGCCCTCGCGCCGGGAGCGCACCAGCTTGGACTGCTTCAGCAGGCGCAGCTGGTGGCTGATGGCCGACTGCGTCATGGTCAGCGCGGCGGCGATCTCCCCCACGCCCAGCTCGCGGTCGATCAGCGCGTACAGGATGCGGATGCGGGTCGAATCCGAGAACAGCTTGAACAGCTCGGCCAGATCGTACAGCGACTCCTCGCGCACGCCCTGGCTCTTCTTCGGCGCAGCCATCATTCAAACCTCCATTCATATGAACTATTGTTCATGTGTTTATTGTATCCGATCCATCCAGGCTTGTCAACCCGATTTTCAAAAAAAGGAATGTAATATTTCGATAGTTCTGCGTAGGATTACCACTTTGCCGATCAGCATAAAACCGTCTATAATGTATAAATAGCAGGACATAGTTCATATAGATATCACAAGATATTCGAATCTCTCGTTGCGAACGGGTTGTCGCGGGAGGAATCCTCCCGATGAATAACGAATCTAACATCTTTAAGGAGGAACTGAACCCATGAAGAAACTGCTCTCAATCGCTCTGGTTCTGATGATGGTGCTGGGCCTGGCCAGCGTGGCCATGGCTGCCGAAGCGCCCATCAAGGTTGGCGTCTGCATCTACAAGTTCGACGACAACTTCATGACGCTGTACCGCACCGAACTCGAGAAGTACCTGACCGAAAAGGGCTGTGAAGTGACCATCGTGGACGGCAAAGGCGACCAGGCCGAGCAGACCAACCAGATCAACACCTTCATCTCGCAGGGCGTGGACGTGCTGGTCGTGAACCTGGTGCAGTCCTCCTCCGCCGCGACCGTGATCGAGCTGGCCAAGGCCGCCGACATCCCGGTGGTGTTCATCAACCGCGAGCCCACCGCCGATGACATGGGCCTGTGGGACAAGATCTGCTACGTGGGCGCTGACGCCCGCCAGAGCGGCACTTTCCAGGGCCAGATCATCGCCGAGACCGCCAACAAGGGCGACATCAACGGCAACGGCGCCGTCGACTACGTCATGATCATCGGCGACCCGGAGAACGTGGACGCGCAGTACCGCACCGAGTTCTCCATCAAAGCGCTGACCGACGCAGGCCTGAAGGTCAACGAGTTGTTCGCGCAGCGCGGCGACTGGGCGCAGGCGAAGGGCCAGGAGCTGGCCGCCACCGCGCTGGCGCAGTTCGGCAACGACATCGACGTGATCTTCTGCAACAATGACGCCATGGCGCTGGGCGCCGCGCAGGCCATCAAGGACGCCGGCCGCGTCGTGGGCACCGACATTTACCTGGTGGGCGTGGACGCGCTTGCCGAGGCCGTGGACATGGTCAACAACGGCGAAATGACCGGCACCGTGCTGAACGACCACGTCGGCCAGAGCCACAAGGCGGGCGATTGCGCCCTCATGGCCGCCAAGGGCGAAACCCTGGAGAAGAACTACACCGTCGACTACGTGAAGGTGACCAAGCAATAAGGGAAACCCACGCGGGGTGCGTGCGTGACACCACGTACGCACCCTTTTGCTAGCAGACATGAGCGGGCACGGGCGAACAGCGTTCGCCCTACAAGTATGGTCCCCAGCGGAAGGCATGCTGGCTGCGGAGGCGAGCTGTGACCGGTCGTGACCATTTCCCCCGATTCCCAATTGCAAGGAGGCTTACCCATGCCGGAGTACCGATTGGAGATGCGCGGCGTTTCCAAGAGCTTTCCAGGCGTCAAGGCGCTGGACAACGTGCAGCTGAAGCTGCGGCCGGGCACCGTGCACGCGCTGATGGGCGAGAACGGCGCGGGCAAGTCCACTCTGATGAAATGCATGTTTGGCATCTACAAAATGGATGCGGGCGAGATTCTCTATGAAGGCCAGCCCATCCAGATCACCGACCCGCTGATGGCGCTGCGCAGCGGCATCGCCATGGTGCATCAGGAACTGCAGCCCATTCCGGAGCGCTGCGTGGCTGAGAACATCTATCTGGGGCGCTACCCCATGAAAAAGCTGCTCGGGTTCGTTCCGGTGGTGGACCACGAGAAGATGTACAAAGACACCGAGACGCTGCTGAAAAGCGTGCGCATGAGTTTTGACCCCAAACAGCGGCTGGGCAGCCTGAGCGTTTCCCAGATGCAGTCGGTCGAGATCGCCAAGGCGGTCTCCGCAGACTGCAAAGTGCTGATTCTAGACGAACCCACCAGTTCCCTCACCGCCAACGAGGTGGAGGCGCTGTTTCAAATCATCGAGGACTTAAAGGCCAAGGGCGTTTCCATCGTGTACATCAGCCACAAGATGGACGAGATCCTGCGCATCTCGGATGAAGTGTCGATCATGCGCGACGGCAAGTATATCGGTACCTGGGACGCAAAGGATCTGACCACGTCCTTTATCATCACCCAGATGGTCGGCCGCGAGCTGACCAACCTCTACCCGGAACGGTACAACGAGCCCGGAGAAGTGGTGCTGGAGGTCAAGGATTTCACATCCATCAACCCGCGCTCCTTCCGGGACATTAACTTCCAGCTGAGGAGAGGCGAGATTTTGGGCGTTGGCGGGCTGGTTGGCGCGCAGCGCACCGAACTCATGGAGGGATTGTTCGGCATCCGCGCGCACCAAAGTGGCGAAATCCTGTACAAAAACCGGGCGCTTCGGATCAACCGCCCGCAGGACGCCATCAAGCGCAGCCTAGCGCTGCTGACTGAGGACCGGCGCGCCACCGGCATCTTTGGCGTGCTGAGCGTCGCGGACAATGTGTCCATCGCGAGCCTCGACCAGTACGTCGAAGCGCACATCATGCTCAACGACAAGAAGATCGAGCAGCTGGTGAAGGACAACGTCAGCAAGCTGTCCATCAAAACGCCGTCCAGCAAGACCCAGATCCAGAGCCTGTCGGGGGGCAACCAGCAGAAGGTGCTGGTTGCGCGCTGGCTGGCCAACGACCCCGACATCCTGATCCTGGACGAGCCCACCCGCGGCATCGACGTGGGCGCGAAATACGAGATCTACTGTATCATCGCGGATCTGGCCAAGCAGGGCAAGTCCATCATCATGATCAGCTCCGAAATGGGCGAGCTGATGGGCATGTCCGACCGGATCATGGTGATGTGCGACGGCCGGGTGACCGGCTTTATCGAAGGAAACGAAGCCACGCAAGAGAAGATCATGGCCCTGGCCACGCAATTTGAGTAGGAGGCACATTCATGCAATACGAACAAAGACCACCACTGAGCGGCAAGAGAGTGCTTGAACTGCTGCGCGACAACATCATCACCGTGGGCATCGTCGTCATCGCGGTGGTGGTCGGCCTGCTTCAAAAGAATTTCGTGTCCGAAGCCAACATCAGAAACCTGATTAGCAACACCGCCATCCGCTTCATCATCGCGGCCGGTGTGTCGGGCTGTTTGATCACCAAGGGCACGGATCTCTCCGCCGGCCGTGTGGTGGGCTTCGCGTCGTGCATCGCGGCTCTGCTGCTGCAAAAGCCGGAGTACAACGCCTGGGTGTCGGCGCATTTGGGCACGCCGCCGATCATCGCGGTGCTGCTGTTCACGCTTCTTGTGTGCGCCCTGATCGGGCTGATCAACGGCTTGGTCATCGCGTTTTTCAAGGTGCCTCCGTTCATCGCCACGCTGGGCATGCAGACGCTGGTCTACGGCGTGTGTCTGGTGGTGACCGGCGCGCAGCCCATCGGCTACCTACGCACCGATTACACCGCCATCGCCACCGGTTTTGTGGGCAACCGGATCCTGAGCTACATCGCCATCATCGCGTTGCTGATCGGTCTGTTCATGTGGTTCCTGTACAACAAGACCCGCTATGGCAAGTACATGTACGCCATTGGCGGCAACGAGAACGCCGCCGAAGTGGCGGGCGTGAACACCACCAAATCAAAGCTGCTGATCTACATGCTGGCGGCGATCCTGTACGGCGTGTGCGGCTTTCTGATCGCAGCCAAATCGGGCGGCACGTCGGTGAACATGGCGCAGGGCTACGAGCTGGAAGCCATCGCGGGCTGCACCATCGGCGGCGTGTCGGTCAACGGCGGCGTGGGTAAGATCTCGGGCATCCTGGTGGGCGTGCTGGTGTTCGAGGTGCTGAAGATCGCCATGCAGTTCCTGGGCGTCAAGAGCGACTACACATACATCGTGCAGGGCTTGGTCATCATCATCGCTGTGGCGCTGGATCTGCGGAAATATCTGGCAAAAAAATGATGAACACGCGAGGCGACAAACCCTTCAAGGAGTGGCTGTACGACCATATCCGCATCCCGATCCGGGTGCTGGATGTGATCATCTGGCTGCTGGCTCTGGCCGCTGTTTTCTTGATTATCTACGGGGCAATGCAGGGAAATTGAAATTCGCGGCGAATAACTTATGGCGGGACGCGGTTTGTCCCGCCATGTTTTTCATTTTGGGGAGGCGCGGGCATGCAACTGAACCTAGACGCGCTCCGCGACGTGCGGTTTTTCGAGCGGGCGGGTATCGCGTTGCCCCAATACGACGTGCCCGCCGTGCAGCAACGCACGCGGCAGCACCCGGTGTGGGCCCACTTCGGTACGGGCAACCTGTTCCGGGCTTTTTTGTGCAACGCCCAGCAGAAGCTGCTAAACCAGGGGCTTCAGACTTCGGGCATCACGGCCATCGTGTCGGACGTCTCGTCCACTATGGAGCCCCTCTACCGCGCCCACGACAACCTGACGCTGCTGTGCCAGGTAGCCCCCGGCCAAACCGAGAAAGCCGTGATCGGCTCCATCGGCGAGGCGGTGCTGATGAGCGACCGCGCGCGGCTGCGCCAGATTTTCGAGCAGCCGAGCCTGCAGCTAGTGTCGCTGACGATCACCGAGAAGGGCTACGCTTGGCCGGACGAAGCGGAGTTGCCGGATACGGCCGCGAGCACCATCGGGTTGCTGACGGCGTGCCTGCTGTGGCGTTCCAGGCGAGATCTCCCGATCGCGCTGGTCAGCATGGACAATTGCCAAAACAACGGCGATCTGCTCAGAAAAAACGTGCTGGCCGTGGCGCAAGCCTGGATTGCCGGGGAACAGGCGGACGCCGGGTTCCTTGCGTATCTGGAACACCGCGTCAGCTTCCCCGTCAGCATGATCGACAAGATCGTGCCCGGCCCGCTGCCCAAGATCGAGGCGCTGCTGAAAGGCGACGGCTTCACCGACCTTGGCGCCGTGACCACCAGCCGCAACACCGTCATCGCGCCGTTTGTGAACGCCGAGTTCGCCGAGTACCTGGTGATCGAGGACGCCTTCCCCAACGGGCGGCCGCCGCTGGAACAGGCGGGCGTGCTGATGACCACGCGTTCGCTGGTGCAAAAGGCCGAGCGCATGAAAGTCACCTGCTGCCTGAACCCGGTCCACACCGCGCTGGCGATCTACGGCTGCCTGCTCGGCTTCACGCGCATCCCCGACGAGATGGACGACCCGCTGCTGCGCGCTTTGGCCATCCGCGTTGGCGAAGAAGGCATGGCCGTGACCGAAGATCCGGGCATACTATCCATGCACGGGTTCTTCGACGAGCTGGTGCACAAGCGCCTGCGCAACACGGCCCTCGGGGACGCGCCCCAGCGCATCGCCGCCGACACCAGCCAAAAGCTGCCCATTCGCTTTGGCGAGACGGTGAGGCGCCACATGGAAAGGGGCGACGCGGATCAGCTCGTCGGTGTGCCGCTAGTGCTGGCCGGCTGGCTGAGGTACCTTATGGCCTCGGACGATCAAGGCAACCCCATGCCGCTCAGCCACGACCCGCTGCTGCCCCAGCTAACCCAGGCGGTAAAGGGCGACCTCAGGGACGTGCTCAGCAGCGAGAAGCTGTTCGGGGCGGATCTGAAACGGGCTGGATTGCTGCCCAAAGTGGAACAACTGGTTTCTGAAATGCAGGGCGTGGGCGCGGTGCGCCAGACGCTCGAGCGAACTCTACGAGCATAACAGGAGGACTAGACGCATGAAACTTGGAATCAGCAGCTACTCACTGGACAGGGACATCAAATCGGGCCGCTTCACCATTCTGACGGCCATCGACTGGGCCGCGGAGCAGGGCGCGGAGTGCATGGAACTGGTGCCGTTTTCGTTCCGGTTTGACGACCCCGAAACCAAGCGGATCGACAGCGACCTGATCCGGCAGGTCAGGCAGCGCGCCAGCGACGCGGGCGTGCCGCTGATCAACTACTCGGTGCTGGCCGACCTGTGCAAAGAGGGCGCGGAGCTCGAGGCCGAAGTCGCGCGGCTGTGCCATGAGGTGGACATCGTCAGCGAGCTGGGCATCCCGCAGATGCGCCACGACGTGTGCGCCTACAGGCGGCCGCTGGGGCTGAACGGCATCATCGAGTTTGATCGCTGGCTGCCTGTCATGGCCGACGCCTCCCGCCGCATCACCGAGTACGCGAAGTCCAAGGGCGTGCGCACGCTGATCGAGAACCACGGCTTCTTCGCCAACGGCTGCGACCGCGTCGAGCGCATCATCAACCAGGTCGGGAGCGACAACTACGGGCTGCTGCTGGACACCGGCAACATCGTCTGCATGGACGAGGATCCGGAAGTCGCCGCCATCCGCCTGGCCGCGCAAGCCCAAATGGTCCACCTGAAGGATTTCTACATCCGCAAGCGCGATCCGGGCGATTCCACCCAGTTCGACTGCGCCGGCCACTGGTTCAAGTCCCTCAGCGGGCGCTACCTGCGCGGCGCCATCCTGAACCAGGGCGACCTGGATGTGCCCTCCATTCTGGCCGCGCTCAAGCACGCCGGTTATGACGGCGGCATCGCCATCGAGTTCGAAGGCCTGGAGGACGGCCCCTACGCCACCTCCGTGTCCCTCAAGAACGCCCGCCGCATCTGGGACGAGGCGTAAGAACAGCCAAGCCCAAGGGGGTTTTCAGAGGCCGAAGCCCCCGGATCCATGCCGCCAAAGGGCGACCTGCGCGCCCGCAGGCTGCTTCCGCACTGGATGCAAGTCTGCCCGTGAATCCACGATTCACAAGACTTGCATTTCGCTGTCAAAAGACGCAGTATTTTGACAGCCTGAAAGGCCGCCCCATGAGGGCGGCCTTTGGTCATCCACAAACGAGCTGACGGAACAGCACATGCCGATTCATACCAATGAAAAATAGTAACGCCTCCAAAGCGGCGAGAATTTTTTTTCGCCCTGCAAGGAGCTAGAGTGCAGCGTAGCAGAGCTACGCTAAGCGGAGGGCGACGCCGCAGGGCGGAAAATAATCCGGCGCGACGTGGCGTTACGATTTTGAATTGATATCAGCACATATCCGGCATTGCCGCGCCAAACAGCCCCCATGGGATCAGAAACTCGGGCATGCCCGAGGCGTAAGGCGCGATGTCATACTGCTGGAAATAGACCGTGATCCCCCGGGGCGTGAGGTAGAAGCTATCCGGATTCAGCGCGCCGGGCACCAGGGACGCGCTGTTGTCCCACCACAGCCCCTCCCCCGCGCCTTGTTGACGGGCGACCTCGTCCTGGATATAGCGGGTGATGTCGGCAATGTAGTTCGGGTTGTTGGGAAACATGTCGCCCAGGGAAAGCGGCAGCCCGTTGTTCAGGCTATACGTGCCGGATGTGCGCACCGTGCCGCCGTGTGCGCCGCCGGTGTAGGTGTAGTCGTCAAAATACAGGCTGAGCAAGCAGTCGGCGTTCAGCGTGGTGGTGTAGGTCAAAAGCGCCTCGTACGGATTGAACGGGTTGCCGTCTCGCTGGCGGTCGATGAGGTCGGCCTGGGCATCCTGCCGCAGCTCGCCCGCGCAGCGCGCGCACAGCGCCTGCCCTTTGGCGGCAAACAGGCGGTTCAGATACCCCACCTGGGGCACCAGAATCGGGTAGCGCGCCTCGCAGGTGACCAGGATCTGCTCTCCTATGTACTGGTTGCAGCGCTGCCGCCGCCGGATGACCCCAACGGATCTGGGCATGGAACCACCTCCCCTCCATGCTATGCAAGGAGACGCAAAGAAACTCCCCCGCCGTCGTCCGGTCGGGGGAGCTTCTTTCGGTTGTATGCCTTCGGGTTCTCGGGTTTGCGCGTCACCGGGTTGAGTTCACCCCAGCCGCCACGCCTGGCCGCGTTCAGCGCGCGCTGCTTTTTCTTGGCCAGCTTGATGTAGGGAATGTGCTTGGTCAATGGTTCTCGCCTCCTTGGAAGACCATTATACCACGCGCGCTGCCGTTGTCAACGCAGAAGCCTGCCATCGCCAGATGTGGTGGGCCGCGCCACATCGCCGGCGCGCGCATCGCTCGGGCTAGTCCTGCGGCAGCGCCTCAGGCGCTTCCTCCTTCGGCTTGCCCAGCAGCTCGGGCAGTCGCATGCCGGCCATGTCGAACATCTCGTTCATGGGCGGGATGGATTTCATCATGCCGCTGACGAACCCGGCGGTGGCGTTTTTGCCGTCTTTCTCGCCGCCGTCCCAGACGGTAACCTTGTCGATCTTGATGTTCTTGATGGCGTCGACCTGAACGCGCATCAGGTCCTCCATCTTGTCGGCGATCATCAGGCGCAGCGCATCGTTGGCGTCGCCTCCGGCGGCCAGCACCAGCTCCTTGAAACCGGCGGCCTGCTTGAGCAGTATCTCCTGCATACCCCGGGCCTCTGCCTCCATCTTGGCGAAGATGGCGTCGGCCTCACCGCGGGCGCGCCGCCTGATCTGCTCGGCCTCGGCCTCCGCCTGCAGCTCGATTTCCTGCTTCCTGATCTCGGCCTTGACGATGACGTCGGCCTGCAGCGTGGCCTGCTCGCGGGACGCGCGGGCTTCTTCTGCCTGGCGCTCCGCGTCGTAAGCTTCGTGCAGCGCCTGGGCGGACTGGATCTTTTCGGCGGCCATGGCAACCTTCAGCGCCTCGGCTTCCTTCTCGCGGCGCAGCGCGTTGGAGCGGGCGACGTCAGCCTGCGCCTCGTTTTCGCCTTGGATGGCGGTGGAGTTGGCGGCGGCCACCTGGATGCGCTCATCCCTCTGGGCATTGGCCTCGCCGATGGCGCCGTCCCTGTCCTTCTCGGCCACGGAGCGCTTGGCGTCGTTGATGGCCTTGGCGGCGGCTTCCTTGCCCAGCGCCTCGATGTAACCCGACTCGTCGTTGATGTCGGTCACGTTCACGTTGATCAGCCGAAGGCCGATCTTCTTGAGCTCGGTCTCGACGTTTCTGGAGACGGCCTCAAGGAACTTGTCCCTGTCGGTGTTGATCTCCTCGATGTCCATCGTGGCGATGACCAGGCGCAGCTGGCCAAAGATGATGTCTTTGGCGAGCTCCTGCACCTCGTTGAGCTTCAGCCCCAAGAGGCGCTCGGCGGCGTTTTGCATGACGCCTTGCTCGGTGGAGATGCCCACGGTGAACCGGCTGGGCACGTCGATGCGGATGTTCTGGCGCGACAGCGCGTTTTTCAGGTCCACCTGAATGGACAGCGGGGTCAGGTCCAGGTACTGGTAGGCCTGGATCACCGGCATTATGAACTCCGCGCCGCCGTGGATGCAGAGGGCCGAGCGGGTGGTGCAGTCCTTGTTTTGGCCCACGTTGCCGTAG
>JAVBQA010000003.1:0-10653 GCA_031549325.1 Eubacteriales bacterium | reverse complement strand
TTATTAAATAAAATGAATCGAGCTTGTTCTTTCTATTTAAAATTAGATATATATTAAACATGTTCTTTCTCATGTGTGAGAAAGAACCAAAGAGCACTGGGGGGATCTTGCGCATGATCCCCCCAGCCCCCCCTTCAAGCGCTTTTGGTACGACCGAACCGGAACCGAAAACTGACGATACCAGTTTTCGGGGAACGGATTGTCGGGCTGGCCGACAGGCAAGGTCAATGAATCATCAGACTGCCCGCAGGGCAAAGGACAGCATCAGGCTGGCCGCGAAAGCAACGCCCGTGAACATACCCACACAACACCGGAGGTGAACCCCCATGCAATACTACGAAGAGCAAGACTACACCAAGCAATTCGACCTTTCGCTGTGGCGGCGGCTGCTGCGCTACGCGAAGCCCTACTACCCGCACCTGCTCGGGATCGCGCTGACGATGGTCATCTGCGCGGCGATCGACGTGGTGTTTCCGCTGATGACCCGCGAGGCCATCGACACCTTTGTCGCCGGGCGCACCACCGAGGGCCTGCCCTGGTTCATCGCCAGATACCTGATGTTCCTGCTGCTGCAGGTCGGCTGCATTTTCACGTTCTGCTTCCTGTCCGGGCGCACCGAGCGCGGCATCTGCACGCTGATCCGCACGCGCGGCTTCAAGCGCCTGCAGGAGCTGCCGTTCGCGTATTACGACAAGACGCCCATCGGCTTCATCATCGCGCGCATGACCAGCGACACCCAGCGCCTGGGCGACACCATCGGCTGGGGCCTGCTGGACCTGATGTGGAGCATCGCGTTTGTGCTGATCTCGGTGACGGTGATGGTGGTGATCAACGCGCGGCTGGCGCTGGCCACCATCGTGGTGATTCCGCTGATCGCGCTGATCGCGATCTGGTTTCAGAAGCGGATCCTGCAGAGCTACCGCGAGGTGCGCAAGAACAACTCCAAGATCACCGGCTCGTTCAACGAGGGCATCGTGGGCGCGAAGACCACCAAAACCCTGGTGCGCGAGGCCGCCAACGAGCGGGAGTTCGTGCAGCTGACCGGCTCCATGCGCGCCTGCGCCATCCGCGCCGCGGTGCTCTCCGCGCTATTCCTGCCGATTGTCATGTCGCTCGGGTCCGTCGCCGCCGCCTACGCGCTGTGGCAAGGCGGGTTCGACGTGTTCACCGGCGCGATCAGCTTCGGCACGCTGACCGTGTTCATCCAGTTCTCCACCCAGATGTTCGAGCCCATCAGCAACCTGGCGCGCATCTTCGCCGAGCTGCAGAGCAGCCAGGCCGCCGCCGAGCGCGTGATGCAGATGATCGAAACCGAGCCCGAGATCTGCGACAGCCCGGAGGTCATCGAGCGCTTCGGCGACAACTTCCACCCCAGGCGCGAAAACTGGCCCCCCCTGCACGGCGACATCGAGTTCGACGACGTGAGCTTCCGCTACACCGGCGGCGAACAGGTGCTGAAAAACTTCAGCCTGAAGATCAAAGCCGGGCAGACCGTGGCGCTCGTGGGCGAGACCGGCTCGGGCAAAAGCACCATCGTGAACCTGATCTGCCGGTTCTACGAACCGACCAGCGGACGCATTTTGATTGATAATGTTGACTATAAGCAGCGTTCCCAGCTGTGGCTGGAGTCGCACCTGGGCTATGTGCTGCAGCAGCCGCACCTGTTTTCCGGCACCGTCCGGGACAACATCCGCTACGGCAAGCTGGACGCCACCGACGAGCAGGTGGCGGCGGCCGCGCGCATGGTCGACGCGGAGGACTTCATTCTGGCGCTGGAAAAGGGCTACGACACCGACGTGGGCGAGGGCGGCAGCCGCCTCTCGACCGGCCAGAAGCAGCTGGTGTCCTTCGCCCGCGCGCTGATCGCCAACCCCGCCATCTTCGTGCTGGACGAGGCGACCTCCTCCGTGGACACCGTCACCGAGCAGAAGATCCAAAAGGCCATCAAGACCGCCCTGCAGGGCCGAACTTCCTTCATCATCGCCCACCGCCTGTCCACCATCCGCACCGCCGACCTGATCCTCGTCATCCAGGACGGCGAGATCTGCGAGCGCGGCAGCCACAAGGAGCTGCTCCGCCAGAAGGGCTATTACTACCGGCTGTACGTGAACCAGTTCCGCGAGGAGCGCGAGGCCGAGCTGCTGGGCGAGGGCGCGTAAGCGCGCGGGGGGACGCTTGGGGACGGGGAGGCGTTTGTGGGCGGGGGAACGGCTGGGGCGCCGCCCCTGCAACCCCGCTCAAGGGACGTCGCCCCTTGAGACTCCCGCCCAAGGGTTCCGTGTGTAGGGCCACCATAAATCATTTATGGTGGCCATTTTCGTGCGATGTCATGCGCGGGATTTTGCCCGCCTGGTTACCCGTTCTGCCCGCCGCTCGGTTCGTCGATGGGTTCGACGTCCGGCAGGTCGTCCGGTTCGTCGCCGGGTTCAGCGATCGGTTCGTCCGCTGGCAAGTCGTCCGGTTCGTCGCCGGGCAAGTTGACCGGCTCGTCGTCCGGCAAATCGTCCGGTTCGTCGCCGGGTTCGGCGACCGGCGTTTTGTTGTGCACCGCGACCGGGGCCTTTGCTACTCGCTTAAACGTGTTTTCATAAGCCCCCATGGCGCTCAGCGCGACGAGAAACGAGTTGACAAACTCCAGCGGCACCTCGCTCCAGTGCAGCCCATCCGCCCCGAAAGCCTCCGCGCCCAGCAGCACCAGAAACGCCACGATCAGCACCAGGATGCGCGTGGGAAGCTTGATCAGCCGGTCGAGCGGCTCCTTCAAATACTGCACCACGAGCAGCGTGGCGGCCGTCGCGCCGGCAGTGGTTCCCAGGGAAGCCCAGGTATACATTTCCATTATCTTACTCCTTTCATGTCGTCCAGCATGCGAAACGCCGTCTTCACGTCGCGCTCCAGGATGGCGGTGCGTTCCATGATGGAATTGTGGCGCTCCACCTTGCTCTCGAGCTGCAAAATACGGTAGTTCGTCAGCCGGTTTGCGGTTAAAATTCCAGCGGCCGAGCCAACCATCGTGCCCGCCAGGCTGAGCAGGGCGACGATCATGGTTTCGTTCACGGTCCCACTTCCTCGCTGTAAGATTCAGACACCCAGCAAACCTTTCCCGAAAGCAGCAGCGGACGCCAGCCGCCCGCTTCCACTTTCTCATAGGTCTCGCCCGCCTTGGCGGCCTTGGCCACAGAAAACCCGGTGCCCGGGCCGGAGCGGATGTTCACCGCGCCGCCGATGATCCGGATCCGGATTTCGCCGCCGGCCTCCCTTTTGTCCTCCGCCGGAATCAGCCGCAGCGCCTTGATATAGCCCCGCCCGGCGGCGGCGCGGCCCTTGCAGTAGCTTTTCATGGCCTTGATTGTGGGCCCGACGCCGCTGCCGTGGCCGATCAGCTTGCCGCTTCCGATATACATCTCCACATGCCCCACGCCCAGCGGGCGGCTGGGGTCGCTGCCCTTGAAATATAGCAGATCGCCCGGCAACAGATATGCTTCTTTTGGTTCGCTTTCTCCCGACTGGTCAGCCAGCGCCAGCTTCCTGTTCACGATCTGCGCGGCGGTGTTGCCTCCGATGTCCACGCCCAGAATCTGCAGGTAGCACCAGCGCACAAAGCTTGAGCAGTCGGAGAAGCCGCTGCCCACCTGGGTGCGCTTGTCGCCTTGCGTGTATTGGTTCTTCTTCTCGCGGCTCACGGCCTTTTGGACCACCGCCGCGCGCAATTCCCGGTTCGTCATGCTCATTCCCCTCGCTTTGCGTTGCTTCGTCCGCATTTCTTCCCCCATTAATCTTATTCCGGGTGTCGATTTTCGGCGAATGACGCTATTGGATCGCCAGCCAGTTCAGGATCACATCCCGGGGCGTGGCGCTGCTGTTGCGCAGCGCAAACTGGAAATACGCCGGGCCCGAGCTGTATATCGAGTAGGTAATTTGGTGACTGTAAGAAGCGGACGGGGTCTCCATCGTCAGCAGGATGCTGCGCGGCGCGGCGGCGAACGCCTTGGGGTAGGTGAGGGCGTAGATCACCGGCGCGGCGTTGGCCGGCACGGCGGGCGCGACCCGCCCGAACTGCATCACCGGCAGGTCGGACAGGCCCAGCGCGCCCTTCAGCTCGGCCAGGCTGCGCACGCCGGTGCCCCCGGAGCCCACGTCCAGCGGGCAATCGAAGGCCACGCTCCCGGTGGCGCGCAGCGGCCCGTTGAAGTACTCGGCGTTGTAATGGTATGCCGCGCCGTAGTGAAACTCGTTGCCGTAGGCGCTGACGTCCCCCTGAAACTTGGCCGGCATGCCCACGTCCAGCGCGGCGGCGTCGCTGGCGTACTTGCCCAGCGCGATGCCCCTGCCGCCCGGGTGCAGGTTGAGCAGCCGAAACACCTGGCCCACGCCGGCGCTGCGCACAGTCTCTCCGAAGTAATCTATTAGCAGCAATTCGAACGCATAGGACTTGTCGCCCTGGCACTGGATCGCGCCGGACAGCACCAGATTCACGCCGACAGCGCCGGGGATTCCCGGGATTTCCTGCTGCATCCAGCCGCCCGATCCGTCGCTCAGGCGGCAGCGGGCCGCCAGCCTGCACGTGTTCATTTCCGTGCCGTTTGGCTTCAGGCTCTGCACCTGGCCGGCGGCGATCATGCGGATGTACGTGCCATTTGTTGCGGTCGCCCCGGCCGCGGTGCAGCGGGTCAGCGACAGGCTCGCCAGCTGGGGCGGCTGGTAGGCGAGCACCTGGCAGTCGACGGCGCGGCTCACCTGCCGCCCGCGCGTGTCGGTCACCACCGCCAAGCGCCCGACGCTGCCGGCCTTGGCCGCGCTCTGCTGCTCGGCGATGGGGAAATGGCTCAGGCTGTCCCGGCCGCCCGGGTCCGAAAAGCCGCCCAGCCACGCCCCGCCCGGGCTCTGGCCCTCGTAAATGTCCACCCGCGCGATCTTCGCGCCCTTGCCCGGCCGGGCCGAGATGACCAGCGCCGGGCGGGATTTGCCCTGCACAAACGCGCCGAAGCGCGCGCTGATCGCCTGGGTTTCCGCGCTCTCGGCCATCGCGGCGGCGTCGATTGTGCCGTCCTCCACCAGGCAGACGACCGTGCGCGACTGCAGCGGCTCCTCGCTGACCTGGGGGTAGGTGAGCTTGCGCCTGCGCTGCTCGACGAGGCAGCTGATGCGGGTTTGCGCGCCCCCGTGGGCCACCACCGATTCCGGGATGACCATGGTTTTGTCGGGCCCGCCTCCGGTGGACGGGTCGATGCCCGAGGCCAAAACCTCGGCCAGCACCACGCCCCCGACGCTCAGCTGATACGCGTAACACTCGTTCGTCGTGGTGGCGGGCGAGCCGGTGATGCGCAGGCTGTCCCCCGCGCTCAGCTCGATGAGCGCCCCCGCCGGTTGCTTGAAATTCAGCTCATAAGTAGCCATTTGTTGTCACCTCACAGATGGTAGATGCTGAGCGACTGATCCCCGTCCTGGCCGATGACCCACTGCCCGAGCCGGATCTCACGCTCGATCTCGGCGTCGCAGGTGTGCAGCCGGTTGCCCTGGAAGTAGGCGATGGGCGCACCGTCCTGCAGCACCGCCACCCGGTCGGGGCGGATGCTGACCTTATAGTGACCATCGGAATCATTTGCGCCGATCGTCACCCCGTCCGCGTCCAGCTCCAGGTAGGTCTTGTCCACCAGCTGGCGGATCGACTGGTTGCTGGTCAGGTCCAGGCTCGCGCCCACGTCGGCGCTCAGGTGGTTGGCGGTGATCTTGCCGAAGCTGGCGCTGGACGCGAACAGGTCGGCGGCGTCGATGTGCATGGCCTTGATGGTGTTCAGCAGCGCGTGGTCGGCGAAAATCGCCTCGACATTCAGCTCGCGCGCGGTGATCGAGCGCTCGATCAGCTTGCCGCCGGGCACGCTGGCCTCGTCCAGCACCTGGCCGGACACCGGGCGCTCCTGGGCCACGACGCGGCCGTCGGCGTCCACCGTCAGCCCATAAAACCGACCATCGTCTTTTTTGATGACCAGCTCGCCCACCGTCAGGCTGACCATGTTGGCCTCGGTGACGGCCAGCCGGTCGATGTACAGCTTGCCGCCCACGCCCTCGGTGATGATGGCCGTGCCGCTCATCAGGTCTTTCACGCGGGCGAAGCCGACGTCGGCGCTGCCTATGGTCGCTTGCGCGATCTGTGCCACGGCCGCCTGCAGGGACGCGATCTCGGCCCAGCGGATGTTGGCCTGCTCGATCGCGGCCTCGCTGATTTGCGCCCGGGCGATCTCGGCCTGGGCGATCTGGGCGATGGCGGCGGACAGCTCCCCGATCTGCGCCCACTGAATGTGCGCGCTGCTTATGGTTGCCTCGGTGATCTGGGCTTTCGCCACGCTGGCCACCAGCGCGTTCAGGTCGGAAACCCGCGCCCAGTCGATCTCGGCCTGGCCGATGCTGGCGCGCTGGATGTTGGCCGAGATGATCTCGGACACAGCCGCCACCAGCTTTTGCGCGTAAAGCGCGTCGGCCTGGATGTGCTGGGCCGTGATGGCGTCGGCCTGGATGTGGCGCGCCTCGACGGTGTCGGACGCGATGTGCCGGGCGCTGATCACGTCATCGGACAGCGCGCCGCCGCTGATGCTGCCAGTCAGTATCTTCCCGCCCGAGATGCCGCCGGGAATCTGCCAGCTGGCGATCGATCCGGACACAATGCCGCCCCGGGCGCTGCCCAGCTCCACCTGCATCACCCGCCCGCGCAGGCAGTCAAACTTCATCCGCACCACCTGGGCGGACAGGTTTAGCCCCAGCGGTTTATGGCTTATGGACACCGTGTCGTACAGGAACACGCTCTCCAGATCGCGCAGTTGCTCGAGGCCCTGGCAGTCGCCCAGCCGGATGAAGTCCACGCGCAGGCTGACCCCCGGCAGATCGCACCCGGCGGCGAGCTCGGCCTCGGCGGCTTCCAGCAGCCGCTTGCGCGCCAGCTCGGTCGAAACCGACTTGCTCACCTTCGCGCCCGCCACGGGCAGCAGCAGCACGCGGGGTGTCGGGTAGCCCGACGCGCGGGGGCTGGGCACCAGCGCTTCCTGCAAATACAGGGGTTTCCCATCCGATGTCTCGCCCACCGGCAGCACGTGCGACACCGCCGAATCGTAGCTGACGGCGCAGCTGAGCCCCAGCAGGTTCTTGCCGTATTCCACCCGCAGCCCCCGGTTCAGCCCCGCTTGCCGCAGGAAAAACAGCTCGAAGTCGTCCCGCACCAGCTGCGCGCCCCAGCGCGCCAGAAAGCCGGTCTCCGGGTCCAGCAGCGCCTTGATGGGGTTGACGTTTTCAAAACAGACGTCGGTCCGTTTGTCGGCCATGTCGGTGTGCGCCTCGAACTCGTGCGGGAGTTTGCAGCCGTCCAGAATGCCGGAAAGCGCCTGGGCGGCGGTGGGCTGGTCGGCCTTGTAGCTGGTCAGGTTGCCCAGCAGGTCGTAGCTGATGTGGCGCGCGCGGCAAACAAGACCTTGGTCTGTTTGCTCTGCTTCGTAGATTCTGAACAGCTGATCGCGCACGCCCGCGGCGGGCACCACGCGCTCGATCGCCCCGGCGTCCCCGGGCAGCGACTGCTGTATCACCAGCTGAAGCGCGCTTTGATTCAGCCATCCGCTTCCGTATTTCGCGGTTTTAACCTGGTATCGCTCGCCGCTCTTTTTGACCACGGCCAGCTCCAGGTTTGCCGGCAGCGAGGCCAGCGCCCTGCCGCCGGACCCCTTGCTGAACAGCGTGCGCTCGGCCTTGCTGGCGGTGGCCTTCACGCGCCAGCGCTCGACGCTGGTCACCGTGCCGCCCGAAATCGCGGGCGTGGTGCGCACCGGCACCGGCGCTTTTAGCACCGCGCCCGGCTGCAGATGCGAAAACCGGCCAAGGTCGTCTATCGGGTGCTCCAGCGTCAGCTCGCTCAGGCCGCCCGCCTGCTCGTCGTGCTCGCAGCGGGTGGGCGTGAGCGGCCCGCACAGACCAAAAGAATCGTAGCTCTCGGCGGCCGCCCCGTACACATACACCATCACAGCGTCCTCCAATTGGGCGTCAGCGTGAGCTTGGCGACGTTGCCCGAGAAGCTCAGCATCGCCCCGCCCGGCGGGATGACCGGCCAGTCGCCCGACAGCTTTCCGGTCTGCAGCTGATCGCCCGCATAGGCGATTCCATTCTCGCAGTCCAGCGTGATCGAGCTCGTTATGCCTTGAATCGCAAGGATTTTCGAGCCGGTCATCAGCGCCACGTCCCCGCTGGCGTGGATCGTGATCAGCGGCTCGGCGGGCAGATTGTAGGGGTTTTCGATGAACGCGCCCGCGCCCAAGTCCCGGGCCGCCCTCGGGTGCACATACGCGAACGGCGACGCTTCGAACACCGCCTGGCACAGGCAGTAGCCCGGCATGTGCTTTTGGTAAACAATCTCCCGGATCGCCCGCGCCCTGTGCGCAAACCCCGGGCGGCTGGACAGCACCAGATCGCCGCCGCCGCGCAGCCAATTAGAGACTTCGGTCTGTTTCGATGCGGGCAGCAGCATCGTCGCCGTGAGCCGCACGTCTTCATAGCCGTCGTCCAGGAACAGCGCGCCGCTCCTGCCCGGCACGACCACGCCCTTCCCTCGCGCCGCCGCCCGCGCCACGTCCGGCAGCCCCAGCACCCGCACCCCCAGCGACTCGCTCCGAACCCCCGCAAACTCAATCCATTCCGCGCTTCTGCGCATCGGTTGCCTCCCTTCATATCAGGGGCGCTGCCCCTGCACCCCGCCAGGGCCTAAGGCCCTGGACCCTATCCCCGAGCGCAATGCGCCCGGAAGGCGGGGCCTGGGGATGAAGTCCCCAGCGGGGTGCCGGGGCGGAGCCCCGCATCGTCCCCCTGCGCTGCCCCTGCGTCGTGCCTACCCCCCGTATCCCAGGCTGAGCTGCTTGCCGAGCGCGCCGAGGGCGTGGTTGTTGTCGTCGGCAGCGGCGCGGGCCAGCTCGCGGCCGTTGAGCATGAGCACGGTGGGGCGGCTGTCAACCTGCGGTTGCGCCTCGTGGTATTGCTGGGTTTTGAAGCCCGTTTGAGCGGGCTTTGGGATCGCGCCCGCTTCCGCGCCCCGGGCCAGCAGCCGGGCGGCGCTCCCCACTTCGCGGGCCATCTGTTCGATACCGACGGCCATGCCCTTGCCGAAATTCTGGCCGATGGACGCGCCGACGCGGCTGGGCGAGTGCACCTGCAGCTCGGCTTCGGCGGCCAGCTTGGCGGCGCGGGCGGCGGCGCGGGCGGCGGCCTGGATTGCGCCTGTGCCCGCCGAAATGCCGGACGCGACGCCCGCCGAGAAGTTTCGCCCCACCTGGACGCCGCTGGCCTGGGCGGCGGCGGACAGGCCGGCAAAGGCCGACTTCGCGCTCTGAATCGAGCTCAAAAATCCTTTGTCTTCAAGGGTTAGCGTGGCGGTCAACTCGCCAACTTGCATGGGTCTGCCTCCTTTCACCGGGGCGCACTGCCCCTAAGCATCTCCTCCACAAACCCCCGCCCGTCATCTGCGCATGCCCGCCGCGCGACGCGCCCATAATCGCGGGCGACGGCTCCGTCCGGCGAAAGGCCCATGAGCAGCACCGAGAAGCGCCGCCAGGACATATGGGCCAGATCAGCGGCCAGATTGATGCCGTAATCGCGCTGGAAATCGGCCTCGATCTGACGCCACAGGGCAGGCAAACTCAGTTTGGGCGGGGGGCCTCGCAGTCGTCCTCGGTGACGGCCTTCTGCCCCGGCGCGCCGTTGATCAGCTCGAAGGTGGTTTTCAGCAGCTCCGCCAGCATATCCAGACTAAAGTCTGTTCTTTGCAGCCACGCGACCAGCCGCTTGCCGAACACCGCCTTGCCCGCGTCCATCAACACGCTCGTCGGGATCGGCGCGGCCTCGTCTTCGCGCAGCAGCATCAGCACCACGCTGGCCGGGATGGCGCGCGGGATGACCACGTCCTCGCCGAACACGCGCAGCGTCACCATCTGGGGCTGGCGCTCGGCCATCATGGCGTCAAAATCCAAGAAACTCGGCATCTGTTTATCTCACCGTCACCTTCAGCACGCGCTCGATCGCGTTGTTCATGCTGCGCACCACCACGCGCACCGGCGCGTCGGTCGGCTGCTGGCCAATGATGTTGAAGGCCAGGCCGTCCACCTGCGCAACATTCACCCGGCCGGCGTCGGCGCTGGCCACCGAAAACTTCTGGTTGCTGGCGTCGCCCGGTACCAGCCGCACCGCCACCGGCTGGGTCTGGTTCACATCAATGCAGACTTCGGTCTGTTCTTGTCCGTTCACCAGCAGCGCCAGCGAAGTGAGCTGGATGTAGCTCAGCTCAACCGGCTCGCCAACCAGCTCCAGCGTCCAGCTCTTCAGCTCGCCGCCCTCGTCGGCCTCGCGCCCGGCGTCGGTCACGATCACGTCCAGCAGCATCGCGTGGCCATACGGATCGGTCAGCCGCAGCTGCGTGTCCCCATCAAAACCGACCACAGTCGCTTGAAAATCCAGCTCGGACTGGCCGGGATCCAGCGCTCCCGTCTGCGGGTCGCCCACCTGCCTGCCCGTCAGCTTGATCGTGCCGCCCCGCTTGGTCACATATGGCTCCTTCCAGCCGTCCGCCGCCCCCGAGCCGTCCTTCACCTCGGCCTCGCCCGCGTAGCTCAGGCTGTTCAGCCCCTTCAC
>JAVBQA010000054.1:0-51263 GCA_031549325.1 Eubacteriales bacterium | reverse complement strand
AACGTGGCCGCCTTGCCATAGATGTTGGCGAACACCACCACCTTGCGGCGCAGCATGAAGATCGATCCGGCCAGCATATACAGCTCCTTCAGCACCATCACAACGACCACCCACCACATCACATGGCGCGTCAAGGCCAGGCAGGTCAGCAGCGTGACCAGCATCAGCTTGTCGGCGAGCGGGTCGAACAGCTTGCCAAAGTCGGTGATCTGGTTGAGCTTTCTGGCCAGGTACCCATCGAGAAAATCGGTAAAGCTGGCGGCGAGGTACAGGTACAGCGCCAGCAGGTAATCCGGCTGAAAGTAGGCCCAGGCAAATGCCGGGATCAGCAGCAACCGCAGCAGGGTGAGCGCGTTGGGCAGGTTCATTCGTATGCCTCCATGGAATCTAACTCCACACCATTATGCCACACGCACACCCCGATTGTAAAGCGTCACTCATCCGATTCCGCGCGCGCGGGGAAGATGGCGGTGTGGGTCTTGCCGTCGTCCCGAAGCTCGATGAACTCGCTCACGTGCTTGCCGTCCAGGCTCACCCCGGCCACCGCCCGCTGGCCGATCAGCGTGTAGCGGCTCGCGCCGACGCGCACCACCAACGAGACCGAATCCCACTTCCTGGGCAGCAGCGCGCAAAGCCGCGCCTGATTCCCCCGCCGCTCGTAGCCCAGCAGGTATTGCAGCATTACGCGCTGCAGCCAGGCCGCCGCGCCGGTGTACCAGGTCCAGCCGCCGCGCCCGTCGTAGTTCGGATCGCCGGAATACACGTCCGCCGCCACCACATAAGGCTCCACGCGATAGCGCACGGCTTCGTCGGCGTCCTGGCTGTGGGTGTAGGGCATCAGCATCTCGTAGGCGGCCCAGGCGCGCTCAGCCTGCCCGAGCACGGCGTAGGCCGCCACCACCCAGCACGCGCCGTGGGTGTACTGTCCGCCGTTCTCACGCACGCCCGGCGGGTAGCCCATGATGTAGCCGGGCTTGCGCTGCGGGCCGTCAAACGGCGGGGTGAGCAGCCGGATCAGCTTTCTGTCCTGATCCACCAGCCGCGCCCAGACCGCGTCCATGGCGGACCTCGTGCGCGCGGGATCCAGCCCGGCCAGCACCGCCCAGCTCTGGGCGATGGCGTCGATCTGGCAGCCCTCCGCCGCAGGCGTTTCGGCGCTGCCCAGCGGCGAGCCGCCGTCAAAGTACGCGCGTCGGTACCACGCGCCGTCCCAGCCCGCCCGCTCCACGGCCTGCTTCATTTGTTCGGAAAGGGAGAGCAGCTCGTTCCGCTCCGTTTCCTGCGCGCACAGCCCGGCATACTCCCGCGCCGCCACCGCCAGAAACTCGCCCAGCCACACGCTCTCGCCCTTGCCCTCAAAGCCGACCAGATTCATGCCGTCGTTCCAATCGCCCGCGCCCATCAGCGGCAGCCCATGTCCGCCCAGGAGGCTGGCGGCGCGTCGGATCGCGCGCAGGCAGTGGCTGTGCAGGTTCTCCGAGACCTCGGACAGCGGCGGCGTGGCGTAGCTGTCGTGCACGCCCTCCGGCAGCTCGTCGGCCTTCAGATAAGGCGCCTTCTCATCTAGCACGCCCGCATCCCCGGTCTCCCTCACGTATTGCGCCGCCACGTACGGCAGGAACAGCAGATCGTCGCTGATGCGGGTCCGGACGCCGGTTCGCTCCGGGTGCCACCAGTGCTGCACATCCCCCTGCTCAAACTGGTGCGCCGCCGACAGCAGCAGGTGCGCGCGCACCAGCTCCGGCTCGATCGGGATCAGGCAGAGCATGTCCTGCAGCTGATCGCGGAACCCAAACGCGCCGCCCGGCTGGTACAGCCCGGTGCGCCCGAATACCCGCGCCGACAGCGCCTGATACGGCAGCCAGCGGTTGACCATGGCGTTCATCAGCGGCTCGGGTGTCTTGACGGCGATCTTGCCCAGGCGCTCATCCCAATCGGTCAAAGCGGCCTTCAGCCGCGCCGCGCCGCCGCCCGACTCGCGCCAGGAGGACAGCAGCGCCCGCGCCGAGATGGGATCGTCGGCCCAGCCGAGCAACGCTTCCGCCCGGATCGTCTGTCCGGGATCTATCTGCTGCTCCGCCTCGGGCAGCTCGAAAAACCCGACGCCGCCCATGGCGCCGCGCGCGAGGAGCATGCCGCCCTCCCGGGCGGCGCGCGTCAGCCGCGCGTCGTCGGCAGAGGCGCCCATCAGAAACTCCAGCTCCGCCTCCAAGCGCACAGAAACCGCCTTTTCGGTGGTGTTCTTGAGCTCAATCAGGCTGCACTTCAGCGGCCGCTCCGGATCCACAAACACCGACACGCGCCAGCTCAGCCCGTGAAAGGCCGACTCGAACCGGGTCTCTCCCGGGCGGTGAACCACGCGGAACGCGAACTTCGCGCCCGGCTCGGGCAACAGCGGAATGCGCTGGCCGGACAGGCGCACAAACAGCCGCTCGGAAAAACCCTCCTTCAGCGGGCTGTTGCCAAACGGGGTCAGCCGCCCGAACCGGCTGCTGCCCTGCCAGCTAAACCCTCCGCCCCGCTCGGTGATGAGCGTGCCGAAATGCGGATTGGCGAGCACGTTGCACCAGGGCGCGGGCGTTGGCTTGCCGGGCTGCAGCTCGATCATGTAGCCGCCGTCCCTGGTGAATGCGCCCCAGCCGTTCTGCGCGCCGGGCGCGGTTTTTGCGGGCGGTTCGGGCGGCGCGCTGTGCGCGCGCTCGGGCAGCGGTTCGGCCTTGCCCAGCCGCCGGGACAGCTGCGTGTTCAGAGGGCCTTCGTCGCCGATCAGCGCGATGGAGGCCACCGCCCGGATCAGCTGGCGCTGGGTGGCCTGCAAGGTTGCGCCTTCGAGCACGAACACGCCGCCGGGTTCAGACGTCAGCTCGCGCAGGTGGCTGTTGGCCACCAGATCACGCAGCCCATCGCGCACCGGCTGCTCGTAGTTGTTGCCGTAGTCGTTGATCAGCAGCAGGTCGCACCACACGCCCATCACCCGGTAGAACTCATGGGCGCGCACCGCCTCGCGGGCCAGCTCAAGCTGATCCTTTCCGCCGATAAACGCCGCGATGATGGGCAGATCCCCCGACACCCCCAGCGGCCACAGCGCGCTGATGGAACAGGACACCGGCCCCTCGTCCATCAGGAAGCGCAGCCTCGGCCAGTGCAGAAACGCCGCGCCGCGCTGCAGCAGCTGGTGGCGCGTGCCGCTGATGTTCAAAAAGTCCAGCATAGCGCGGGCCTGGGTCTGCGCGAGCGCCAGCGCGCGGCGGGCGGCGTCGCCCGCGTAGCGGTTGATCAAAAGAACGGCGCGCTCGTCGTCCTCGGCCAGCCCGATGGCGAAGCCCAGCTCGCGCTTTTCGCCCGGCGCCAGCACCAGCTTGATCCGCAGCGCCGAGCACGGATCCAGCACCCGGCCCACCGTGCCGCTCAGCTTTTTGGCCAACCCAAACGGATTGCTCAGCGAGCCCTCGCGCCCGATCAACTGTGAAAGGTCGCTCTCGCGGGACACCGCGTCGCCCTTGCCGCCAAACAACAGATGCACCAGCAGCGGCGTGGCTTTCTCGTCGCGCGGGCGGCGGCGGAACACCAGCGCGTGCTCGCCCGCCGTGGCGCTCTCGACAAACAGATTCTGAAACACCGGGTGGGCCTGCATGTCGGCCTGGGACGCCAGCGCCACCGCGAAGCAGCTGGTCAGCTCCAGCTTCAGCGGTTTTTCGGACTGGTTTTGCAGCGCGATCTGCTGAACCAGCGCGCCATCCTCGGGCGACACGCACTGAATGCAGCGAACCTCCAGCTCGTCCGCGCGGGTGGTCCAGCTGGCGCTGCCCACGTCAAAGTTGACGCGCCTGGTGAGCCGGTTGCCCCCGCTCTGTCCGCCGTTGGCCAAAAAGCGCAGGTTTTTTCCGATCAGCCGTATGTGCACGAACAGCCCGTCGTCCTCGCCGCCCGAAGCCAGCTGCCAGCGGTTCGCCATCACGCCGTTCACCCGCAGCAGGGAACGCCCGTCGGCGCTGAGCAGACAGGTGCCCCCGCCGCCGTACAGCAGGTGCGTGTCCGGCACATCCAGCCCCGCCGCGCCGGTGCGGGCGGGCCGCACCAGCAGCTTCTGGCGCTTCTCCAGCCGCCCCATGGGCTTGTGCTCTCTGCTCCGCACGCGCCTAGGCTGCTTCTCGCACAGCAGCAGCAGCAGCGCGCGCACCTCGGGCCGGTTCATGAAGTGGCGGGCCAGCTCGTCATTTTTCAGCGCGTTGAACAGCGCGCACAGGATCATGCCCTGATGGTGCGCCATGAAGCTCTTGACGATGTGGTAGCTCTCGCCCCGCTCCACGCGGCTGGGCGCACAGTCCACCGCCTCGTAGAAGCCGTACTCGCCCCACAAACCCATGTCTTTCATGCGCTGCAGGTTGCGCAGCACGGCCTTGGGCTCGATGGGCAGCGCCAGCAGCGACGCGTAGGGCGCGATCACGCGCTCGTAAGACTCGCCCCGAAGCGACAGCTCGGGCAGCCCAAAGGCGCGATACTGGTAGTTCATCTGCAGGTCGAACGCGTTGTAGCCCGACTCGCTGACGCCCCAGGGCATGGAGCCCCCCTTGTCCTTCTGCACCCGCACCACGGCGCGGTTGGTCGCCCCCAGCATGGACTGCTCGGGCGTTTTCAAGAATAGCTCAGGCATCAGGTATTCAAACATGGTGCCGCTCCAGGAGGTCAGCGCCTGGCCGTGGTGCAGGTGGCTCTGGGCGCGCCCCAGCCTGGGCCAGTGCTTCACCGGCGCCTGCCCGAGCGCCATCGCCACAAAGCTCAGAATGCGCGACTCACTGGCCAGCAGGTCGTAATGCGCGCCGGACAGCCGCTCGTGCTCCACATCCACGCCGATCACGAAGAGCTTGCGCTGCTCGTCGAACAGCTCCCGAAACTGCATGGCCGACACCAGCGCTTCCATGCGCCGGGAGAGCGCCTCCGCGCGCTTCTCAATGGCCGCCGCGCAGGCCAGCAGGCAGGCCGCCAGATTGCCGCCATCCACGCTCGAGACATAGCGCGGGCGCAGCGGCTGCAGCGTGTCGATGTCGTACCAGTTGAACAGCTGGCCATTCCACTTGTCCAGCTTTTCCAATGTCTCCACAGTGGCCTGCATGCGCATGAGCATTTGCTCGTGATCCAGCGCCTCCAGCCGGTGCGCCGCCAGGCAGCTTGTCAGGTAAAGCCCGATGTTGGTGGGCGATGTGCGCCGCGCCGCGCCGACGGCCGGGTTCAGCTGCAGGTTGTCGGGCGGCAGCCCGTTGCCGGCGACAGGCACCTGCGTCTCGAAGAAACGCCAGGTGTCCTTGGCCAGCTGGCTCAGCGTGACCTGCTCGTAGGTGTCGAACGCGGACGCCGTGCCGTCGTCCTGCAGCTGCAGGCTGGGCGTCAGAAACAGCATCCACAGCCCGACCAGCAGCGGAAACAGCCCCGGGTGCACCAGCGCGGGCAGCATCAGCAGAGAGACCACTCGCCCGGGCAGGCTGAGCATGACCCCGGCCTTGTCCTTCTCGGCGTCGGCAGCCGTGATCCAGCTGAGCAGACGCTTCTTGCTGACATACAGCCGGTGCAGCGTGCGCAGCGAGGCGTCCAAAAGCTGGTAACACTCAATGGGCAGCAGCGACAGCCGGAGCGCCGCCGAGGCCCAGGAATTCTTGTCGACATGCGGCAGGCACAGCATCACAGGCACGAACGGATACAGCAACCCGATCAGAATCGCCGCGCCGTTGTTCGCCCACATGCCCACCAGCATCATCGCCAGCGCCGCCACGGGCGACAGGCTGCGCCGCAGGTTGTCGATCATCAGATACCGGGCGAACCTGGACAGCCCCAGCCGCCCGATGAACGGGATCAGCTGCCAGTCGCCCCGCGTCCAGCGGTTCATGCGGCTGAAGTAGCCGCTGGGGGTTTTGGGAAACGCGTCGTACAGCGCCACGTCGCACAGCGTTCCCGCGCCGGCGATGAGCCCCTCCAGCAGGTCATGGCTCAGAATCGCGCCGTCGGGCAGCTTGCCCTGGAGCGCCTCGTGGAAGGCGCGCAGGTCGTAGATGCCCTTGCCCCCGAAGACGCCCTGGCCGATCAGGTCCTGATAGACTTCGGACACGCAGGACGGGTAGCTGTCCACGCCGATCTGACCGCCCAGCAGCCGCGCGAACCGGGACGGTCTTTCAAGCTGCGCGTGCTCCATCCTCGGCTGCAGCAGCGCGTAGCCCCGCCGCGCGCCGTCCACAAAGCGCCGCGCGTTCAGCGGGTGCGCCATGGCGCCGATCATGCGCTGGGTGGTGCCGGGCAGCATCAGCGTGCCCGCGTCCAGCGACAGCACGTACACATAGCCGCGCGCGTGCAGCCGCCCGGCCGCCGCGCCTTCGGCGCCGAAGCTGCTCTCCCCCGTCAGCAGCAGCTGGTTCAGCGCCATCAGCGCGCCGCGCTTGCGCTCGTGCCCCATGTAGTTGTCCTGGGTCTCGCAGGGCGCGCGGTGCCGGTGCAGATAAAAAAACTGTTCGCGCCCGGCCCGCTCGTTCATTTTTTTGATTTCGCGCTTGACCAGCGCCAGAATCGTCAGATCGTCCGCCTCTTCAAGGTTCGGGCCGTCGCGGAAATCGCCCAGCAGCAGCAGGTCGATGTTGTCGTCCCGCTGCTGGCATCCCAGCGCCATCAGCTGCTCCAGCGTCTCCCGGGCGCGCGCCTCCGAGCTCAGCAGCGCTGGGATCACAATCAGCGTGCGCAGCGCGTCGGGCGTGTGCTCGACGGACAGCTTCAGCAGCGGCACCGGCCTCACCAGCCGCGCGCTGATGTGGTTGATGAGCTGGGCGGCGTAGCACCAGCACAGCGGCAGCGCGATCAGCGCGAACAGGAAGTTGCGCGTGGTTTCAAAGAACAGCGCAAAAAAGGCCAGGCCCAGCAGGACGACGAACCCCAGATACAGCGAGCCCTGCGGATCGGGCACCAGCTTCCTGATGGGCACATCGCCCGCGTCCAGTGCGCGCATGAGCTCAACGCGGCCCTCGTCGTCGTACAGCCACCAGCACACGTTGCGCTTCAGTTCCCCCTCGGCGTGCAGCGCGCAGCCCACCGCCTGGCGCGCTACGGTGATCTCGGACAGGTCGGCGGAGCGCGCCATTTTTGCGAGCTGGTTGCGAACGCAGCTTCGCGAGTCCTCATCCATGCGCGGATAGGTGCCCGCCGGATCCTCGCGCAGCTGGTGCTCGGTGCGGCTGAGCGCCTCGAAGCACTTCAGCCAGTCGAGCGCGTCCAGCATGCGGATGGTGTTCATGATGTTGCTGAGCAGCAGCCTGCTCAGCGCCTGATCGGCGTGGGCCAGCTGGATGGCGGCGCCCGCGCCCGCTTCATGGCGCTCCAGCCAATCCTCGAGCATCCGCCGGGACTGGGGCGATTCCTGTTCGTGCATCAGCTGCAGCGCGCGCTCGTAAAAGGTGTTCGAGCGGCGGTTCTGACGGATGCCGTCCGGGTGCGCGCCCAGCCGGACCCATTCCTCGGCAGCCAAGCGCTCGCGCTGGGCCAGCAACACCTGCTCGCCCACCGACACAAACGCCGCGCACAGCTCCGCCTTCAGCGCGCTCGGCGCCGCCCACAGCTCGGCCATGCGCAGCGGCACCACCTCGTCGAACGCTTGCAGCGTGCCCATCAATCGAGCCTTGTCCACCAGCGCGTCGCCATGTTTCACCAGCTCGCGCATCAGCAGCTGGATGCGCGGCACGCCCTGGGCGGCGGGCAGCCGCTCGCCCTTGTCGGCGCACAGCGTGTGCATCTGGCTCTCGATCAGCCGCGCGTTGTCCATCAGCCACTCCATGGCGGGGGTTCCGGCGGTCTCGGGGCCGGTCAATCCGTGCGCCTCCTCGCTCAGCCGCCGCAGCGCGCTGGGCCGGATGGCGCGCATGCGCAGGTGGGCCGCGCCGTCGATCTTCAGGGCCTGGGCCAGCGTGCGCGCGTATGCAATCATCGCCTGCTCGTCCAGCGGCACGTCGCGCCGCAGGGGTTGGCCGAGCCTTGCGCTGCGCCGAAAGCGCATCATCAAATCGCTCCTAACATGAAAAAAATCGTCTGCCTATTATGGGCAAACGACCGGAAGTGTATGCAATTGTGTGGATTTGCGGGGGCGGGTGCTTCCTATTGGCGCTGCGACTTTGCGCGCACGAAATAGGCGCGCACGGGCAGCATGGCGTCCGCGAGCGCCTTGCGCATCAGCGCCAAAAACACAAGAAACAGCGCGGTGGCCAGCGCGCCGCTCCACGGAAAGGGCAGCCACACGCACAGCGCCATGAACAGCGGGAAGGGCAGATCGATGACGCGGTTGATCCGAAACCGCCGCCTCATCAGCGTGCGGACAAACGCTCCGGTCGCCACGCCCAGCGCCACCCACGCCAAAATGCTCCAATTCAGCGGCCCCAGCCAGACAAGGGCCAGCGTTGCCAGCGCGACGCCCAGCGCGATCCACGTGTCGATCCGGTCCTCATCCGCGCCCTTTCGGAACATCTTGCCCATCAGAATCCCCCCTTATTTGTGGTACCTTTCACCCGCCGCGATCTTGGCGGCGCGGTACAGCTGTTCGAGCAGAATCACGCGCATCAGCGGGTGCGGAAAGGTCAGCTTCGAGAAGGACAGGCGGCAATCGGCGCGCCTTTGCACCTCGGGAGACAGCCCCAGCGAGCCGCCGATCACGAACACCGTGCGCCGCCCCATCGCCCGCCACTCGTCCAGCTTCCGGGCGAGCCCCGGCGAGTCCGGCGCTTCGCCATCGATGCACAGCGCCACCACATAGTCGGCGTCCCGGATGCGCCGAAGCAGCTCGGCGCCCTCTTTTTCGAGCACCTGCTTCTCCAGCGCCTCGCTGGGCCTGGCGGGCTCCGGCTGGTCGGGAATTTCGATCACCTCGACCGAGCCGTAGCGCGACAGCCGCTTCAGATACTCGGCGCAGCCCTCGCGCTGCCAGTTTTCCTTCAGCTTGCCGACGCACAAAACCTGCGCATTCATACCAGCCTCATCGCCTTCAGCACATTGATCAGCAGCAGCGTGCTCGACGCAACCACCCCCGACATCAGCACCAGCTGTTCGCGCCAGTGCATGGGCGCGTTGTCCAGCGGGCCCTCTCGCTCGAACGGGCGGCCGCTCTTCTCCCGTTCAGACGAAGCCGCCAGCAGCAGCACGCACAGCACAGCCAGCAGGATCAGCGCGCGCAGCGCCAGCAGCGCCACGCCCGCAGCGCCGCCAATGGACAGATACAGCAGCTCGCCCGGCCGGATGGTGTTCAGCTGCGACCACCCCAGCGTGCTCAGCGCGACCACGCCCGCGTTGTGCACGAAGTGGTAGAGGATGGACACATAGATCGAGTCGGCGTTGACGACCAGATAGCCCATCACGAAGCCCAGCAGCAGCTGGACGGGCAGCGCCTCGACCGAGGCGTGAGCCAGCGCGAACAGCACGGTGCTGAGCGCCAGCGCGTGCTTTGTGCCCCGCCGCTCAAACGCGCCCAGGATCGCGCCGCGAAACAGCAGCTCCTCACAGATCGCGGGCAGCAGCGCCAGACAAAACATGGCGTAGACCATCGAATACACGCCGCCGCCCAGCGCCGTCGGGCCGGAGATGCGCGCGCCCATCAGCTGCACGAACACCAGCCACAGCGTGCCCAGATTGTCGGCCAGGAACAGCCCCACGACGGCGCACGCGGCGGCGATCAGCAGCTGTCCGCCCTTGGGCGGCTTGAGCCTGAGCGAGCTGTCCACCCCCGGGTGTCCGGCGCGGTAGCTCAAGACGGGCACCAGCATGGCCAGCACCTGGCACAGCACGCCCAGGCTGGGCGAGATGTACACGGCGTAGCCCGGCCACAGCAGCCGCACGAGCCAGGCCAGCACCGGCTGCGCCACCACGCCCACCGTGGCGAACATGAACATGGAGCAGGCCGCCATGGTCGTGGGGCGGCGCGGCCAGTCGATGAACTCGCCGTCGATGGTGGTCGCCAAGATCTCCCGGTCACTCACCCGCCATGCCCCCCGTATCCAAAGAATACACCGTGCTCAGCCGGTCGCGCCGGGCCACGTCCAGCCCCAGCATGGCGCCCGGGTCGATGCCCGCCCCGCGCAGCGCGTTCTCGACTGTGAGCCGCGCCAGCTCCGGCAGGTTGTTTTCCGCGCTCAGGTGTCCCAGGATGATGTGGCGCACCCCCCGCGCGTGTAGCTCCACGCAGGCCTTGCCGCAGTCCTCGTTGGACAGATGCCCCCGCCGCCCCAGAATGCGCTTTTTCAGCTCGTAGGGGTAACGCCCGGCCTTGAGCATGTCCACGTCGTGGTTGGCCTCCAGCAGCAGCACGTCGCTGCCCGACACCTCGTCCATCCAAGCATCCTTGATGCAGCCGATGTCGGTGGCGACAGAGCACTTCAGGGCGCCCGCCGAAAAGCTGTAGCCCACCGGCTCGGCGGCGTCGTGGGGAATCTCAAAGGGCATCACGTTCATGTTCCCCAGGTAAAAGTCCTGGCCGGCCGAGAGCTCGCGCACGTTCTGCGGGTTGATCGCGCCGAGCTTGCCGCTCATGGCGCGCCAGGTGCCGCAGGTGGCGTAGATCGGCAGGTTCAGCTTGCGTGACAGGATGCCCACGCCCGACACGTGGTCGCTGTGCTCGTGGGTGACCAGGATCGCGCTGAGCCGGCGCGGATCCAGCCGCGCCGCCTCCATCTGCCGGAGCAGCCGCACGGCCGACACGCCCGCGTCCACCAGAACGCAGGTGCCGCCCGCGCTCACGTACAGCGCGTTGCCGCTGGAGCCGCTCAAAAGCGGCGCGAAGGTTAACTGCATGGCTTGTGTGTCCTCTTCATTCGCATTCGTTGAGGTACTCGTTGAGCGCCGCCCGCACCAGATCCAGGCTGGCGAGTTGGTTGATCTGGCCGCGCAGCCTGGCCGTGCCGCGCGCGCCGGACAGATACCACGCCACGTGCTTGCGCATCTCCAGCAGCGCGCCGCGCTCGCCCCGGCGCTGCCGCATGCCGTCCATGTGCCGAAGCGCCATGCTCACGCGTTCCCTCATGCCGGGCCGCTGATACGGCTCCCCCGACAGCGCCGCGCGGATCTCCGAAAAGATCCACGGATTGCCCTGCGCGCCGCGCCCGACCATGACCGCGTCGCAGCCAGTCTGCGCGATCAAACGCAGCGCGTCCGCGCCCGAGAAGACATCTCCGTTGCCGAGAACCGGGATGGCCAGCGCCCGCTTCACCGCCCCGATCACCGCCCAGTCGGCATGCCCGGCGTAGAACTGATCCCGCGTGCGGGCGTGCACCGCCACCATGGCCGCCCCGGCTTCCTCCACGATGCGGGCCACCTGCGGCGCGTTGACGCTGTCGGCGTCCCAGCCCGCGCGGATCTTTACCGTCACCGGCAGCGAGACGCGCCTGACCACCGCCCGGACGATTTCCCCGCACAGCGCCGGGTTCCTCAGCAGCGCCGAGCCGTCGCCGCCCGACACGATCTTGTGCATGGGGCAGCCCATGTTGACGTCGATGAACGAAAACCCGGAATCCTGCAGCTGGTTCGCCGCCTCGGCCATCACGTCCGGCTCATGGCCGAACAGCTGAAGGCCCAGAATGCCCTCGTCCGGCGACCTCTCCAGCAGCTCGTCCACCGCGCGGGCGTTGCGCGAGATGTGCAGATACCCTTTGGCGCTGAGCATCTCGGACACGGCAAACGCCGCGCCCTGCTCGAAGCACAGCGGCCGAAAGCAGGCGTCCGTCACGCCCGCCATGGGCGCCAGCCCAGCGCCGGCGGAGACTTCGATCCTTCCGATGCGCATGGCGATCACCCGTTCACGCAAAGAAGGGGCGAGCCGTTTGAGGCCCTCCCTTCTTGGGTTTTTGCCGCTATACGCCGCGCGCTCACGGCGAGGGGGATGCGGACGGGCTCAGCGTGGGCTTGGGCGCCGGCGTGGCCTCCGTGATCACCTGCGTTTGCAGCATGTCGTTGATCTTCCACTGGCCGTTCACGCGGATCAGCCGCATGTTGTAGCGCCCTCCCAGCCAGGACGGCGGGGTGGCCGAAATCTGGCCGCTCTTGACCAGCGCGGATTTGCTGGAAAGCGCGGTGCCGCGGATGCTGGGCACGCGGTGCACAATGGTGGCCTGCGCCGTGTCTTCCCAGGGCCAGCTCCACACCCATTCCAGGCTCACCTCGCTGTCAAAGCCGGTGATGTTGTAGTTGGTGTAAGGCGAGTTGGATGAATGCAGCACCACGTTCAGCGCGGCGTCGTTGTCCAGAAAGTCCTTGCGGAAGAAGTTGTTCAGCTCGGCGGCCTCGTCGCGGTTGCCGGTCAGGATGATCTCGGTCCGAAGCTTCATGCCGTCACTGAGCAGCACATAGATGTTGGACGCGTTCATCGCCAGATAAAACGCCAGCACCAGCACCGACGCGATCAGGCTGTAGATCAGCATCTTGGAGGCGACAAACCACAGGAGCCTGCGTATATACTTCACGTTGTGCTTCTTCTCCGTTTCCGCAATTCAGTTTATTATACCCGAACAAAGTTAAGAAACAACAATAGGGCAAAAACGAGGGGCCGGCGGGCGCTCGGCGCGCCCCCCGCAAGACGGGCCGCCGCGCGGCAGGGCCGAACACCGCGTTCGCCCGCGATCCGTCAGTTCATCGAATCCAGAATGTCCCGCATGCTCTGGATCATCTGCTCGTCCTGCATCCGGAACTTGAACTCCACGCGGCGGGATGCCTCGGCGTCCTCTCGGCCGTCCGCGCCCCGGATCAGGTTGGAGTAGGACTTGCCGTTGGCGGTGCCGATCCTCTGCAGCGTCTGCTTCATGTCGGGGCTGAGGCGGGTGTTCTCGTCTGACAGCATGTATGCCATCACCGACAGCGCGCGCGCCTGAGACAGCCGGAGGTTGTTCATGTAGGTGCCCATGGAGTCGGTGTGCCCCTCGATGATGATCTCTGAGATGTTGGCCCGGTTCTCGCCGCTCATCAGCACATTCAGGTACACCGGCAGGAACAGGTCGAGCATCTGCTTGCCGGAATCCTTCAGGTCGCTCTTGCCCAGGTCGAACAGCACGCTGGCGTCCAGCGCGATGGAACCGGTTTTTTCATCCACCTTTGCCTTGACGTTGGCCTTCTGCAGCGCCTGGGCCAGCGACTGCACGATGCGCGCGCGCACGCCCACCAGCTCATCCAGTCGCACCTGCTGGTCGGACAGCTTTTGCTGCTGGCTGTCCAGCAGTTGGCGCGCGGTCTGCAGGTCCTCCTGCTGCATCTGCAGCAGCGCCAGCGCGTCATCCAGATCCTTCTGGCGCTCGGCCAGCGTTTTTTGGGTCTCCTCCTGCGCCTGCTGGGCCAGCACCAGCTTGGCTTGCTGGGCGATCAGCTCCCGCTCGCTGTCGGTGAGCTTGCCCTGGGCCTCTTCGTTTTCCCTGGTTTTCTGCTCAAGCGCCTGGTTCTTCTCGTCGAGCTCGCTCTGGCGCTGGTCGAGCAGGCCGCTCTGGCGCATCAGCTCGGCGGTCTTGACCTCCAGCATGTCGAAGTACATGTACATGCTGTAGAACATGATCAGCACAAACACCAGCAGCAGCGCGCTCATCAAATCGGAGAAGCTCAGCCAGAAGCTGTTGTTCTCGCGCGGCACATATTTCGGGCGGCGGCGCCCGTAGCTTCTCGGCATGGCGGCCTCCCTCCTCAGCGCAACCTATCCACCGCGTCGTCCAGCGCGGCCTGCGCGCTCCGCAGCGCGTCGGTCAGGCGGTCGGCCTGGTTGGCGTACAGCGCGGCAGACGCGTCGATCAGGTCGGGCAGCTTGTCGATGTTCTCCTTCACGTCCCGCATGGTCCAGCCCAGCTGTTCGCTGGCCTTCTGCACGTTCTCAAAGAAGGTGTTGTAGGTCTTGTCCAGGTCCTTCGTGACGCCGGACACCAGTTTTTTGTGGCTGCCGTCCAGCGCCTCCGAAGATTTTTTGATCCCCTCGGCGGCGGCGGTCAGCGAGTCCTTGGTGGCCACGATGTTCTCGCCGAACGCCTTCATGAACGCGTCGGCCGAGCCCTGAAAATTGTCCATGGAGCGCACGATCTCGCTCTGCAGCTTGCCCACCGACTGCAGATAGCCATTCTGCTGGCGCGCGATGATCTCCAGGTGCTCCACGTTGGCGGCGATGCGGGCATAGCCCTCGTCCACCATCTGGTAGGAGCCGTTGAGCTTGTTCATGTAGCTCTCGAATTTCCCGAGCAGCCCCTCGCTGATCTGCTGCACCTGCACCAGGTCGCGGGACATGGTCTGCAGCCCCGTCACCGTCTGCTGGATGCCTTGCTGCAGCTGCTGCTGGTTTTCACAGGTGCTGTCAATCGTCTGGGCCAGCTTCTGGAAGCGGCCGCCCATGGATTCGTTCATGGTCTGCATGAACCGCTGCACCAGCATGTCCACCGCGCGCATCTGGTCGCGGGTGGTGTAGCTGATGAACTCGTCCAGCGAGCGCTTCATGGGCGCGATGGATTTTTCAATCGACGCGGACAGCCGGTCGGTCATGGGGCCGGTCACGTCCTCTGCCATGGCGTTGATGAGCGCGGTCTGCTCCTGCTGGTAAATCGCGATCTGGGTCATCGGGTCGACCGTCTGCACCCCCGCGTGCTTGCTCATGGCCGCGTAGAAGTTGCTCAGCGTGTTGATGGCCGAGCCATTGGCCATGCGCATGAGCAGCGTGGAGCACATGGACGCGATGACGCCCACAATGGAAGTCATGAACGCGTACTGCATGCCCGGGATCAGCTGGCGGATGCTATTCATTACGCCCTCGGAATCGGTCATGTCAAACCCGGACATGCCCTGCACCATGCCGATCAGCGTGCCTAGAAAACCGAGGCTCACCATCAGCCCGGGCATGGCCTCCCCGAGCGGCGCGCGGCCGGGACCGTAGATGGCGGTGTCCTCGTTGATGTAGTCCTCGACGGAGCTCGGGTTGTGGAACTCGCCGTCGGCGAACAGCAGGTTGTTCAGGTAATCGCTCCAGTGGGGCTGCAGCGCGCCGCTGCCCAGGAACTTCTCGTCCTGCCAGGAGCGCTTGGCGTTTTCGCCTTTCTTGATGGCGCGCACCGCGCGCGCCAGCACGCGGCGGGTGCTCAGCACCGGCGCCACGCACTTGAACAGACACACCACAAACAACACCGCGATGGCGATGTACACCAGCGCGTTGACCATGTTGGTTGCGAAAGCGGATGAAAAAAAGGAAGTACCTTCCGGCATGGCGCACCCTCCCTCGGCTCAAAAAACCCCGTCGTTCCAATGCCAATGTATACTAAGACGGCCATCGGGCGCGGTTGGTTCAACCTCGCTCCGGATGCGCATACACTGATACGGCAATTATATCATCATTTGGGAGCGGGGACAATGGCCGCCCGCACCCAAAACACACAAAAGGCGGCGGGGATACGCTTCCTCGCCGCCCGCCGCTCAGTCGATCAATCCGTCAATGAACGCCTGCATCTCGTAGTACTTGGCCTCGATGTCCACCAGCAGCCGCATCTGCGCGCGGGCGCGGATCAGGTTGTGGTAGGGCGAGCGCACCTTGAAGTACAAGTCGCCATCCATGTAGTCGGTCAGGAAGCGCATGGCCAGCTCGCAGGTCAGCACCTTGACCCCCAGCGGCATCAGGCGCAACTCGTCCTTGGTGAGAAACCCGTTGGTCTCCTCGACGAAACCGCGCGTGAACAGCTTGAACTTCTCCATGTCCAGATGGATCTTGCTGACGTCCGGCTCGTCCTCGGCGGCGGTGGACGCGCCGAAGCGGATGGCGTCGCCGAAGTCGTACAGCGACGAACCTGGCATGACCGTGTCCAGATCAATCACGCAGATGGCCTTGTCGGTGGCGTCGTCGATCATGACGTTGTTGATCTTGGTGTCGTTGTGGGTCACGCGCAGCGGCAGTTCGCCGCTCTTGAGGCGCCGGACGATCTCGTTCATCATCTTGCGGCGGCTGAAGAAGAAGTCGATCTCCTCATCCAGATCCGCCACCCTGCCGGCGCGGTCCGCGGTCATGGACTCGACAAAGGCGCAGAAGCGGCGCGTGGTGTTGTGAAAGCCCGGAATGGTCTCGGTCAGCTCGTTGATGGGGAAGTCGATCAGCCGCTTCTGGAACTCGCCGAAGCCGCGCCCGGCCTCATAGAAGTGCTCGGACTTGACCACCTCGTCGTAGGCGGTGGCGTTCTCGATGAAGCGGTAGACGCGCCAATAGTCGCCTTCGGGGTCGCGATACAGCACCTCGCCCCGGTTGGTGGTGACCAGCTCCAGCACGTGGCGGCTGTAGTCGACGCCGTCTTTGATCAGGCTCTGCTTCAGGTGGTTGGTCACCATCTGGATGTTGCGCATCACCACTTCCGGGTTCTTGAACACGTAGCCGTTGATGCGCTGCAGCGTGTAGTGCCTGCGGGCCTGGCCGTCGCGGAATGTCAGGTGGTAGGTGTTGTTGATGTTGCCGGACTGCAGCTCCACCACGTCTTCATACGCGCCCTCGAACTGAAAAATCGGAAGGGTATGTTTGATGTCATTATAGATCATGTCGGACCTCCGTTCCCATTGGATCTGCGCGCGTCAAATTTGCGTCATTATACCATAACGCCTTTGAAAAGAAAAGCGCCTCTTCACAGGCGCGCGCCGACGCGGTATAATAAAGGGAACGAGCTTTTCTCCAAGGAGGATATCCATGGCAGACACGACGCTTCACATCGAACGGATGCTAGATTTTTCGGTGGCGCGCGGCCTGATTCCCGAGGCCGACCGCGCGTACGCCCGCAACTTGCTGATGGCTGCCGTCCATCTGGACGCGCCCGAACAGGACATCACAACCGACGCCCGAGCCCTGCCGCCTACGCTCACCGAGACGCTGAGCGCGCTGTGCGACGCGGCGGCTGAGCGCGGGCTCCTCACGGACTCGCTGGACGAGCGCGAGCGGTTTGGCGCGCTGCTGTGCGGGCTGGTGACGCCGTCCCCGGCCGAAGTGCGGCGCACATTCTGGGATCTCAAAGGGGTGGGCGGCGTTGAGGCGGCGACAGACTGGTTTTATCAGCTGTGCCGCGCGAACGACTACATAAGGGTGGATCAGATCGCGAAGAACCGGCTGTTCTGGGGCGACTCAAAGTACGGTCCGCTCGAGATCACCATCAACCTGAGCAAGCCGGAGAAGGACCCGCGGGACATTGCAGCCCAGAAGAACGCGCCGCAGGTGGGCTACCCCAAATGCATGCTGTGCGTGGAGAACCCGGGGTACGCCGGGCGGCCCGGATATCCGGCGCGCCAGAACCACCGCATGATTCCGCTGTCGCTGGGCGGGCAGCCGTGGCACTTCCAGTACTCGCCATACCTGTATTATGACGAGCACTGCATCGTGCTGAATGAGAAGCACGTCCCGATGCATGTGGACACGGCCAATCTCTCCAACATGTTTGACTTTGTGGACCAGTTCCCGCACTATTTCATCGGCAGCAACGCCGACCTGCCGATCGTGGGCGGCTCCATCCTGAGCCATGACCACTTTCAGGGCGGGCGGCACATGTTCCCGATGGACAAGGCCGAAGCGCTGCGGGCGCTTTCCGCGCCCGTTCCGGGCGTCGCGGCCGAGGTGGTCAACTGGCCGATGAGCTGCGTGCGGCTGCGCGGCAGGGACGCCGGGGCGCTGAAGGCGTTGGCCGACCAGATGCTGAGCGCCTGGCGCGGGCATTCGGACGAATCCGCCCAGATCCTGGCGCACACCGACCAGCCGCACAACACGATCACGCCGGTGCTGCGGCGGGACGGGGACGAGTATGTGCTGAGCCTGGTGCTCAGGAACAACCGCACGTCGGCGGAGCACCCGCTGGGAATCTTCCACCCGCACGCCGACCTGCACCACATCAAGAAAGAGAACATCGGGCTGATCGAGGTGATGGGGCTGTTCATTCTGCCCGGCCGGCTGCTGACGGAGCTGGACGAGCTGGCCGAATACCTGACGGGCGCGCGGGATGTGGCGGTTGCGCCGGCGGCGGATTCGCCGCTAGCGAAGCACTATGAATGGGTGCAGGGAATCGCTAGTTGCGTGGGAACGCGTCTGGACGCGGAGCAGGCGCAGGCGGAAATCCGCAAGGCGCTGAGCGTGAAGTGCGCCCGGGTGCTGGAGGACGCGGGCGTGTTCAAGCTGGATGCGGAGGGGCAGAACGCCCTGCTGCGCTTCCTGTCCGGGATCGGATACCGCCCGCTTTAGGGCAAAGTGGGATTCCAAAGGGATTGAATCCCTTTGGAATCCCCATCTTCGCCCTGAAGCAGCCGCATCAGTTCCCCGGGCAGGGGCGCGGAAAGCGCGATCCGTTCCCCCGTCAGCGGCTGGCACACCGCCAGATACCCCGAATGCAGCGCGAACCGCCCCGGCAGCCGCGCATCCTCTTCCCCATACAAAAAATCCCCGAACACCGGGCACCCCATGTGCCTCAAATGCACCCGGATCTGGTGCGTGCGGCCGGTCTCAAGCCGCAGCCGCACCAGGCTCAGCGCCCCGTAAATCCCCACCGTCTCGTAGTGCGTGACCGCCCGCCGCCCGTCTTCCCGCACCTCACGCCGAATCGTCGCGCCATCCGCCTTCCCGATCGGCGCGTCCACGACCCCCTTCTCCAAAGGCGGCCGCCCGGAAACCACCGCCAGGTACTCCCGCACGAAATCCCCCGAGTGCAGCGCCTGCGTCAGCCGCGCCTGCGCGTGCCCGTGCCGCGCCACCACCATCAGCCCGCTCGTGCCCTTGTCCAGCCGGTTCACCGGGTGAAACAGAAACGCCTCATCCAAAAACAAGTGCGCCAGCCGGTTCTCCAGCGTGCCGCCCTGTTTCTGGGGCGAGCTCTGGCAGGCCAGCGGCGCGGGCTTGTTGACGACGAGCATGTCTTTGTCCTGATAGACGATCTCCACCGGCAGATCCTCCGGGAGAACGCCCGAGGCGTCCTCCTCCGGCAGCCGCACCGTGATCGTCTGCCCGGCCTTCACAGTCCTGTTGGCGTGCACGGCTTCGCCGTCCAGCAGCATGCCGTTCGCCGCCTTGACCTCCGAGAACGCGCGATGGCTGAGCAGCAGCCGCGAGCGGATCACGCGCTTGATCAGCCGCCCGTCGTCCTCCAGAGAAACAAGGTGGGTCAGCGTGCGCATACAAACTCCTAACAGCCGGGCTCTTTACAGGTCGTTGCCGGTGATGGTCAGCGCGTCGGACACGGGCTCTTCCGCGTTGTCCGTTACGCCCTGGTTGGGCTCCGCGATCTCCACCTTGGCGTTCTTCAGATCCAGCGACATCAGGTTCTCGTTGTCCGCCAGCTTGTACCGGAACGTGAGCACCTCGATCTTGCCGGGGTTCAGCTTCTTCTTGTCGTTGGGCTCCAGCTCCCCAAGCTCGAACGTCTGGCCGTCCTGAAGCGTCAGCATCAGCGTGCCCGCCGTGGGGATCTTTTGGGCCTTCTTGGACTTGTTGACGAAGTACATCTGCACCACCAGCTGCTCCTTGTCGTTGTAGCTGACCTGGCGCAGGCTGGTGTAGAGCTTCTTGGCGTTGCCGGTCACCGGCTTTTTGTGCAGCGTGCGGTTGACCGCCACGGTGATTGCGCAGTCGGCCTTGATCTTGCCGGACGCCGCGCGAATGGTGCACTTGCCCGGGCCTCTGGCGGTCACCAGCCCGGTCTGATCCACGGTGGCGACCTTCTTGTTGCTGCTGGACCAGTTCAGCGCGCGGTTGCCCGCGAAGGACACCGGCTCGATCTCGGCGCTGAGCTGCAGCGGCTCGCTGGTGCCGAGCATCATGGTCTCCTTGTCGGTGTTGAAGACGATGGAGGTGACCTTGGTGGCCTTCACTTGCAGCAGGCACTTGGCGGTCTTGCCGTTGTGGGTGCGCCCGGTGATCGTGGTCTTGCCCACGCCCATGGCGGTGATGGTGCCGGTCTCGTCGATCAGCGCCACCTTTTCGTTGCTGCTCTTCCAGGCAACGTCTTTGATGGATGCGTTCGACGGGGACACGCGCCCGGTGAGCTTGGCCTGCTGCCCCACGGACATGGTGAGCCTGCTCTTGTTGATCTTGACGCCGCGCGCGATGACGCTGGCCACGCTGACCCGGCACACGGCCCTCATGCCGCTTGGGAGCGTCGCCGTGATGGCGGTTTCGCCGTTCTCCAGCGCCTCGATGGCGCCGTCGTCGGACACGGTGGCCACCGACGGATCGCTGCTCGCCCATGTCACGTCCAGCAGCGTGCCCTTGGGCTCGATGTCCCAGTTGAGCTTGGCCCTCTTGCCCTTCTTGAGCAGCAGCGTGTTCTTCTTGAACACCACCTGCGCGCCCTTGATGGTGGCCTTGATGCTGTGGGCGACGCCGCTCGAGGCCGTGGCGGTGATCGTCGCCTCCCCCGGGCCCACGCCGGCCACAAATCCGTTGGCCTCGACGCTGGCGACCTTTTCATCGCTGCTGCTCCAGACCACGGATTTGTCCGCCGCCTTGTTGGGGCCGACCTTGGCGCTGAGCAGCTTGGCCGCGCCTTCAAACAGCGTCACGCTGTCGGCGTCGATCTTGACCTCGGTGGCCACGCTGTCCGGCGCGACCACCTGGATCACGCAGCTGACCTCTTTGCCGGTTTCGGTGGTGGCGGTGATCACCGCGCTGCCGTTCCTGAGCGCCTGCACCACGCCGATCTCGTTGACGGTGGCCACGGACACGTCGCTGCTCTTCCAGTTCACCAGCTCGTTGCTGTTGCTGGGTTCGATCTTGAGCGCCAGCACCTTCTCGGTGCCGCTGCCGATGGTCAGCTTGGAGGCCGCCAGTTTCACCGACGTGGCGAACGTGACGTCGCGGATCAGCACCTTGCACTGGGCCGTCATGCCGTTGCTGGCCATGGCGACGATCGTGGCCTCGCCCTGGCGGACGCCGGACACGACGCCCTCTTTGTCCACCTCGGCGATGGCCAGGTCGCTGGAGATCCAGGTGACGTTCTTCTGGCGCGCGTTGATGGGCTGGATGGTGGCGTTGAGCTTGGCGTTCTTGCCCGCCGGAATGGACAGCGACGGCTGATCCAGCGACAGCGACAGCACCTCGGCGTTGGCGCGCTTGCTGAACAGCGGATAGGGGCTGTCGTCCGGATACACCAGCTGATTGCTGATGATCTTCTGGTTGGTGTCGGTGGCGAGCCTCTTGATCTGAGTGTCCACATAGTCGAGCGCCTCGGTGAGCGAGACCGCGCTGTTCAAGTTCGCGTCGGCTAGCAAGTCCCCGGTGCGCCGCTTTTCATAATCGTAGCCGCAGCCCTGCACCAGGTAATAGGTGAACAGCCCGGCCGGGGCCGACAGCCCCATCGCCTGGTTGCCCGCGCTGACCGATTTGAGCATGGTGCAGCTGGTGAGCAGCTTGTAGTTTTGCTGGGTGGTGCCTCCGCGGAACGCGTCCGCCGCGGCCTGGTTGAACTTCTCCACCGCCTGGCTCTCGGGCAGATGGCTCTTTTCCGCCTGGGCCTCCAGCATGCGGCAATCCAGCACGATGATCTTGGCGCCCGCCAGCTGATCCAGCGAGGCGCGCAGATCAGACAGCTTCACGTTGCCCCCGTCTTGGCCCACGAGGCAGGCCGCGCCGTCTTCCGTCAGCGAGCCCAGGCCCGCGAAAAACAGCATCGTCACGTCGTCGGCGTCGATGTTCCAGTCCTGCATGTCGGTGATGATGGTCTTGAGCTCCGACGCCTTGACGTTGGTGCGCGGCACGGGCGACTGGTAGATGCTGCCCGCCTCGTTTGCGGCCTGCAGCGTGCTCATCATGCAGTTGCTGTCGGTGCTGGCGCCCGGCACGCTGTTGCCCGAGTAGTTCTCGTTGCCGATCAGCATCGCGCGGTAGACCGATTCGCCGTCGCCGCCGCCCGACGCGAGCGCGCCCGAAACCAGCGCGCACAGCGCAAGCAGCGCGATCAAAAGGGCGAAAAGAAGCTTTCGTTTCATGGTTCGCGATCCTCCTATTGTCAAAGGCATATGCCCAAAGCGGACTGAACAAAAAAGGGTACACCATTTTTCATCTTAACATATAGTATAGCATATTTGCAATCTCCATGGGAAGCGCCGCCGGGAAACTGCCCGAATTTAACACGAAAACCTTGCATACAAACGCTTCCTTTGCTATGATAATGAAAATTGACGAGCAGAGATAGAGGGGTTATTATGGCAGAACTCACCATGGACAAACTGGTCGCGCTGTGCAAAAACCGGGGCTACATCTTCGCCGGATCCGAGATCTATGGCGGGCTTGCCAACACCTGGGATTTCGGCCCGCTGGGCGTGGAGCTTAAAAACAATGTCAAGCGCGCCTGGTGGCGCAAGTTCGTGCAGGAGAGCCCCTACAATACGGGCCTGGACTGCGCGATCCTGATGAACCGCGAGGTGTGGGTGGCGTCCGGCCACGTGGGCGGCTTCAACGACCCGCTGATGGACTGCCGCGCCTGCAAAGCCCGCTTCCGCGCCGACAAGCTGATCGAAGATTTCACCGCCCAGAAGGGCGAGGCCGTGCAGGCCGACGGCTGGAACAACGAGAAACTTGAGGCCTACATCACCGAACAGAAGATCCCCTGCCCCACCTGCGGCAAGCACGACTTCACCGGCATTCGCCAGTTCAACATGATGTTCAAGACGTTCCAGGGCGTGAACCAGGACTCGGCCGCCGAGCTGTACCTGCGCCCGGAGACCGCCCAGGGCATTTTTGTGAACTTTAAGCATTCGATGCGCACCACCCGCAAAAAGTTGCCTGCGGGCATCTGCCAGATCGGTAAATCTTTCAGGAACGAGATCACGCCGGGCAACTTCATCTTCCGCGTGCGCGAGTTTGAGCAGATGGAGCTGGAGTTTTTCTGCAAGCCGGGCGAGGACCTGGAGTGGTTCCAGTATTGGCGCGCCTTCTGCCGCGACTGGCTGCTGAGCCTGGGCCTGGCCGAGAAGCACCTGCGCCTGCGCGACCACGACCCGGAGGAGCTGGCGTTCTACTCCAAGGCCACCACCGACTTCGAATACAAATTCCCCTTCGGCTGGGGCGAGCTTTGGGGCATCGCCGACCGCACCGATTACGACCTGAAGCAGCACCAGGAGCACTCCGGCGAATCCATGGAGTACCTGGATCCGGTGACGAACGAGAAGTTCATCCCCTACTGCGTGGAGCCGTCGGTGGGCGTGGAGCGGCTGGTGCTGTCCTTCCTGTGCGACGCTTACAACGAGGAGCAGCTTGACGGCGACGACAGCCGCGTGGTGCTGCGCCTGCACCCGGCGCTGGCGCCGTTCAAGGTGGCCGTGATGCCGCTGCAGAAGAACAAGCTGGGCGACCAGGCCCGGGCGCTCTACGCCCAACTGGCCAAAAAGTTCATGGTGGACTACGACGAAACCGGCTCCATCGGCAAGCGCTACCGCAGGCAGGATGAGATCGGCACGCCGTTCTGCATCTGCGTGGATTTCGACACCGAAGAGACCGGCAAAGTGACCGTGCGCCACCGGGACAGCATGGAACAGGAGCTGGTCGCCATCGGCGACCTGGTCGCCTACATCGAGGAGCGGATCGACTTCTAAGATCACCCGGCGGGGGCTCTGCTCCCGCCGCTTTGTTTTGGAGGATGCCTCATGAACAACGCGAGCAAATACCGGCCGTTCCAGCCGGTGGATCTGCCGGACAGGCAGTGGCCGTCCCACCGAATCGGGCATGCGCCCATCTGGTGCTCGGTCGACCTGCGCGACGGCAACCAGGCGCTGGCCGAGCCCATGAACCAGGACGAAAAGCTGACGCTGTTCCGCGAGCTGGTCGCCCTTGGCTTCAAGCAGATCGAGGTGGGCTTCCCGTCGGCCTCCGAGATGGAGTTCGACATGGTGCGCGCGCTGATCGAGCGGGATTTGATCCCGGACGACGTGACCATTCAGGTGCTTACCCCCGCCCGGGAGCACTTGATCCGGCGCACGTTTGAGGCGATCGCGGGCTGCCCCCGCGCGATCGTGCACCTGTACAGCAACACATCCCCCATCTTCCGCGAGCTGGTATACCAGACCGACAGGCAGGGCGTGATCGAGATGGCCGCCCAGGGCGCGCGGGCGATTCTTCAGTGCGCGGCCGAGCGCCCCGACAGGGGCTGTGGGCTGACGTATGAGTACTCCCCCGAAATGTTCTCGGCCACCGAACCCGACTTCGCCGTTGAGGTCTGCCAGCGGATGCTGGACGCGTTTCACGCCACGCCCGAGCGGCGGCTGATCCTGAACCTGCCCTCCACGGTGCAGCTGTGCGCGCCCAACGACTACGCCGACCTTGTCGAGCGCTTCATCCGCGAGCTGCCCGGGCGTGAGCGGGCCATCGTGTCCACCCACCCCCACAACGACCGGGGCACCGGCGTGGCCGATGCCGAGCTGTCGCTGCTGGCGGGCGCGGAGCGGCTGGAGGGCACGCTGTTCGGCAACGGCGAGCGCACGGGAAATCTGGATCTGGTCACCGTGGCGCTGAACCTGTACACCCAGGGCATCGACCCGATGCTGGACGTGTCGCGGTTCGACCACGCGCGGCGGGTGTACGAGCGGGTGACCGGCATGCACGTGCACGAGCGCCAGCCCTACGCGGGCGAGCTGGTGTTCACGGCGTTCTCCGGCTCCCACCAGGACGCCATCAAAAAGGTGATGGATTATCGAAAGCAGCACCCGTCCCCCCACTGGGACGTGCCCTATCTGCCCATCGATCCGGAGGATCTGGGGCGCATGTACGAGCCGATCATTCGGATCAATAGCCAGAGCGGCAAGGGCGGCGCGGCCTACATCCTGCAGAGCCGCCACGGCTACCACCTGCCGCGCGGCATGCACGCGGAGTTTGGGTCCCTGGTCAAGCACGAAGCCGACAAGTTCGGCGCGGAGCTGTCCAGCGACCAGCTGCTCAGGCTGTTCCTCTCGGCCTACGCCGACGTGAACACGCCCTACGCGCTGAAGCGCCACGACATCTCGGAGCGCGGCGCGAACGGGCTGTCGAGCGTGAGGTTTCGGGGCGTCATCGCCTACCGCAGCCGCGAGTACGCCCTGGAAGGCGAGGGCAACGGCCCCATCGACGCGTTCTTCAGCGCCATGCGGCAGGCCCACATCGACGGGTTCGAGTTCGCGTCCTACCATGAGCATGCCATCGGCGAGGGCTCGGATGCCAAGGCCGTGGCCTACATCGAGCTCAAGCGCGAGGGAAAGAGCGTGTTTGGCGTGGGCATCGAGAGTAACGTCTCGATCGCCTCCATCAAAGGCGTCATCAGCGCGATCAACCGCGCTTTACAGGCGGAGGAAGCATGAGCCAGGAAGTACTGCAGGCGGTCTACATCGTGCTGAGCATCTTTCTGATGATCGGCCTGGGGATGTTTCTCTCGCACATCGGCTGGCTGAAGGATGAGCACGGCACGCTGCTCACCCGGCTGGTCACCAGGGTTGCGCTGCCCGCCATGATCCTGCACAAGCTGTTCACCCAGTACACCCGGGACAGCCTGATTGCCAGCGCGCCGGGCATCGCGGCGCCGTTTCTGTCGCTGCTGCTGACCTGGCTACTGGGGCTGATCGCGGCCCGCGTTACCCGCGTGCCCAAGGGCCGGCGCGGCGTGTTCTGCTGCATGTTCATGTTCTCCAACTCGGTGTTCATCGGGCTGCCGGTGGCCATCGCGCTGTTTGGCGAGGCGGTCGCGCCCTATTCGCTGCTGTATTACATCGCAAACACAGTTCTGTTCTGGTCCATCGGCCACGGCATGATGCTGGCCGACGGCGGCAAGAGCATGCGCGGCAAGGGCGCGCTGGACTGGAAAAAGCTGCTGCCGCTGCCGCTGATCGTGTTTTTCAGCTGCTGCGTTCTGGTGCTGCTGGGCGCGCGCATGCCCAAGTTCGTGCTGGACGCCTCGAAGTATGTGTCCGACCTGGTCACGCCGCTGTCGCTGATGTACACCGGCATGCTGATCCTGCGCATGTTCAAGGCGCGCACATTCCGCTGGCAGAAGGGGTTCACGGGCGTGCTGCTGGGGCGTTTCCTCTGCGCGCCGCTGATGCTGCTGCTGGCCAGCCACCTGATCCCGGTGCCTGCGCTGATGCGCAACGCACTGCTGATCCAGGCTTCGATGCCCGTCATGTCCCAGACGCCGATCGTGGCCGGCGAGTGCGGCTCGGACGCCGAGTTCGCCGCGGGCGGCATCGCGCTGACGACCGCCTGCTCGCTGATCGCCATCCCGGCGTACATGGCGCTGACGGTTTACCTGTAATCCCGCAATAACCAGAATCGAGGAATTTTATGATCTCGCACACCCGAATCCTAACCACCACCTGCACCGACCCCCACAAAAACCTGGCGCTGGAGGACGCGCTGCTGCAGTCGCTGCCGGACGGTCAGGCGCTGCTGTTCCTGTGGCAAAACAAGCACACCGTGGTGATCGGCGCGGGCCAGAACGCCTGGCGCGAGTGCAACACAGAGCTTTTAAAAACCGAGGGCGGCACGCTGGCGCGGCGCGGCTCGGGCGGCGGCGCGGTGTACCATGACCTGGGCAATCTGAACTTTTCGTTCATCGTGCCCAAGCGCGATTATGACGTGGCGCGCCAGCTGAAGGTGGTGCTGCAGGCGGTGAAATCCCTCGGGATCGACGCCGTCGCCAGCGGCCGCAACGACCTGACCATCGACGAGCGCAAGTTCTCGGGCAACGCGTTTCGGCTGCTGAAGACCAGCTGCCTGCACCACGGCACCATCATGGTGGACGTGGACAAGAACCTGCTCGGCCGCTACCTGAACGTGGATCTGGGCAAGCTTGTGGCCAAGGGCGTGCAGTCGGTGCGCTCCCGGGTAGCCAATCTGCGCGAGTTTCAGGATGTGAGCATACAGGGCGTTCACGACGCGATGATCCGCGCGTTTCAGGAAGAATATGGCATGGCCGAAGCAGAGGACGCCGCCGCCGAGCTGCCCGGTTTGGACGACGTGGTTCGTCACTACCAGAGCTGGGACTGGAACTACGGCGCGTCCCCGGCGGGCGATGTGACGCTGTTTCAGCGGTTTGACTGGGGATCGCTGGAGCTGAGCTTCAAGGTCCTGGGCGGCCGCCTTCAGGGCGTGCAGGCGTTCACCGACGCCATGGACGAGACGCTGCACCGGCGGCTGATGCAGGCGCTGGAGGGCGCGCCTTACACTGCCGCCGAGCTGTCCTCGCGCATGAACGCGCTGAATCTGCCGGATGTGGGCGAGTATTTGGGGCAATCCGTCCAATAAATGTCTCGTCCCGTTCAGGGCGGTTTGCGCATCCAGCCACCATGACGACAGGCGCGAGAGAGGAGCGGTATGGAATGGACAAGCATGTGCCGACCTACGAGGGCAACCTGCGCAGCCACATGATCGTGGTGCCCCAGTGCATCAGCAAGGCCAGCGGCATCCGCATCTTCGGGCGGCGCATCAAGTCGCTGGCGTTCTCGACGGACGTGGCCATCATCAAAAACATCAACGCCGACGCCATCATCGCGGTGTATCCGTTCACGCCCCAGCCCGCCATCACCCGCGGCGTCATGGCAGCGGCCGACATGCCGGTGTTCGTGGGCGTGGGCGGCGGCGTGACGCGGGGCGAGCGCGTGATCGCGCTGGCGCAGGACGCCGAGTTCATGGGCGCTTTCGGCGTGGTGGTCAACGCGCCCACCGTGAACGAGACCATCCAAAGCCTCAAGGCCAAGCTGGACATCCCGGTGATCGTAACCGTGGTGTCGGAAAACACCGACATCAAGGCGCGGCTTCTCGCCGGGGCCGACATCCTCAACGTGTCGGGCGCGGCCAAGACGCCGCAGATCGTGCGCGCCATCCGGCGGCAGTTCCCCGAGCTGGCCATCATCGCCACCGGCGGCCCGACGGACGATTCGATCCTCGAGACCATCGAGGCCGGGGCCAACGCCATCACCTACACCCCGCCCAGCAACGGCGAACTGTTCGCGGTTTCCATGCGGAAGTATAGGGAGCAGGCGGAAACGTAATCGCATGCGGCAAAGCGGGCGGTTCGCCATGAACCGCCCGCTTTTTGTTGGGTTGAGGTTTTCCGGTCTCCGGCCGTCCATCCCCCGCTAGAAAGTCACCCATTTGGGCGAATGCCCGGTGGCGGGCAGGAACACGGTGAAAAAATCGCCGCCCGACATGGCCAGCGTGCGGGTGTTGTCGTTGGGATGGAACGCGAGCCGGGGCGCCTCGAGCAGCCGCTCGTCCACCAGCAGCCGCACCGGTGCGGCCTCGGGGAACATCAGCCCCAGCGGGCTGATCGCGCCCGGGAAGGTGCGCAGCAGCCGCAGGTCCTCCTCCGGGCCAAAGCTCAGCCGGGAGGAGCCGATCTGCTTGCTGATGTCGGCGGTGCGGAAACTGGCGTCCCCGCGAACCACGCACAGGTAGTGCGCGCTCAGATTGCGCGGCGCCAGAAACAGGTTCTTGGGCACGCGCGCGTTCAGGCGCTGCTCCGCCCACTGACAGTCCTCAATGGTGTGCGCCGCCGGGTGCTCGCACCAATCATAGGCAATCCCAAGCGCAGAAAGCCGCGCAAGGATCTCGCGCACGACGTCCATCCTCATGCCCCCCGGAACCGCAGATCCGTGCCGGTCATCAGGATGAACTCGCCCTTCTGCTTGTCCATCAGCCGGGACAGCACGCGCTCGTTGTAGCGCGCCTGCAGCTCCTCCGGGCTGAGGTTGGTGGCGATCACCGTGTGCCGCCGGGCGTTCATGCGCTCGTTCAGCAGCATAAACAGATACTCCACCGTGATGTTCCTCAGCATCGGCTCGGTGCCGAGGTCGTCGATCAGCAGCAGCTCGCAGGAAATCATCTGACTGAGCAGCCCGTCCTCCCCGGTCTGGCCAAAGTGGTAATCGCGCATAGCGCCCAGCATGTGAAACGCCGTCATGGCCATGGCGGGCACGCCCCGCTGGATGGCGCGCCCGGCCACGCAGTTCAGCAGAAAGGTCTTGCCCAGGCCGCTCTCGCCCATCAAAATCAGGTTCAGCCTGCCGCCCGACGCGATGCCGTCGGCGTACTTCTCGCACAGGGTTTTGGCCGCCTTGGCGCGGGCGCGCTGCCCGCCCTCGGGAAACGCGGCGAGGTCAAACGCCTCGAACGTCTGGTCGTCCGCGTTCAGCAGGTTGGCGTCCTGGCGCATCAGCGCCACGCGCCGAAGCTTGTAACAGCTGCACATCTCGCTGCCGGCCTCGCCCAGAAACCCGCTGTCCCGGCACTTGTCGCAGCGGTATTTCAGCTCCAGCGCGTCCTCGGGCAACCCAAGCCCCGACAGGCGCGCCCGGATCCGCGCCTGCATCGCCCGCACGTCCCGCTTGAGCGCGTCGGCCAGGATTTGCGTGTTCTGGCGGTTGCTCAGCATCTCGCGGGTGCTGACGGCGAAGCGGGTTCGCAGCGCATCCATCAAGCGCCCGATCTCGGGGTCGCGCTCCAGCGCGTCCGCGATGCGTTCCTCGCGCTCGCGCTCGTTCTGGGCACGCTGCTGGGCATATTCCCGCGCGAGCTGCGTGTCGATGCGCGTCATCTGTCGTCCTCCTCAGCGTCCAGGTTGGCAAAAAAGCCGTCAAAAAAGCCGGGCGCGTAGCTGCGCTGCTTGTAGTCCTGCTGGGGCTGGGGCTTTTTGTCCTCTTTGGGGGGCGCCGAGCGGGTTTGGCGGGCGGCCTTCGCGGCCTCCACATCGGTGATGCCCTTCTGCGCCCAGTCGCCCAGGTTTTTGGCCATGGCGCGCAGCGGCAGCTTCAGCCCCCGCGCGATGGACGCGGCAAACATCACCAGCTCCACCGGCGCACCCTTCAGCCAGTCGCGCAGCTGGTTTAAGTCGGCCTCGGTGGGCTTCCTGTCGATGCCCGCCTGATCGAACACCTGCGCGGCCAGCTGTCTGAGCTCGCCCTGCGCCTTGTTGTGCTCCTCGGCGGCTTGGGATGTGGTGATGCCCAGCGCATGCCAGCGGGTGAGCTCCTGCTCCAGCTGGTCGAACGAGCGCCGGTTGCTGCGGTTGCAGCGCACCGCCGCGCGCACCAGCACGTCCGGCTCGAAGCCCATGTCCAGGAAGTGCTGCACGGCGGCCAACTGGTCGTCGGTGGGCACGCGGATGGACACGCCCAGCTCGCTCAGCACGGGTCTGGCGATCTCGATCAGCTGCTGACGCTTTTCCAGGTCGCCCCGGCTATAGCGCTGCAGGATCCGATCCAGATACGCAAACGATGGGTTGTTGCTGGCGGCGGTCTGCTTTAGCGCCGACTTGACGGCCTTCTCGTCCAGATTCCACTCGGAGAGCCACTTGTGCGCCAGATCCACCTCGGCGGTGGTGGGGCTGCGGCGTAGGTTCAGATAGTCCAGCACCGACATGGCCAAGCGGTAGCTGGGCTGCCCGCGCGACAGCTCCTTCTCGGCCTTTTCCAGGGTGCGCACACCCTGCTCGGCAAACGCGATGGCGGTCTGCTCGAACGCCTTGAACAGATACGGAACCGAGCGCTTCCTCGCGCCGCCCTCCGTGAGCTGGTCGGTCTTTTCACGCACGATCAGCAGCACCACCTCGGGCGGCAGCTTTAAGTCTTCCACCCACTCCATGGCCTTTTGGAACTGCTGCGGATGCAGCAGCCCCAGGATGCCCTGCAGCTGGTTGTTAAAATCCCTATATTGATAGGCTCCGCCCGGGTCGGCGCGCTTCTGGTCCAGCATGGCGGTGCGCACATTGACGTACTCGAAGCTGGGCGGGTTGTCGGAAATCCCCACCACCAGCCCCTTCTGTTCCCAGTAACGGAACGCCGAAAGCACCTGCTCCTCTTTCATGTTCAGCACCCGCGCCATGCCCTCAAGGCTCCCGTCGGCGTCCGGGTGGTGGCACTGCATCAGCCCGTACAGATAGACGCGCACGTAGTCGCCCGGCGCGAACGGCATGTACTCCAGCAAAAACAGGTTCTCCACCGGCGTGCTGTCGTACATCGCGAACCGGTCCGAAAACGCGCTCAGCGCCATTCCATCGGCACCTCCTTGTGTAGTTTATCTATCATATCACAAAACCGGTTTCGAGGGAAGCCATTGATTGTTGGCGCTCACAGGGGTATAATACGTCCAGAACACAGACGAGGGGGAGCACAAGGCGATGAGAGACCCGAGGGTGCAACAGTTGGCGCATGGGCTGATCAACAACTCCGTGAAGCTGCGCGCGGGCGAGAAGCTGCTGATCGAAAACTATGGTTATGAAAAAGACCTGGTGACTGCGCTGGTGGAGGAAGCCTATCAGGCGGGCGGGCTGCCGTTTGTTTGGATCAAGGAGATGACCGCCCATCGCGCGCTGCTGATGGGACTGACCGACGAGCAGTCGAACATCTGGGCGGACGCCGAGGCGCACCTGATGTCGCGGATGGACTGCTATCTGGGCGTGCGCTCCGGGGACAACAAGTACGAGACCGCCGACGTGCCCGCCGAGCAGCAGCAGCGCTACAGCAAGCTGGTGGGCGTTCCGGTGCACGACGAGATCCGGCTCAAGAAGCGCTGGTGCGTGCTGCGCTATCCGGCGCCGTCCACGGCCCAGCTGGCGGGCATGTCCACCGAGGCGTTTGAGGACTACTACTTCAATGTGTGCTGCCTGGATTACGCCAAGATGGACCGCGCCATGGATGCGCTGGTCGCGCGCATGGAGAAGACCGACAATGTGCGCATCGTCGGCCCGGGCACAGACCTGACGTTCTCCATCAAGGGCCTGCCCGCGATCAAATGCGCGGGCGAGCTGAACATCCCGGATGGCGAAGTGTTCACCGCGCCGGTCAAGACCTCCGTCAACGGCACGCTCGCCTATAACACGCCGTCGGTGTACGAAGGGTTCACCTACGAGAACATCCGGTTCGTGTTCAGGGACGGCAAGATCATCGAGGCCACAGCCAACGACACGGCGCGCATCAACAAGGTGCTGGACGTGGACGAGGGCGCCAGGTATGTGGGCGAGTTCGCGATCGGCGTGAACCCGCACATCACGAACGTGATGAAGGACACGCTGTTTGACGAGAAGGTTTGCGGCAGCTTCCACTTCACGCCAGGCATGTGCTATGACGAGTGCGACAACGGGAACAAGTCGGCCAACCACTGGGATCTGGTGTGCATCCAGACGCCCGAGTTTGGCGGCGGGGAGATGTGGTTTGACGGGGAGCTGGTGCGGAAGGACGGGCTGTTTGTGCCCGCCGATCTGCATTGTCTGAACCCGGAAAACCTGAAATAATTGCCAAAAAGAGGGCTTCGGCCCTCTTTTTCACTCGCCTCCGGCGGTTTTTCGCGGCCGCGCCTGGCTCTGCCAGGTGAACAGCGCCGCCAGCGCGAACGCGCCGGCCTGCACGGCGAACGGCAGCTTCACATTCAGCGCGTACAACAGCCCCGCCATCAGGCTCCCCGCGATCATCCCCAGGCTGCGCGCCATGTTGAACAGCCCGGAGATCAGCCCGAAATCCAGGCTCTTGTCCTGCCCGGCCATCGCCTGCTGCACCGGCACGTACATCGCGTTAAACACATAAAACACCACGTTTACCGCGATGAACGGCCACACGCCGCCCGTCAGCGCCACCAGGATCAGCGTGGCCGCGCACAGCAGCAGGTTCAGCACCAGCGCGCGCCCGCTGCGCATGCGGCGCGCGATCAGCGGGTTGAGCAGCAGGTTGGCCAGCAGCCCCAGCAGCCCGGTTGCCGCCTTCACGACGCCGTTCACCGACGAGCCGAACCCCAGCGCACCCTTGAGGTAGTAGTTGAACGCGTTGTCGAACCCATACGTGCCGACGTTGGCCAGCGCCACCCCCAGCAGAAACAGCAGGGCGCTCCGGGGCAGCATGGCGCGCATGGCGGACAGGCTGAGCCTGGGCATCGCCGACGCCTGGCCGCGCGGCCCCTCATCCTTCACCCAGAGCAGCGACAGCAGCGCGCCCAGCATCAGCCCCGAAAAGTGCACCCAAAACACCGGCCGGATCCCGAGCGTGCCCAGCATGCCCCCCAGGAAAAACCCCATGGACGAGCTGATGCTGCTCACCGCCGCGTAGTACATCAGGCAGCGCGCGCGGCTGCGCTCGTCGGACGCGTCGATCACCAGAGCCATCATCGTCACCAGTGTGCCGCTGGTGAACAGACCGCCCACGAAGCGCAGCAGCGTCATCAGCGCCGCGTCCTGGGCGTACCCCAGCGCGATCTGCGCCAGCCCATAGCCCAGGAAGCTGATCACCATCACGGGCTTGCGGCCGTGCTTGTCGGCCATGCGCCCCCAGAAGGCGCTCGACAGGAACATGCCCAGCGACATCGACGCGAACAGCACGCCGAACATGTAGCTGGGCAGCGCGAGCGAATCGATCAGCGTGGGCGTGATCGGGTGGATCATGTTGGAAAACAAGCCATACACCGCGGCGAACAGCTGGGCCTTCACGAACCGGGACAGCTTCAATCGGACACATCCTTTGTTGGAGGAATCGCATGGTCGAGATCGTCATCCGCAAGGCGCGGCGCTGCCTGGAACTGGTCGACGGGGGAACCCTCAGATCATTCCCGATCGCGCTCGGGTTCGCGCCCATCGGCCACAAGCGCCGCGAGGGCGACGGCAAAACGCCCGAGGGCGAATACTTCGTTTGCACCCGCAACGCCCAGAGCCTGTACCACCTGGCGCTGGGCTTGAGCTATCCCAATCTGCGCGACGCCGAGGACGCCATGTGCGGGGACCTGATCACCGACGTGCAGTACGGCCAGATCGCCCAGGCGGCGCAGGCGGGCCGCCGCCCCCCGTGGGACACGCCGCTCGGCGGATTCCTCATGATCCACGGCGGCGGCGCCGCGTCCGACTGGACACAGGGCTGCATCGCCATGTCCGACAAGGACATCGAGCGCCTGTGGGATGCCTGTCCGTTGGGGACAAAGGTGACGATCCTGCCGTGATGCTGAAGCCGCGTCGGCGCGGTCCTTCGGGGGGCATGGGGTCGGACGGCAGCATAAAAACTCCGCGGTCATCCGGGGCGCGCGATGCGCGCCTTTTCTTCGCTCTCCCCCGCCTAAAACACCTTGTATCCGTTGTCCTTCATGGCCTTCATCACTTCGTTTAAGTGCTGCTGGTGATGCGTCTCCAGCACCAGCTCGAGCTGGGCGACGCCCAAGCCGCTCTCCATGTTGGTACGGTCGTGGCGGATGGAGACCACGTTGGCGCCCGCATCCGAGATCACGGCGAGCAGCCGGTGCAGGCGGCCGGGGCGATCCTGAATGACGGTGTTGATCTTGGTGAGCCGGCCGGCTTTCATCAGGCCCATGTCGAGGATGCGCTGCAGGGTGGTCACGTCGATGTTGCCGCCCGAGATCACGCAGCACAGGTTGCCCTTGGTGCTGAACTTGTCGTGCATGACGGCGGCGACAGAGACGGCGCCCGCGCCCTCGGCGACGATCTTGCAGCGCTCGAGCAGGGTCAGGATGGCGTTGGCGATCTCGTCCTCATCGACGCTGATGACCTCGTCCACATACTTCCTGGTCAGCGCGTAGGTGATGTCGCCGGGCTCCTTGACGGCGATGCCGTCGGCCACGGTGGCGGCGCTCTTCAGGCGCACGGGCTTGCCCTTTTCCATGGACTCGATCATGGAGGGGCAGCCTTTGGCCTGCACGCCGATGATGCGCACATTCGGGTGCAGCTCCTTGATGGCCACGGCGATGCCCGCGACCATGCCGCCGCCGCCGACCGGAACCACCACCGTGTCGATCTGCTGCAGGCTGTCGTCCATGATCTCAAGGCCGATGGACCCCTGGCCCGCGATGATGAGCGGGTCGTTGAAGGCGTGCACAAAGGTCGCGCCCGTCTGTTTCTGAATTTCCTTGGCGTGATCCAGCGCGTCGTCAAAGGCCAGGCCGGACAGCACCACTTCGGCGCCCAGTTCCCGGGTGGCGGCGATCTTGGCCAGCGGCGCGCCCTCGGGCATGACGATGGTGGCCTTGATGCCGAAGGCCTGGGCGGCCAGCGCCACGCCTTGGGCGTGGTTGCCCGCCGAGGCGGCGATGACGCCCAGCGCGCGCTGGTCGGCGGGGATGTGGGAGATCATGTTGTAGGCGCCGCGCACCTTGAAGGAACCGGTCATCTGCAGGCACTCGGTTTTCAGCGAAACCTGACGCACACCGGGCAGGCTTAACACCCTTGACGGCACCAGATCCGTGTGTCGAACAATCGTCTTCAGGCGCTCCCGCGCCTCCAGCACCATGCCAAGCGTTACGTCCATAAGCGTTTATGTCCCCCTCGTCAATTCATACAGTACGATGCCAGCCGCCACCGCCGCGTTCAGCGACTCCGCGCCGCCGCGCATGGGCAGCTTCAAAAGCGCATCCGACAGCGCCAGCACATCCTCGCTGACGCCGCGCGCCTCGCTGCCGATGACCAGCGCCAGCTTTTTCCCGAGCGGCGCGCGCCGGTAGATATCCTGCCCGGTCAGCGCCGTGGCCGCGATCTGATGACCGCGCGCCTTGAGCAGCTGAAGCGCGGCGGGCAGGTCGTCCACGCTGAGCGCGGGCACCCGAAAGCACGAGCCCATCGATCCGCGCACCACCTTGGGGGCCATGGGGGCCGCCGAGCCCGGGCCGAGGATCAGCCCGCCGTATCCCGCGGCGTCCAGCGTGCGCCAGATGGTGCCCACGTTGCCCGGATCCTGCAGCCCGTCCAGCGCCACCAGCAGATCCGGCGGCGCCTGAAGATCCAGCGGCATGGGCGGCACGAACGACGCGCAGACAGCGCCCGGAGTTACGGTGTCGCACACGGCCTCAAGGATCCGCCGGGGCGCGGAGTGCATGTCCGCGCCGGGCGGGCACTCGATGGCGCAGTCCCTGCCCTGCTCGACGAGCAGATCGCGCATGGTCAATCCGCAGGACTGCGCCTCGCGAATCATCTTTTCTCCTTCGACCAGGATCAGCCCGTGCTCGGCGCGGCCCTTGGCCGTCTTGAGCGAGCGCAGCTGTTGCACCAGCGGGTTTTGCATGCTAGTCAGTTCCATTGGCAGAGTCCTTCCCGCGCCGCACCGAGCGCATCACGCCATCGGCGATCACCCCGAACAACCCCAGGATCAGCAGCAGATAATAGGTGAAGAAGCGCCAGCACACCATCATCGCCATGATATCGCCCTCGGGGACGACGCCGCGAAAGAACAGGTAGAACCCGCCCTCCTGCGCCCCCGCCGCGCCGGGCAGCGGCACGAACGCCGCCGTGATGAACAGCAGCAACTGCAGCGTCAGCAGGCTCTGCCAGTCGACGCCCTGGAGCTTGAACGCCTGATACAGGCAGCATACCACCACCATGTACAGCGCCACCTGCGCCAGGGACAGCGCGAACATGACCACGGCATCCATCGGCCGGTTTGTCAGCGTGAGCAGGCTCGTGCGGTAGTCGGTCAGCATATCATCGGCCTTGGCCTGCGCCTTTTCCCGGTCGCGAATCAGGTGCAGCCGCTGCCCAAGCCGGATCAGCCAGGCCACCACCCTGTCCACGGCGCTCCTGTTCACCATGGTCAGCACCACCAGCGCGATCAGCAGCGCATTGATCAGATATCCCAGCGCCACCAGCCAGCGCACCGGCCCCAGCTGGTCGGCCACCATGTGCATGTGGGTGCCCCAAAGCACGCCGCCCAGCAGCATAAACGCCGTCTGGAACCCGATGAACTTGATGGACACGGCCGCCGTGGCGATGCTGATCGGAATGCCCCGCTGGTGCATCGCCAGCACCTGCAGCGGCTGGCCGCCGCTGGCCGAGGGGGTGATGGCCGAGTAGAACTGGCCAATGCATGAGATGATGAGCGTGTCCCAGAACGGCTGGCCGCACTGGCGGCTGCGCAGATAGTACTGCAGCGTGGCGGCGCGAGCCAGCAGGTACAGCACGATGCAGCCCGCCGCCGCCCACACCCACTCCACGCGCAGCTGGCCGAGCGTTTTGATCATGCCCGGCAGCTCGTCGCTGCGCGCCAGAATCACCAGCAACACGGCCGTCAGAACCACGATGTATAGCAGCCCAATGTTCTTCCTGATCCGGTTCTTCATCGGTCGCTGTCCTTTTCCTGCAGATAGCGCTGCGCCTGCCGCACGGCGTCTTCAATTTGCGCGGCAAGCGGCAGATCCTGCGCGCCCGCCACCCGTGCCAGGCACTTGCCCACCGGAATCAGGATCTTCAGCGCGCCCGAATCCCCCACGGCCTCCGCCATCCTGGGCGACAGCTCGCCCATCATCGCGTTGGCGATGACGATGCCGATCGGCCCCAGGATCAGGTCCGCGTCCCGGGCGTTGACCAGGATCGCGTTTTCGCCGGTGGCGCCGTGATCCGCGCCCGCGCGCAGCATGGCGGCTGTGGCCATCACGTTGGTGCCCAGCGCCAGCAGCTTTTGCCCGGGCAGGTCCTTCTTCATCTGTTCCACCAGCGCGCGCCCGATGCCGCCGCCCTGGCCGTCGATCACCACTATCTTCATTCGTTCTCTCACCTACCGCCATTTCCCATATTTCGCCATTTTTTATTATAAGCGCATCCATCGCGCCCGTCAATAATATGCGCCTTAACGTGTGTCGGGATTCGGGGCTTCCTTTTTGGAAAATCATGTGATATAATGGTAAGCGTTTTTGAATTTGTAGTTAATCCATGTATAAAGGAGCGTATTTACATGAAGAAGTTTCTCAGCGAATTCAAGGCGTTCGCGCTTAAGGGCAACGTGATGAACTTGGCCGTCGGCGTGATCATCGGCGGCGCGTTCTCCGGCATCGTGACCTCGCTGACCGACAACATCCTCTCGCCGATCATCGGGCTGTTCACCGGCAGCAACTTTGACGGGCTGGAGTTGTCGTTTCTTGGCGTCACGCTGAAATACGGCGCGTTCATCACCGCCGTGATCAACTTCTTCATTATGGCGTTCGTGGTGTTCCTGCTGGTGAAGCTGATGAACCAGCTGATGGGCCTGGGCAGCAAGCCCGAAGCCGAACCCGAGCCGAGCACCAAGGTCTGCCCCTACTGCATGAGTGACATCGCCATCCCGGCCACGCGCTGCCCGCACTGCACATCGGAGCTGAACGCATAACCATAGATACACAAAGCCCGCGGGCGTCTGCCCGCGGGCTTTGCATTGGCTGCGGGCCTTCCCGCTTTCCCTACTTGACGAACCGCATTTCGGACAGATAGAATTTGTGCTCGGCGCTGTTGAACAGCGCGATCGTAATCATGCCGCGCCTGGCGATGTCCACATCGATCGTGTAGACCTGCGCGGGGTTTTCCGCCGCAGGATCGAACTCCTGAGAAAACAGGATCTCGCCGTCCCCCCGGATCTCAAGCCTTGGGCAGTTGCCCATCCCCGGCTGCATATAGCTGAAGAACGCCTGCCCGGTCAGACGCGAGAACTCTGCGTTCACGGCGTATGCGCACTCGTTTGCGAAATGCCCGTCCGAGGTGTCCTGATACATGATGTCCGCATGGGGCATGCCATTCAGATCCGCCGCCTGATCGAGCAACAGAAAGTCCATCCGCCGGTTGTTGCCCTGCAGCACCGCGTCGTGCGGGAATGAGGACAGCGCGGCGGAATCGCCGCCGCCAGGAACCGGGAGCTCTTCCGTCGCGTCCGTGCCGGCGTCGGGGCTCTGCACGGGTTCCGTGGCGTCTGGGCTCTGCACGGGCTCTGTAACGTCAGGGCTCTGCACGGGTTCCGTGGCGTCCGCGCCGGCGTCGGGGCTCTGCCATGGATCTTCCGGGACAGGCTCGAGGATGTCAGGTGCGGGCACAGCGCCTGCGACCGCCTGCTGATACAGCTCCTGAATCCGGTTGTTAATGCTGTTGTTCAGTGCAATCAGTTCATCCATTGTCATCGAGGATAGGTCGATCTCCGCCCATGCGCCACTCGTTAAAACCAACATCAACACCAATACCAGCGCAAAAAACCGCTTCATCGTATCGCCTCCTGCTGATTTTGACGCCATTGTACCACATATCTCCAATCTGCGCCATCACAACCATCCGAAAGGCTTCCGCATGCGCGAAAAACGCCGGCGCCGGTTCCCAGCGCGGCGGGAATCCATGGTCAGGGTGTGCTGCCCACTGTCTTGAGGATCCTGGCGGGCACGCCGCCCACGACGGTGTTCGGCGGCACGTCCCTCGTCACCACCACCCCCGCGGCCACCACCGCGCCGTCTCCGATGGTCACGCCGGGCAGCACCACCGCGCCGGAGCCGATCCACACGTTCTCGCCGATCACGATGGGCGCAGGCTGCAGCGAGGCGCGCCTGTCCGGGGCCATGTCGTGGTTCAGCGTGGCCAGCACTACCCTGTGGCCGATCAGCGCGCCGTCGCAGATGGTGATGCCGCCCTGATCCTGAAAGCAGCAACACGCGTTGATGAACACGCGCTTGCCCAACCGGATGTTCTTGCCGCAGTCGGTGTAAAACGGCGGGAACAGGCCAAACGACTCGTCGACCTCCCGCCCGGTCAGCCGGGACATCAGCGCGCGGATTTGCTCCGGCGTGTGATAGCTCGCGTTCAGCTCCATGGTGATCTGCTGCGCCTCCTGGCTGATTGCCAGCATGTGCTGGTGCACATCCGATCCGGCCACAATCCGCTCTTTGCTGTTCAGGTGATCCAGAAATTCGCTCAGTGCCATCGTCATCCTTGCATCGCTCCTTTTCGCGGTACCGTCCGTTGCGCAAACAGCTTTCTGAGCCAGCGCGCGCACAGAGACACCCATTGGCTCACGCTGTCGTCGATCCCCTCTCCGGTGGGATTGGACAGCAGGTTGTTCACCGACATGCCGTGTTCTCCGCTTTGGAAGATGTGCAGCTCGAAGGGCAGCTTGTGCCGCTCCATCTGATCCGCCATCAGCAGCGCGTTTTTGACCGGCACCAGCTTGTCATACCGGTTGTGCCAGATGAACATCGGCGCGGTGTGCGGCCCCACGTAGTTGACCACGTCCACCTGCGGCGTGCGGTCGGCGGTGAGCTTTCCGGGCGCGGGCACGATCAGATCCTCATCGTCGCTGTCGAAGATGGTGGAGAGCAGGCTCGCGCCGTAGCCGATCACGGCGGCGTTGGGCTTGATGCCATCCGGCGGCGCGCCGACCCGCCGCGCCAGTCCCGGCGTGTTCCACTGCGTCGCGGACATCGCCGCCACGCACGCGCCCGCCGAGAAACCCATCAGCGCGATCTGATCCGCTTCAATGCCCCATGCCTCCGCGCGCTGCCGCACCGTCCAGATCGCCCCGGACACGTCGTCCAGCGGATTTGGAAACACGGAGTCGTCGCCAATCGAATAGCTGAGCACGAAGGTGTGGAACCCCTCCCGCGCAAAGGTGAGCGCCACCGGTTCGGCCTCACGATCCGACAAAAACGTGAACGCGCCGCCCGGCAACACAATGATGGCCGGGCGCTTCGGCGTCGGAACGCCGTTTTGATGCGCCTCGTGGATGTACGTTTTGAGGCGCACCCTGCCATCCGGCGTCAGGTGGATCGTCTCATGCGTCATGGGCAACACCTCCCGCATCCGTCTTTGGGTCAAACGCGAGTCTCCGGAGCGTCGGCCCGATGCGCGCTGAAAACAGCCCGATCAGCCTGCCCGTCAGCAGCGCCGCGATGACCGTCCCTTCGCGGATCGTCGTGACGCGCCCCATGAACAGCAGCGACAGCGCAACCCCCAGCGCGACGAACACGCAGTCCGAAACCAGCTTCACCCGGGAAAACGCCACGCCGAACCGCGCGCAGACCGCCAGGATCAGCCCTTCGGGCGGGTTGGGCACCAAGTCCATGGCGATGTACAGCGCCGCCCCCAGCGAACACACCGCAATGCTGAGCAGCAGCAGCGCCATCTGCTGAACGTAGCCGGTCGGCTGAACCCAGCCCAGCATCGGGCCGGCGCGGTTGATAAACCAGCCGAATGCCATGCTGAACGGCATCTGCAGCAGCAGCTTCGGCCGAAACCGCCGGCCCAGCACGGCCAGCTGTATGAGCACAAACACGGCGTACACAGCCACCGTGACCGCGCCCAGGCTGACGCCGCTGATCTGGCCAATGGGCACGGTGAACGCCGACACCGGCGAAACGCCCAGCGCGGATTTCACCGCCAGATTGATGCCGATGGCGATGATGCACAATCCGGCGACATACAACAGCATCCGAATCATCGGTCGCCTCATCGGCCGCACTCCTTTCCCCAGGGTGTTTCCATTGTAAGCCCCGCGGTCTTGAATGTCCAATGCCTATATTCAATGAGAACCCATGCCTTGCGGGCATCGATCAAATGCGCTATACTGTTGTCAGAGCAGGGGGGATGCGCGTGGAACTTCGGGTGCTCAGGTACTTTCTGGCGGTGGCGCGCGCGGGGAGCGTTTCCGCGGCGGCGCAGGCGCTGAACATCACGCAGCCCACGCTGTCGCGCCAGCTGGCGGAGCTGGAAGCAGCGCTGGGCAAGACGCTGTTTCTGCGGGGCAGCCGCCGGATCGCCTTGACCGAGGAGGGCGCTTTTCTGCTCCGGCGCGCGCAGGAGATCGTCGACCTCGCGGACAAGACCCAGGCGGATCTGTGCGCGTCGGACGAGATGATCACCGGCGAGGTGTATATCGGCGGCGGCGAGACCGACGCCATGCGGCTGATCGCCAGAGCGATTGCCCGGCTGCGGGCCGAATGCCCGCTGATCCGTTTCCACCTCCACAGCGGCAACGCCGAGGACGTGACCGAGCGGCTGGACAAGGGGCTGCTGGACTTCGGCCTTTTGATCGGCACGCTGGATGCCAGGAAATATGACTCGCTGCTGCTCCCCCAAGCGGACACGTGGGGGCTTCTGATGCGCAGGGACAGCCCGCTTGCGGCACTGGACGGCATCCCCCCGGACGCGCTTCGGGGCGTCCCGCTGCTGGCCTCCCGCCAAGCGATGCTTCGGGGCGAGCTGTCCGGTTGGGTGGGCGGAGGCGCCGAATCGCTGAACATCGCGGTCAGCTACAACCTGATCTACAACGCTGCGATTCTGGTGGAGGAAGGCATGGGCTACGCGCTGTGCCTGGACAAACTGGCGAACACCGGCCCGGACAGCCCGCTTTGCTTCCGGCCCCTGACGCCCCGCATGGAGGCGCGCCTGCACCTCGTCTGGAAAAAGCATCCGGCGTTTTCAAAGGCCGCCACGCGGTTCCTGCAAACGATGCAGGCCTCTTTGCTCACGAATCATCCGCGTTGAGGAGATTCCAGAAACATCGAATGTCTTTGGCGATGACCCCGTCGTGGAACGCCCGCTTTGCTTCGATGAATGCAATGCTTCTGCTGACCCCGGCCCGCTCATTCGGCAGATTGTTCAAAAAAAGGCGGTCTTTGATTCGCCCCTCGGCATCCGCCTCATCGTTAAAAAAGGATCGACGCCGCCTTCGCGAAGAAGCGAAAAACAAGAGTTGCATAAGGCACAAATGACCGGGTGAGATGAAAAAGAAATGAGCCTGAGAACTCAACGTTCTCAGGCTCGTCTGTGGTAGCGGCAGTCGGATTCGAACCAACGACACTCCGGGTATGAACCGAATGCTCTAGCCAACTGAGCTATGCCGCCATGTAATGCCGATCTGGGTATGAAACCCAAACCGGCATTGATTGGTTGCGGGGGAGGGATTTGAACCCTCGACCTCCGGGTTATGAGCCCGACGAGCTACCGGACTGCTCTACCCCGCGGCGCAAAGAGTATTTTACCGCATGTCGGCAGGTTTGTCAAGCCCTTCTGCAACCTTTTTCTTGAGATACCCCAACAGATTGTCGCGGTCGCTGGCAAACACGAGGTCTGCCCCGCTCAGTGCGAAAAAAGCGCACAGGATCGCCACGCCGCAGGGCATGATGTCGGCCCGCGCCGGATTGAGCCCGGGGATCCGCTTGCGCGATTCCACCGGCATGCCCAAAAGCGCATCCAGCCAGGACCGCGCCGCCCCGGCGCGGATGGGCGCGCCCTCGATCCGCTCCGGATCATAGGTCTTAAGCCCGAGCTGCATGGCCGCCAGGCTGGTGATCGTGCCGCCCAGCCCGATCCAGCGCGCAGGGCGCGGGGCCCTCACCGGCGTCCAGGCGCCACAAAGCGCCGCCTTCGCCGTGCCAATCATGCGCTCCGCGTCCGGCACGCCGCCCAGCATGTCCAGCAGCCGCACCGCGCCCATCTGGGCCGAGGCGGCCTTTTGAACCACCCCATCCTCGCCGAGCAGCAGCTCGGTGCTTCCCCCGCCGATGTCGATCACGCCCGCGCTGCCGCCTGGCGCCGCGCCCGCATAGCTGAGGGCCGCTTCCTCATCGCCGGACATCACCTGAAGCGAAACGCCGTGGCGCGCCGCGAACTCGATCAGCTCGCCCCGGTTCTCCCCATCCCGCATGGCGCTGGTGCCAAAGGCGAACACCCGGGAAGCGCCCTGCGCGCGCGCCCCGTCGGCCAGCCTCAAGATGGCGTCCTGCGTGCGGGCGATGGCGTCCTTATGCAGCCGCCCGCCCTGGAGCCCGGCAAACAGCCTGGATGTGATCCGGTCGGAAAAAACCGGAAACAACAAATCGCCGCGCGCTTCGGCCACCAACAGGCGAACCGAATTGGACCCCACGTCCAGCGCGGCGATTCTTGGCGATGATGAATTATTGGCCATCGGTCTGCGTGCTGCCCTCCGAACCGGCTACATAGCGAATCTCGCCGGGCTTGAGCAGCCCCAGCTCCTCGCGCGCCACGCGCTCGACATATTCGTCCGTCTTGGCAAAGGAAATTTTGCGCTCCAGCTCGGCGTTGGCCGCCGCGGCCTTTTCCTGGTCGGACTCGAGCTGGGCCACCTGCGCGGCTTGCCGGTTCAGAATGCCGTCGCCGCTGACCCAGATGCTGACGAAAACCACCAGCATGACGACCATCAGCATCAGCCAAAACCGGGGTTTTATGTTTCTCTTTCGTGTCACAAGCGCGCACCACGCTTTCAAATTGTATTTGAGCAGACCTATGCATTTTTCTATATTCTGCATATCCATGCTTTTTCCTGCCTCACCGAAATACTTTTTTTGCCCAGGGCATCGAGAATAGCTTGCGCAGCCGCGCGAGAACCCATGCGCTGGGCTTCACCAGCACGGCTTTCAGCAGCGGGCCGATGGTGAACGCGTACAGCATCACGCCGCAGCTCGCGCCCAGCAGGCAATACAGCCGCAGCTCGCCGTAGTTGGCCAGCAGCATGAACCCGATCAGGATGCACGCCGCGCCCAGCGCGAACACGGCGTCCAGCGCGGCGGTGAGCCACTTGCCCGCGTCCAGCAGGCCGCGCACCAGGCGCAGCGCGTCGTACCAGACGCCGATGGCGATGCCGGCGTACAGCATGCCCAGAAACACCCGCGCCTGGTCATAGGTGTGAAACAGCATGGCGATCTCCTATATCCGTCCCGCGCGCGGGGCCGTGAGGTGAGGTGGGCCGCCGGATCGCCGGTTTATTTGAATAGCTTGCCGAATACCGAGCCGCGCCCGGCTTTTGAGCGCTCATCATACTCCAGCGCCTGGATCTGGCCGTCGATCACCAGCTGACCGTCGTCCAGGTTCAGCTGGCTGATGTGCAGCCCGGTGCCCACCAGCGTCATGGCCCCCGCGCTGGTCAGGAGCACGATCATCTCCTCGTTGAAGCTGTCCACGTCCTCAACGCCCGTGATCAGCGCGTGCTGGCGGCCGTCCATGGTCAGGGTGTGCGGCCGAAATGTCCGCTCCTCTGGTTGGTCCTTGCGCATGACCATCCCTCCGGTCTTGTGGCGTTCCGTTTTCATTCTTATTCTGCACGTCCCCTGAAAATGCTGCTTTGCGGTTTGCGCGCGCTTATGATAAAATGAACAAAGCGTTTTCACAAAAGAAAGGGGGCCGCGCGATGTCCCAGCTGCACGAAGGGCACAGGGGCCGGCTGCGCCAGCGGTTCGAGCGCGAGGGCCTCGCGGGCTTTGAGGCGCACGAGGTGCTGGAATTCCTGCTATATTTCACCATCCCGCTGCGCAATGTGAATCCGCTGGCCCACCAGCTGATCGAGCGGTTCGGCTCGCTGGCGGGCGTGTTTTCCGCCTCCAGAGAAGATCTGACGGGCGTGCCCGGCGTGGGGCTGAGCACCGCCGAGTGGCTGACCGAGCTCGGGCCGCTGCTGGACGCTTACAGCGCGCTGCGGCTATGCGACCGGCCGTTTCTCGACCGCCTGTCCCGGGTGACCGATTTCGGCCAGCGCCTGTTCGGGCAGGCGCTCAGCGAGCAGCTGTGGGTGCTGAACATGAACCCCATGGGGCACCTGCTGCACAGCGCCAAGCTGGCCGAGGGCCAGGGCATGATCCAGCGCCTGAACGCCCGGCTGGTGCTCGACACCACGCTGCGCTACCACGCCCAGACCGTGGTCATTCTGCAGCGGCGCCTGCCCGCGCACATGGAACCCGGCCCCGAGGACATCGCCTTCATCGCGCGGCTGAATGAGCTGCTGAGCGCCATCGATGTGCAGCTGATGGACAACGTGATGCTCTGCGGGCACCGGCGCACCAGCTTTCACGAGCGCGGCATCATCCAGTTTCGCGAAAAGAAGGGAGATCAGCTGGAAGAGCGGGGTCCGGGCCTGGCCGCGCGCTGGCTGGAATGAGCCAGCCCCCGCCGCCTCAGAAAATTTTACACAAATTTACCCGCTTACCCCATTGCCTTTTCCGGGAATATTGGGTAAACTAATGCATGTGAATTGGCACTCGACCGATTCGAGTGCTAACAATAACTGAGGGATTGAGGAGGCTACAGCATGAAGATCAAACCGTTGGGTGATCGCGTCGTCATCAAGAACCTGGAGGCGGAAGAGACCACGAAGGGTGGCATTCTGCTCACCAGCGCTGCGAAAGAGAAGCCGCAGATGGCGGAGATTCTTGAGGTGGGTCCGGGCGGCAACGTGGATGGCAAGGAGATCACGATGCAGGTCAAGGCCGGACAGAAGGTCATCTACTCCAAGTACGCGGGCACCGAAGTCAAGCTGGACGGCGAGGAATACATCATCGTTCGCCAGTCTGACATCCTCGCGGTGGTTGAATAAGCAAGCAACGCATTTCATGCATTGAAAATAGGAGGAATACATCATGGCTAAGCAACTGATTTACGGCGAGGAAGCCCGCCGCGCGCTGGAAAAGGGCATCAACGCCCTGGCCGACACCGTCAAGATCACCCTGGGCCCGAAAGGCCGCAACGTGGTGCTGGACAAGAAGTTCGGGGCTCCGCTGATCACCAACGACGGCGTGACCATCGCCAAGGAAATCGAGCTGGAGGACGCCTTTGAGAACATGGGCGCTCAGCTCGTCAAGGAAGTCGCCACCAAGACCAACGACGTGGCCGGCGACGGCACCACCACCGCCACCCTGCTGGCCCAGGCCATCATCCGCGAGGGCCTGAAGAACGTGGCTGCGGGCGCGAACCCGATGGGGATTCGCCGCGGCATCGAGAAGGCCACGGACGAGGCCGTGAAGGCGCTCGGCGGCTTTAGCAAGCCGGTTTCGAGCAAGAAGGACATCGCGCAGGTCGCCACCATCAGCTCGGGCGACGAGGAGATCGGCGCGCTGATCGCGGACGCCATGGAGAAGGTGGGCAACGACGGCGTCATCACCGTCGAGGAAGCCAAGACGCTCAAGACCGAGCTGAACATCGTGGAGGGCATGCAGTTTGACCGCGGCTACTGCTCGGCCTACATGGTCTCCGACACCGAGAAGATGGTGGCCGAGATGGACAGCCCGCTGATCCTGATCACCGACAAGAAGATCTCGAACATCCAGGAGATCCTGCCCCTGCTCGAGCAGGTGGTGCAGAGCGGCAAGAAGCTGCTCATCATCGCTGAGGACATCGAGGGCGAGGCGCTGGCCACGCTGATCCTGAACAAGCTGCGCGGCACGTTCAACTGCGTCGCCGTCAAGGCCCCCGGCTTTGGCGATCGGAGAAAGGCCATGCTGCAGGACATCGCGATCCTGACCGGCGGCCAGGTCATCACCGAGGAGCTGGGCCTCGAGCTCAAGGAAGCCACCATCGACATGCTGGGCAAGGCGCGGCAGGTCAAGGTGGACAAAGAGAACACCACCATCGTCGAGGGCGCGGGCGATCCGTCCGAGATCAAGGCGCGCGTGGCGAGCATCCGCGCCCAGATCGAGGAGACCACCTCCGACTACGACAAGGAGAAGCTGCAGGAGCGCCTGGCGAAGCTCGCCGGCGGCGTGGCCGTCATCAACGTGGGCGCGGCCACCGAGATCGAGATGAAGGAGCGCAAGCTGCGCATCGAAGACGCGCTGGCCGCCACCCGCGCGGCCGTCGAAGAGGGCATCCTGCCCGGCGGCGGCACCACGCTGATCACCGCCAGCAAGCAGGTCGAGGGCCTGATCGACAAGACGGAGGGCGACGTCAAGACCGGCATCGCGATCGTGCTGCGCGCCCTGGAAGAGCCGGTGCGCCAGATCGCCACCAACGCGGGCGTCGAGGGCTCGGTGGTGGTCGAGAAGATCAAGGCCAAGAACCAGCTGGGTTACGGCTACGACGCCGCCAAGGACGACTTCGCCGACATGACCAAGCGCGGTGTCATCGACCCGACCAAGGTTGTCCGCAGCGCGCTGCAGAACGCGGCCTCCGTGGCGGCGATGGTGCTGACCACCGAGTCGCTGGTCACCGACCTCCCCGACAAGAATCCTCCGGCGCCGATGCCCCAGGGCGGCGGCATGGGCGGGATGTACTAAACCGCTGACGCAAAAAGAACCCATACGGCGCACGTCGTCGGATGGGTTCTTTTTTGCGCGGGGCTCCGTCTCGCTTATCCTTTCCGCTCCGCGATCCCCTCCCCCGTCAGCTCCAGCACGCGGTCGGCGTGCTCAATGGTGCTCTGGCGGTGGGCGATCACAAAGGTGGTCCGGTTTTTGGAGAGTTCGGACAGCGAGCTCTGCACGAGCGCCTCGCTTTCGGAATCCAGCGCGCTGGTGGCCTCATCGAGGATCAGGATCCTGGGATCCATCAGAAACGCGCGGGCGATCGAGATGCGCTGGCGCTGGCCACCGGAGAGCTTCACCCCCTTGTAGCCGATGTCGGTCTGGTAGCCGCTCGGCAGCGCCTCGATGAACGCGTGCGCGTGGGCCTTCTTCGCGGCTTCGACCACCTGCGCGGGCTCGGCCTCCGGGCGGCCGTAGCGGATGTTCTCCAGCACGCTGCCCGAGAACAGATACGTGTCCTGCTGCACCACGCCCACCAAGGCCCGCAGCGACGCCAGCCTGATCTTGCGCACGTCCAGCCCATCGATCGAAACCGAACCGGCGCTCACGTCGTAAAACCTGGGGATCAGCGCGCACAGCGTGGTCTTGCCCACACCCGAATAGCCCACGATGGCCAGCGTCTCGCCCGGGTTCGCGGTCAGCGAGATGCCCTTCAGTACGTGCTCCAGGCCCTCTTTGTACCGGAAGCTGACGCCCTCGAACCGCACCTCGCCCCGGGCGTCCGGCAGATCCACGGCGTCCGGCGCATCCTGAATCGACGGCTCCTCCTCCACGATGTCGCAGAACCGGTTGAACCCGGCGATGCCCTCCTGGTACTGGGTGATGATGTGGCTCAGCTTGGTCATGGGTTCCACCAGATAGTTGGCGTACAGCAGGAACGCCACCAGGTCGGCCAGGGAAAGCCCGCCGCCCAGGATGGCCAAGCCGCCAAACACGCCCAGCGCGATGGTGAGCAGCTGCCCCAGCAGCTGCAGCCCGTTGTAAAACACCGCCTCCCCCTTGTAGATCGCCACGCGGCTGCCCAGGTAGGCCTGGTTCTCGGCCCGGAACTTTTCATCCTCCTGCGCCTGCGCGTTGTACGCCTGCACCACGCGCACGCCCGACAGGCTCTCCTCCGCGCGGCCCTGCACATCGGCGATGCGCTGAAGGCTGACGGCGAACGCGCGGTTCAGCCGCTTGCCGAATATCAGCGTGAACACGGCGGCGAGCGGCAGGAAGCAGAGCATCACCACCGTCAGCGGCCTGTTGATCCCCAGCAGGATCCACAGCGCGCCGATGAACTTCACCAGATACACCGCCAGGTCCTCCGGGCCGTGGTGGTACAGCTCGGCCAGGTTCAGCAGGTCGCTGGTGAGTCCGCTCATCAGCTTTCCCACGCGCTGGTCGTCGAAAAACGAGAACGACTGGCGCTGATAGTGCGCAAACAGCTCGTTTCTCAGATCGCGCTCCATCATCGCGCCCATGGCGTGCCCCTTGTAGTCGAAAAAGTAGCTGCATGCCACTTGCGCCAGCGCCAGAAACGCCAAAAACGCACCCGTCCTATAGATGCCCGCGTAATCCGCCCTCAGCGCAAGCTGCCCGGTGATCGCGCGGATGCCCAGCGGGATCAGCAGCGCGATGCCAGCGGACGCGAGCGCGCACGCGACATCGGCAGCCAGCAGCCCCTTATACGGGTGAAAATACGACAGAAACTTGCGAAACCTCGCATTCCTCAAAACCATCCCATCCATTCTTCAAAGTATTGTCGCAATGCTTCAAAACGCTCGCTTTCATCGCAGCCACCTCTTTCCTCGCAATTCCGCCCCGAGTATAGCACACAGCCGCTTCTTTCCATTGTTAAGATTGTGTTTTTTGAATGCAATCATAACCGTGACTATGCTACAATCATTGATGGCGGAAAACCGCATATATTAGGTAGGGCTAACTGTGACAATTTTTTAACTAAGGGGGGTTCCATCCAATGTCCGTCTTGGAAAACAAGGACATGCTCAAGCAGCTGGACGACGTGATCGCACAGCAAAAAGGGCAAAAAGGTGCGGTCATGCGCTCGCTGCAGGACGCTCAGGAGATCTTCGGACACGTGCCCAAGGACGTTCAGGTGCACATCGCCGAGGGGCTGGGCGTTTCGCTGAGCGAGGTCTACGGCGTGGCCACATTCTACTCTCAGTTCGCGCTGGAGCCGCGCGGGCGGTTCATCGTGGGTGTGTGCATGGGCACGGCGTGCTACGTGCGCGGCGCGAAGGCCGTTCTCGACAAGATGGTGGCTGAGACCGAGACGCCTGTGGGCAAGACCAGCAAGGATGGGCGCTTCACCATTCGCGATACGCGCTGCCTGGGCGCATGCGGCCTGGCGCCGGTCATCATGATCAATGAAGACGTGTACGGCCGCCTGGCGCCGGAGGACATCCCGGGCATCGTGGCCAAGTACAAGGCGATGTAAATGTTCGAGCTGTCGCTTCACATTTTGGATCTGGTACAAAACTCGATCACGGCGGGCGCCAAGCTCGTGGTCATCGAGGTGCTGATCGACACGGCCAGGGACATTCTGACCATCTCGATAAAAGACGATGGAAAGGGCATGGACGCGGCGCTGCTGGCGCGCGTCACCAGCCCGTTTGCCACCACCCGCACCACGCGCAAGGTGGGCCTCGGCATTCCGATGTTCAAGCAGTGCGCCGAGATGTGCGACGGCGCGTTCCGGATCGAGTCCACGCCGGGCGTGGGCACGGAGCTTGTCGCGGCGTTCAAGCGCTCGCACATGGATCTACCCCCCATCGGGGATTTGATCGGCACGATGCGCAGCCTGATCCTCGGCGCGCCCGAGAGGCCGGACTTCGTGCTGAAGTACCGCATTGACGAGGCGGAGTACGCGTTTGACACGCGCGAGCTGCGCCAGGTGCTGCAAGGCGTTCCCCTGAACGAGCCAAGTGTGATGGCCTGGATCAACGAGGCGCTCCATGAAGGATTTGCCGACGTTGAAGCCGCGAACAAACAGTAATGAATATGGAGGAATCATATTATGAAGTCTTTCGCCGAACTGGAAGCCATTCGCCAGAAGACGCTGGATCAGGTCAACCTGAGAAGAGAGCATGAGGGCACCCGCATCGTGGTGGGCATGGCCACCTGCGGCATCGCAGCCGGCGCGCGCCCGGTGATGCTTGCTTTCCTGGACGAAGTGTCCAAGCGCGGGCTGCTGGATGTGACGGTCGCGCAGACCGGCTGCATCGGCATGTGCCGCCTGGAGCCCATGGTCGAAATCACCCTGCCCGGCCAGGACAAAGTGACCTATGTCAAGGTCACCCCGGAGATGGTGTCGCGCATCGTGGCCGAGCATGTGGTCAATGGCCGCGTGGTCGACGAATACACCATCGGCGCCGCGGAAGCCGCCGAGCAGAAGTAACTGAGGGAGGTAATCGATTATGGACCTTTTCCGTTCCCATGTCCTGATCTGCGGCGGCACCGGCTGCACGTCGTCCGGTTCCATGCAGCTGTTCGACCGCTTCGAGGAGCTGCTTTCGCAGAACAAACTTGAAAAAGAAGTCAAGCTGGTCAAGACCGGCTGTTT
>JAVBQA010000072.1:0-34420 GCA_031549325.1 Eubacteriales bacterium | reverse complement strand
GCCGGAGGAGAAAGCCGTCTGGACGGAAGCGCAGCAAGCGCTGTTCGACCAGGCCTGCGAGGCCGCCCTCGATCCCCACACCGACCTGGTGATTCTGGACGAGCTGATGGGCGCCATGCACTCGGGCGCGGTCGACGAGAGCCAGATCAGATACCTCATCAAGCACAAGTACCACGGCACGGAGCTGGTCATGACCGGTCGTGCCGCGCCCCAGGGCCTGATCGAAGCCTGCGACTACGCCACCGAGATGCGCTGCGTCAAGCACCCCTACCAGCAGGGCATCGACGCGCGGCGGGGCATTGAGTTCTGAGGGGGGGCTTCGGCCCCCGAAAACCTCCTTGGCCTGGCTGTTCTGCAGGCTCAACGTTCCTTCCCCTCATCACAAAGGCCCTTTGACAGGCTGTGCGGGCGACCAACGTTCGCCCGCGTTTGTCTCTACAGTTCCTCGTTCGGGGACAGCTTTTTCGGAATCTTCTTTTCCCGGCAAGTCTGCAGATACCCCTTCAGCTCGCTCAGCACCTGAGGCACCAGCTCGACCACGCGGTCGGCGGCGTCGTTGTACTGCGCGGGCAGCAGCCGCACGCTCTCGCCGTTCACCACCAGAAAGCCCATCGGCTGCACCGACACCCCCGCGCCTGTGCCGCCGCCGAACGGCAGCTCGCCGTTTTTGCCGGTGTTGGCCTCGGTGTGGCCGTTCTTGCCGCACTGATACTCACCGCCGCCCGCCACAAACCCGAAACTGACGCGGGACAGCGGGATCACCGTGCCACCGTCCTGTGTCTGGATCGGCTCGCCGATCACCGTGTTTACATCCACCATGTCGCGAATGCTCTCCATGGTGGTGGTCATGATGTTCTCAATTGGGTGCTTGTCCATCGCTGAATCCTCCCTGTCATCAAGTGGCGCGCAAATGCCAGCGCCGCATCGATAATATGCCCCACGCGCACATGCGCCATTCCGCCCGCGGAGACCATTAGCTGCTGCCCGGAAAAATCGGGCGCGACCCGCACCGGAAGGCGCACGCCGCTCCAGCCGTTCAGCGCCGAAGCAGCCCCCTCAATCGCCCCGCACAAAAGCGCCGTCCGGGCCGCGTCTCCGGTTCCGATCGCAATGGACAGCCGCCCGTCCTCGACGCGGGAGCGCTGCAGAAAACGGTGCGCGGCGTGCAGGCTGGCCTTCAGGATCTCGGTTTCCTCGTGGCCCCCATACTTTTCATACCCAGACTTGAGCAAACTGCCGGTGATCGGCACCTCTTTTTTGTAGATCAGCCGCGCCCAAAACAGCCCGACACCCACGCTCAGCTGATTGACCGGCCCTAGCTTCAGCGTGAACGCGAACCGGATGGGAACCTGCGCCGCATAAAACAGCGCGGCGGCCAGCGTGGAAAGATACACCAGCATTGGTTTTCCGCTCCTTTACATGCTGCGCATAGTATGGCCGCGCGCTGCCATTTCATGTATTCCGCGCGACGGCGGAACACGGCGCGCGCCGCCCGCGTCCAACTTCCATAAGCATCCAAGAATGGAGGGGTTTGTATGCGGCGGCTTGGCCCATTGATCGTGCTGGCGCTGGCGCTTTGGATGGCGGGCGCGCGGGCCGAACCGGCGCCGCTCGTCAGCGGCGACTACGCTTATGGGCTGCAGGACGGCGGCGCGGTGATCACCAGATATACAGGCACAGACACCACCCTCGACATCCCCGCCTCGCTCGATGGCCACCCCGTGGTGGCCATCGGGGACGACGCGTTCAGTATGCATGCCAAACTGAAGACAGTGACCATCCCCGAGGGCGTAAAGCGCCTGGGTATGTTTTCGTTTTCCTGCCGCGCGCTGCGCCAGGTGTCACTACCCAAGAGCCTCGAATCCATCGGCGAAGCGGCTTTTAACCACTGCTGGGAACTGCGGGAGATCGAGATCCCTGAGAACGTAACCCATATCGCCAACAGTGCGTTTTATGGCTGCAAAAAGCTGCGGCGCGCCACGTTGCCCAAGGAATTGACGCGCATCGAAGGTGGCGTGTTTGGCGGCTGTCAAGAGCTGCGGCGAATCGAGATTCCAAAAGGCGTAACCTACATTGGTGATATGGCGTTTTATCACTGCCGCACATTGACCGAGATCAAGCTGCCGGACGGGCTAACTCACCTTGGCGAGAGTGCGCTTGGAAACTGCGATCGGCTGAGGTCCATCGAGATCCCGGCGGGCGTCACGAGTATCGAAGATGAGGTTTTCTACGACTGCGCGGCACTTGCGCGAGTGTTGCTGCCCGAGGGCATTAAAAGTATTGGCTGGGGCGCGTTTTTCGGCTGCGACGCGCTGCGAGAGATCACGCTGCCCGCTCAAGTCGAGACGGTGAGCGAGTACCCGTTCACCGACAGCGGATTGAGAAAGATTCTGGTGGCCGAGGGGAACCCCAACTACCGCTCGGTGGACGGCGTATTGTTCGACGCGCGCACCGATGCGCTGGTGGCCTATCCGAGCGCCAAACCCGACAAAAAATACACCATCCCGGAGGGCACAAAAGCCATCAACGCCCATGCTCTTTCCTACAGCAAGTCGCTGACAAGGGTGGCCATGCCGGACTCGCTGACCGAAATCGGCGAATACGCGTTCTTTCGTTGTCCCAAGCTGAGAAGCGTCGAAATCCCCAGCTCGGTGCAGCAGATCGGTCCAGGCGCGTTCAGCCGCCGCAAAAACCTTGCGATCACTGCCCCGGAAGGCAGCTACGCCCGCGCCTGGGCCGAGGAGAACAAGCTCCCGCTCAGCGGTTAAATTTCTCGCCGGGCTTTACAACCGCTCGAAATGCGCTATAATAGTGTACATAAATCTGCGCAGATGGGGAGCGCCTTGGTTTCGCGCCGCAAAGAGAGCCGGGCATTGGGTGAGAGTCCGGAGGGCGGAAACAAAGGGAATCACCCCGGAGCAGCGGGCTGAAAGACAGTAGGCTTCGCCGGGTTTCGCCCGTTACAGCGGCCGCACATGAACCGTGTGCACGAAGAGGGCGCATCCGCGCCAAATTGGGTGGTACCGCGATTGAACCATCGTCCCAAAAAGGGGCGGTGGTTTTTGTCTGTGGGCGATCCGCGATCGTCCGCCCGGCCCCGGCACATCATCAGTCAGGAGGGGTTTCAACCATGTTCAAGAAAGTGTCCACCGACCTGGATTTCCTCGCGCGCGAGGCCGAGGTGATCGAGTTCTGGCGAAAGCACGACATCTTCCAAAAGTCCATCGACCTGCGCAAGGGGTGCGACGTGTTCACCTTCTACGATGGGCCGCCGACGGCCAACGGCAAGCCCCACATCGGCCACATCGAGACCCGCGCGTTCAAGGACCTGATCCCGCGCTACCAGGCGATGAAGGGCAAGATGGTGCTGCGCAAGGCGGGCTGGGACACCCACGGCCTGCCGGTGGAGCTGGAGGTCGAGAAGCTGCTGGGGCTGGACGGCAAGGAGCAGATCGAGCAGTACGGCATCGAGCCGTTCATTCAGGAGTGCAAAAAGTCCGTCTGGAAGTACAAGGGCGAATGGGAGCGCATGTCTGAGCGCGTGGGCTTCTGGGCGGACATGGCGAGCCCTTACATCACCTATGAGGACAACTACATCGAATCGGTGTGGTGGTCCTTGAAGCAGGTCGCCGACAAGGGCCTGCTGTACAAGGGCCACAAGGTGGTCCCCTACTGCCCGCGCTGCGGCACCGCGCTGTCGAGCCACGAGGTGGCGCAGGGCTACAAGGAGGTCGAGGACCAGACCGCCTACGTGCGCTTCCCGGTGAAGGGCGCGCCCAAAACCTACCTCTGCGCCTGGACGACCACGCCGTGGACGCTCCCGAGCAATGTGGCGCTGTGCGTGAACGCCGAGGTGGATTATGCGAAATTCGAGCTGAAAGGCGACACCTACATCATGGCCGTGGCGCTGATTTCTCAAGTGTTCGGCGAGGATGCCGCGGTGCATGTGCTCGAGACTGTCAAGGGCTCGGCGCTGGTCGGCATGGAGTATGAACCGCTGTTCCCATTCGTCAAAGAACTGGTCGACAAGCCGGCCTGGCGCGTGCTGGCCGACGACTACGTGACGGTCGAGGATGGCACCGGCATCGTGCACATCGCGCCCGCGTTCGGCGAGGACGACGCGCGCGTGGGCCGGGTGAACGGCCTGCCGTTCCTGCAGCTGGTGGACACCAAGGGCGAGATGGACAAGCGCACGCCCTGGGCCGGCCTGTTTGTGAAGAAAGCCGACCCCGAAATCGTCCGGGCGCTGAAGGAATCCGCTCTGCTCATCAAGACCGCGCCTTATGCGCACAACTACCCGTTCTGCTGGCGCTGCGACACCCCGCTGATCTACTATGCCCGCTCCACCTGGTTCATCCGCATGACCGAGGTGCGCGATCAGCTGGTCCAAAACAACCAGTCCGTCAACTGGCTGCCCGACAACATCAAGGACGGTCGCATGGGCAATTTCGTCGAAAACGTGCTGGACTGGGGCCTGTCGCGCGAGCGCTACTGGGGCACGCCGCTGCCGGTGTGGGTGTGCAAGTGCGGCCACACGCACGTCATCGGCTCCCGGGAGGAACTGATGAGGCTCGGCCATCACACCGAGAACCTGCCCGAGCTGCACCGCCCCTACATCGACGCGGTGACGCTCACCTGCGACGCGTGCGGCGCCGAGATGAAGCGCACGCCCGAGGTCATCGACTGCTGGTACGACAGCGGCTCCATGCCCTTCGCCCAGTGGCACTATCCCTTTGAAAACAAGGAGATCTTCGAGGCCAACTTCCCCGCCGACTTCATCAGCGAGGCCATCGACCAGACCCGCGGCTGGTTCTACACGCTGCTGGCGATCTCCACGCTTGTGTTTGGCAAGTCGTCCTTCAAGAGCTGCCTGGTGCTGGGGCACGTGGGCGACAAGGACGGCGTGAAGATGAGCAAGCACAAGGGCAACGTGGTCGACCCGTGGGATGTGCTGGACAAGCAGGGCGCGGACGCCGTGCGCTGGTATTTCTACGCCGCGGGCGCGCCCTGGCTGCCCAGCCGCTTCTCCGACGAGCTGGTGTCCGAGATGCAGCGAAAATTCATGGGAACGCTGTGGAACACCTATGCGTTCTTCACGCTGTACGCGTCCATCGACGGCTACGAACTGAGCAAGCACAAGGCGGATCCGAGCGCCTTGACGTTGATGGACAAGTGGGTGCTGAGCAAGCTCAACACGCTGGTGGCGTTCGTGGACGATGGACTCTCTGCGATCAAGCCCACCGAGACCAGCCGCGCCATCGCGGCGTTTGTGGATGAGCTGTCCAACTGGTATGTGCGCCGCTGCCGCGAGCGCTTCTGGGCCGCGGGCACGGAGGGCGACAAGCTGGCCGCGTTCCAGACGCTGCATCACGTGCTGGTCACGCTGTGCGGGCTGTGCGCGCCGTTCATCCCGTTCATGGCCGAGACCATGTATCAGAATCTGGTGGCTGAGCAGGGGCTGAGCGCGCCGATCTCGGTGCACCTGACCGACTTCCCGTCCGCCGACAAATCGCTGATCGATCCCAAGCTCGAGGCGCACATGGACGTGGTCATCCGCGCCGTGCAGCTGGGCCGCGCCGCGAGGGCTTCGGCCAACCTGAAGGTGCGCCAACCCGCCCAGGCGCTGTACGTGAAAGGCGCGGAGTTGCCCTCCGCGCTGACCGCGCTGATCGAAGACGAGCTGAACGTGAAAACTGTCGAGTTCGTGACCGACGCCCGCGCGTTCACGACTTACCTTTGCAAGCCGCAGATGCGCACGCTGGGCCCGAAGTACGGCAAGCTGCTCGGGGCCATCGGCCAGGCGCTGCTGAAGATGGATGGCAACGACGTGGTGGACGCCTTTGAGCGCGGCGAGCGGCTGACGTTCGACGTGCAGGGCGCCGAGGTCGCGCTGGACGTGGGCGACGTGCTGACCGAGCCCATGCAGAAGCCGGGCTTCGCCTCCGAGACCGAGCGCGAGCTGACGGTCGTGCTGAACACCAACCTGACCCCCGAGCTGATCGAGGAGGGTTTCATGCGCGAAGTGATTTCCAAAATCCAGACCATGCGCAAGGACGCGAGCTTCGAGGTTACCGACCGCATCAAAGTCAGCTACAGCACCGCCTCCGCGCCGCTTAGGGCCGCCATCGCCAAGTTCGCGGGCGAGATCTCGCAAAAGGTGCTGGCCAACGCCATCACCGAAGCCCCCGGCGGCAAGTCCTGGGACATCAACGGCGAGAAGATGGACATCCAGATTGAAAGATGACGCCCGTGGGCGGAATGCTTAAGGGGCAATGACCCTCGAGCCGGGCATGGGGGGCGGAGCCCCCGGAAAGGGATGACCAATGTTCATTGCAGACGGCTGGCGGGACTACGAGGTGCTCGACTGCGGCGCTGGCGAGAAGCTGGAGCGCTGGGGCGAGATCGTGCTTCGGCGGCCAGATCCGCAGGCCATCTGGCCTGTGCAGAGCCCGGGGCTGTGGCCCCTGGCGGACGCGCACTACCACCGCTCGGAGAAGGGCGGCGGCGAGTGGGCATTCCAGAAAAAGCTGCCCGAGCGCTGGGTGGTGAAATACAAGGCGCTCAGCTTTTACGTGCGCCCCACCGGCTTCAAGCACACGGGGCTGTTCCCCGAACAGGCGGTGAACTGGGACTGGATGGCCGGGCTGATCCAGGGTGCGGGCCGCCCGATCAAAGTCTTGAACCTGTTTGGCTACACCGGCGGCGCGACGCTGGCCTGCGCCCAGGCGGGCGCGCAGGTGACCCATGTGGACGCCGCCAAGGGCATGGTTTCCTGGGCGGGCGAGAACTGCGCGCTGAGCGGGATCGCCAAGGACAAAACGCGCTGGATCATCGACGACGCGCTGAAGTTTGTTTCGCGCGAGCAGCGCCGGGGCAATGCCTACGACGGCATTCTGATGGATCCGCCCAGCTATGGGCGCGGCCCGGGCGGCGAGGTGTGGAAGCTGGAAAACGAGCTGTTCGGGCTGGTGTCGGCCTGCGCCGAGGTGCTGTCCGAATCGCCGCTGTTCATGCTCATCAACAGCTACACCACGGGGCTCCAGCCCGCCGTGCTGAGCAACATGCTGCAGATGACCGTGGGCAGGAAACACGGCGGAACAGTGGCCGCCGACGAGATCGTGCTGCCCGTCACGGCCGGCGGCGTGCTGCCCTGCGGCGCGTCGGGCCGCTGGCGCGAGGGGGAACACTAGTTCCCCCCCTGACCCCGCCCAAGGGGCACGCCCCTTGGGCATCCCGACTTGTGGAAGGAAACAGGATGGAAAAGGTACAGGCTGGGCGTTATCAGATTCCGGTGTTGTATTTGGACAACCATCTGCTGGCGGTCGAGAAACCGCCCAACATGCCGGTGCAGGCCGACGCCTCGGGCGATCTGGATGTGCTGACGGCGTGCAAGGCGTTCATCGGCGAGAAGTTCAATAAGCCGGGCGCGGTGTTTCTGGGGCTGGTGCACCGGCTGGACAGGCCGGTGGGCGGCTGCATGGTGCTGGCGCGCACGAGCAAGGCCGCGGCGCGGCTGAGCGCCCAGTTCGCCGGACACGCTGCCCGGAAGGCCTATCTCTGCGTGCTGCAGGGCAGTCTGCCGGAGCAGCGTGAGCTGGCCGACTGGCTGCTGAAAGACGAAAAAACCGGCAGCTCGAGCGTGGTGCCCGAGGGCACGCCCGGCGCGAAGCTGGCGCGGCTCACCACGAGGCCGCTGGCCGCCCATGACGGCCTGACGCTGGCCGAGGTGGATCTGCTCACCGGGCGCTCGCACCAGATCCGGGTGCAGCACGCGCACGCAGGCCTGCCCCTGTGGGGTGACGCGCGCTACGGGAACGGCAGGCCGGGCGAGCAGCTGGCGCTGTGGGCGCATGGCCTGACCATCGAGCACCCCACGCAGAGGCAGCCGCTGGCATTGCGGAGCGACCCGCTGGCCTCCGGCGTATGGGCGCGGTTTTCGGAGGCCATTCAATGAGCAGGCGGCCGACCATGGGGCGGCGCACGCTGGGGTTTCTGTGCTGCGTGCTGGCCATGCCCACCTGCACCCAACTGCTGCCCGGCATCCGCGCGGACAAGCTTGAAACCGCGCTGCTGGCGGGGGTGCTGCTCGGGTTTGTCTATCTGCTGTTGCGGCCGGCGCTGCGCATTCTGACGCTGCCCATCGGCTGTCTGACCATGGGACTCTTCAACTTCGTGCTGGACGCCGCGCTGATCCTGCTGCTGCCCCAGGTGTTCCCGGGATTTCAGGTGGACGGATTCGCGCCCGCGCTGCTGGCGGCGCTGCTGGTGGATGGGTTGTGCATGGTGGCGGGCGGCCTGAAGTGATGCGGTTGGCGAAGATAGTTGGCCTGAAGGCCCTTGATCTTGAACGAATCGTGGCTTTCTGATGACAACTTGTTCCGGGCTGTTGCGCTGCCCGGAGCGCGCGCCTATAATGTAGGCAGAAAGCGAATGAGGTGATCACATGGCCAAGGGAACCTGCCCCCTGATCCTGATCTGCGACGACGACCCGGTGGTGCATGAGTCCATGGGTTTATACCTGGATTCAGAGGGCATCGGCCATGTGTCGGCGTATGACGGCGAGCAGGCGCTGGAGCTGGCGGACAGCGAGCACCCCGACCTCATGATTCTGGATCTGATGATGCCCAAGCTCACCGGCACCGACGTGTGCCGCATGATCCGGAAGACCAGCAAGCTGCCCATCATCATGCTGACCGCCAAGAGCGAGGAGATCGACCGAATCCTTGGCCTGGAGCTGGGCGCGGACGACTACATCGTGAAGCCGTTCAGCCCGCGCGAGGTGCTGGCGCGCATCCGAGCGGTGCTGCGCCGCTTTTCCGAACCCGTGGAGCCCGAGGCCGACGGCATCATCCGCTACCCGCAGCTGGAGATCAACCTGTCGAACTACCAGGTCAAGGCCATGGGCCAGGTGATCCCGTTCACGCCCAAGGAGGTCGAGATCCTGCACATGCTGGCGCAGAGCGTGGGGCAGGTGTTTTCGCGCGAGCAGATTCTGAGCCGCGTCTGGGGCTACGATTACTTCGGCGACACGCGCACCGTGGACACCCACATCAAGCGCATCCGCCAGAAGCTGCCCCAGGAGGGCGTGCCGTGGGGGCTGAAGACGATCTACGGCGTGGGCTACAAGTTCGAGGTTGACGCGCCGTGAGCAGCAGGCACAGCGTCTTGTTCGTCCGGCTGTTCAGCGTGGTGGTGCTGATGATCCTGGTCACCGCGCTGATCACCACGATCATCTATAACTTCGTGGCGCGCAGCCTGTTCACGCGCATGAAGGAAGAGGAACTGCTGCCCAAGGCGCGCTCCATAGGCCGCATGATCGAGCAGTTCCAGAGCAACAGCCTCGACTTCACGGGGCTGCTGGGCTCGTTCACCATGGACCAGGCGAGCGACAACCTGCTCGGGGCCTATATGGTGGTCGTCAACCAGGACGGCGAAGAGACCTTCGCCAGCTCCTGGCTGGATCCGGTCAAGGACAGCATGATCGAGGCGGCGCGGATGGTGCTGACCAAGGGCGAGCTTCGGACCGCCGACATCCCCCAGCTCAAGCACACGTCCATGGTGGGCGTGGGCGTGCCGCTCGGCAAGCACGGCCACGTTCGCGGCGCGACGCTGATGGTGGTGCCCGCCATCGAGGCCAGCCTGGCCATGGGCAGTTTAAACGGCGCGCTGATGCTGTCGCTGATGCTCAGCCTGCCGCTGACGGCCATCATTGTGTTTTACGTGATCGGGCGGGTGGTGAACCCGCTGAGGCAGATGCGCAACGTGGCCAGCAAGATGGCCGCGGGCGATTTCACCCAGCGCGCGGACGCCAGCCAGCGCGGCGAGGTGGGCGAGCTGGGTGGCGCGCTGAACTTCCTGTCGCAGGAGCTGTCGCTGACGATTTCGACGCTCGTCCTCGAGCGCAACCGGCTGGAGCAGACCATCAACGGGCTGAGCGAGGGCATCGTGTCGGTGGACAATCTGCTGCGCGTGACCCACACCAATCCGGCCATCGGCCGCATGGGCATCACGCCGGACGAGGGCATTCTGGCGGATTTCCGCGGCGCGATCCAAACCGGCGAGCACGTGTCCCGGCCGCTGAACCTGCCCGGGCGCGTGATCCGGATGTCCATCGCGCCCATCCTCAACGAGGCGGGCGAGATCGCCGGCGCCGTGGGCCTGTTCACCGACATCACCGAGAGCGAGCGGCTCGAGCGCACGCGGCGCGACTACGTGGCCAACGTGTCCCACGAGATGCGCACGCCGCTCACCGCCATGCGCGCGCTGGTGGAGCCGCTGAGCGAGGGCATGGTGCAGAAGGAAGAGACCAAGCAGCGCTACTACTCGATCATGCTGCGCGAGACCATGCGGCTGTCCCGGCTGATCGACGACCTGATGGAGCTGTCAAGGCTGCAGAGCGGCTCGCTGCTGCTGAGCGCCGAGAAGGTGCGGCTCACCCCCATCTTTGAGGAGCTGGCCGAAAAATACGTGCCCATCGCCGGGGAGCGCGGCCTGCGCTTCACGCTGGACGAATCGCTGTCGGGCTGCCCCGATGTGCTGAGCAACCCCGACCGGGTGGAGCAGGTGCTGGTGATTTTGATCGACAACGCCATCAAATACACGCCCGAGGGCGGCGTGACACTGAGCGCCGCCTGGGACGACGAGCGGGTGCTGCTCAGCGTCGGCGACACCGGAATCGGCATCGACCCGCAAGACCAGCCGTACGTGTTTGACCGGTTCTACAAGGTCGACAAGGCCCACAGCGGCATGGGCTCGGGACTGGGGCTCAGCATCGCCAGCGAGCTGCTGAAGCTGATGGGCGAGGAGATCCGCCTGACGAGCCAGCCGAACGAAGGATCCACCTTCAGCTTCACGCTGAAGCGCGCATAACGAAACGGGCGGGCGAACGCAGTTTCCCCTACGGGTACGTGCATAAACCGTACAGCATCGTAGGGGAAACTGCGTTCGCCCGCCCGTTTGACGCCCGCGTAAACGCCGGCACATCCAAAGCGGCGGCGCAAAAAAAGATCCGGCGCGGCGCGGCGTTACGATTTTTCATTGGTATTGAACCCGTATTGCCGCTTATCAGCCGCGCTACGCCTCGTAATCGTCGTGCTCGCCCGGGCACTCGCTCACCTGCTGGCCGCAATCCTCGCAGACCATGCCTCCGCAGCTATCGCAGCCGCGCATCGAGCGCGCGTCGGCGGCCCGCCTGCAGTGGGCGCATTCCATCATGGACATTCAGGCATCTCCTCATAAAAGAACTTATTTTGTTTGTCGGAATTGTGCTTTGATAGCATACGCAGCGGCGCGCCTTGCTATTCATGGGTTTCCAGCCATTGACTTTACTGCAACTTATTGGCGGGCGCGCGCGTCAAACTATTTGATTTGCCGTGCGTTTATGATACAATATCCTATATATGCATGGCCAAATGGCATCCGGAAAGGAGAATGCGAACATGCCCAGCGCCAACATCGATCCGATCATCGAGCTCCGCGATGTCGCCAAGGTTTACACGATCGGATCCACCAAGTTGCGCGCGCTGGACGGTGTGTCGCTTTCGATTTATCCGGGCGAATTCACCTGCATCATCGGGCGCTCGGGCTCGGGCAAGAGCACCATGCTGAACATGATCGCGGGCCTGGAAAAACCCACCAAGGGCCATATCCGCATCGCCGGAAAGCAGATTGAGCGCATGGACGAAGGCTCGCTGGTGCAGTTCAGGCTGGACAACGTGGGCTTCGTTTTTCAGCAGTTCAACCTGTTTGCGATGCACACCGCGCTCGACAACGTGGCCATGCCGCTGATGTACAAGGGCGTGAGCGCCGCGCAACGCACGCGCCAGGCGCGCAAGATGCTGACGGCGGTTGGGCTCCAGTCCCACATGCGCCACAAGCCCACCCAGATGTCGGGCGGGCAGCAGCAGCGCGTGGGCATCGCGCGGGCGTTGGTCACCACCCCCAAGATCATGTTCGCCGACGAGCCCACCGGCAACCTGGACCTCAAAACCAGCCGCGAGATTCTGCGGCTGATCCGCACCATCTGCAAGGAGCGCAACACCACGCTCATCATGGTCACCCACGACCCGGAAATGGCGCAGTACGCCGACCGGGTGATCATGCTGCTGGACGGCAAGATCCTCGAAAACACAAAAAACGAAAACCCGGCCAAGATCGCGCTGGTGCGCACCCTGGACGACGGCACGGTGGTGGAAATCGACGACGCCGAAGCCGAACAGGAAGCCGCCGCGCAGGCCTGACCTTTCCCCCATCTCATCCTACTTCTGAGGAGGACGACCCGCCATGAACAACAAACGCATCCTCGCGCTCGCGCTATCCCTGCTGCTCACGCTGACGCTGGCTTTGCCCTGCGGCATTGCCTTGGCCGAAGCGCCGGGCAGCCTTGCGCAAGGCCCGTTTATCCAGGCGGACGGCCCCCTGTCGGTCGCCTCCAAGGACGCCAAGAAGAAAAAGAAGAAGCCGGCGCCCGCCCCTGGCGAGCTGACGCCGGTGTCCGGCGACCTGATTCCGCAGCCGCCGGCCGAGCCGACGCCGGCCCCCACGCACGAGCCGACGCCGGCGCCGACCGAACCCAGCGAAGCCACCCCCGCCCCCAGCGCCGAGCCCACCCCCCAGTCGGCGGAGCCGCAGGTTCAGGCCAAGGCCGTCACGTATTTTGTGGAGTTCTATGCCAAGATCAACGGCGTGGAAACCACCTTCCCGGCCGCCGACACGATTGAAGTAAAAAAGGGCGGCAAGGTCAGTCTGTCCAAGGTCACCCCCTACAACAAGGTGGTCAACACGACAGACAACCACACCTACTACCTGAACCCCAACAAGTGGGACCCCGCAACCAGCGACAACCTGGACAACATCAAGAAGGACCGCGTGGTCTACGTGCTGTATGACTCGGTCGTCCTGGCCAACCCGAGCCTCAGCTACACCGCCAAGCAGGGCGACAAACTGACCATCAACATTCCGATCGCCTACTTCAAGACGGGCGACACGGCCGCCAACTACATCAGCAACAAAGCGATGACCGGCGGCCAGATCAACGAGTACGTCGAGGGCACGCTGCCGAGCAGCTTCCACCAGGAGTTCGTCACCGACACCAACATCACCGCCATGTCCGCCCAGATCGGCTCGGGCTCCCCGTTCTCGAACGCCAGCGTGTCCACCGCCAACGGCGACCGGTTCGCAACGGCCATCGCGCTGCCGGTCGAAGACGTGCCCGAGGCCCTGCGCACAGATTTGCCCCCAAGCGGCAGCGCCAACAAGGGCCTGGCCACCTTCCCGGTGACCGTCGCCTCCGGCGCGAAGGTCGCCACCCACGACGTGCCCTTCAAGCTGAGCTGGACCGACGGCAACGGCAGTCATTCGACCACGCTGTACGTCAAGGTCAAGGTCACCAAGAAGGCCTCCACCAGCACCGGCGGCGGGGGCGGCATCAGCAGCGGCACCGAGAAGCCCACGTCGGAGGCGCGCATCATCATCACCGGCGTGCGCACCGAGCCCGCCATGCCCAAAGCGGGCGACCCGTTCACCCTGTTTCTGAAGCTCACCAACTACAGCAAGAAGCAGTATGTGCAAAACATGGCGCTGACCTACACCGCCACCGACGACGCCGTGCTGCCCGCGGGCGAGAAGACCAACGTGGAATACGTTCCGAAAATCCCCGCCGACTCCACTGTCGAGCTGCCCATCAACCTGGTCGCCCAAAAGGAGATCGCCAACCGCTTCGTGAAGATGGAAGTGGCGCTGGAGTTTGAGGATCAGAAGGTGGCCGCGAAATCCGACAGCCAGACGGTGGTCGTGCAGGTGCTGCCGGTGCAGAAGATCAAGGTTGAAGAGCCGAAGCTGGGTTCGACCACCGCCACGGTGGACGAGAGCTTCGACCTGTCCATCAGCATCGCCAACACCGGCAAATCCCCGCTGTACAATGTGTACGCCCAGGTGGTTTCCGACAACCCCGCCCTGCCCGCCGGCCCCCGGGTTCACGGCGGCCAGATCGACGCGGCGGCCTCCAAGACGCTGGATCTGGAGTGCACGCCCAGCGCGATGGGCAGCTATGAGGCGTTCGTCGAGGTCACCTATGAAGACGAGAATGGCAAGCCGGTGGAGCCATCCTTGAAGATGCCCTTCGCCTTCTCGGCCAGCAGCCTGGATGACGAGTCGTTCTACAACGAGGGCGATGATGGCGCTGGCGACGCGCCCCCGCCGCCGCCCACGGTGACCCCGCACGACATTATGGGTCAGCTGCCGCTGTGGCTGTACGTCGCGCTGGGCACGCTGGTGCTGCTGCTGATCGTGTCCATGACGGTCAGCGCCAGGAAGCGCCGCAGAAGGGCAATGGAAGACGATGAAATGGATTGACATTCTCGGCCAGGCGCTGAACAACCTGCTGCGCAGAAAGCTGCGCTCGGCGCTCACCATGTTGGGCGTGGTCATCGGCACGGCGGCCATCGTGGTCACGATCTCGCTGGGTTACGGCGCGGAGAAGACCCAGATGGAGGCGCTTGAGGGCTACACCAACCTGCGCGTGATCAACGTGTTTCCCTACTACGGCGGCTACGGATCGGACGGCACCACCACCGGCAACCGCATCACCAAGATCAACGACAGCGTGCTGTCGCGCATCCGGCGCTGCAACGGCGTGGAGGCGGTCACCCCGCTGGTGAACATCTGGATCAACGCCGAGTTCGCCATCCAGACCGGGAAGCTCGAGAACCGCACCTACCTCACCGGCGTGCTGCCCAAGGATTTCGCCAAGATCATGGGCCTGAAATCGGGCAACTACTTCACCGGCAGCACCGACCGCATGGAGTTTCTGATGTCGGAGCTGGCGCTGATGGAGTTCAAGGACCCGAAGAAGGGCGACGACTACACCGACTACTGGACGATGTTCTTTGACGGCAAGGAACTGCCGCTGCCCAAGGTCAACTGGTTCAAGTCCAACTACAAGCTGTTCCTGCGCTACGACGACTACTCCGAGGCCAGCAACGACCCGGAAGCCGAGGTGCGCACCATCGAGAACGAGTTCAAGGCCAAGATGCAGGGCATCATCAACCCCAGCTCCAACGACTGGGATTTCCTGCAGGGCGCCATCGTGAACCTGAACTGGGTCAAGCGCTTTCAGCGCGACAACCGGAAGCTGTGCAAGGAGCTCGGCTGGGAGCCCATCGTGAACTACGACCGGGTCTACGTGCTGGCCAGATCCACCGAGGAAGTGGAGACCGCCGTGCGCGAGCTCACGGACATGGGCCTGCAGCCCTCAAGCATGCTGGACACCGTGAAGAACTTCAGAGACCAGATTCGCACCATGCAGGGCTTCCTGGGGTTCATCGGCGTTGTCACCATGCTGGTGGCGGCGCTTTCCATCATGAACACCATGATGATGTCTATCTATGAGCGCACCCGTGAGATCGGCGTGATGAAGGTGCTGGGCTGCCGCTTGGGCAACATACGGCTGATGTTCCTGTCCGAGGCGGCCTACATCGGGGTGTTCGGCGGCGCGATCGGGCTGATCCTCAGCTACCTGCTGAGCTATCTGCTCAACAATGTGCCCTGGCTGCAGCAGATCGTTGCCCAGGTCATGTCCTCCTCCAGCTCCATCACCACCGAGGGCGGCACCACGTCCATCATCCCCTGGCAGCTGGCGGGGCTCACCTGGCTGGGCGTGCTCGTCGTTTCGATCGTGTCGGGCATCCGCCCGGCGCAACACGCCATGAGCCTGTCGTCGCTGGAAGCCATCCGGTCGGCGGAGTAATATTTGTGAAATAGTATTGCAACAATCAACCCTGGACGGCGCGGTTTCTTGACAGTGGTTGGCGAATGCAATAGAATATGCAAAGGGGCGCGGGCGCTTTGGCCCGTGCCTCTGGGCTATCTTACAGGAAGTAGGTTCCCATGCGGCTAAAAAGGGTTACGTCCCTCTTCACGGGTGTTTTGCTGGCGCTGTGCTGCGCCGGTCTGCTGGGCTGTGGCGCCGCGAGCGCGCAGTCTGCTTTGGCGTACGCCGAGAAGATCAGCAGCTCCGAGGCCGTGGGCTTTCAAAAGGCCGACCCGCGCGACACGCTGTCGGTCAGCCCGTCGGCGTCGCCGTCCGGCATGGCCGTGCCCCAGCCCACCCAGATCTACCTGACCATCGTCAACAGCGCCACCGATCCGATCACAAACATCCGCGTGCTGCGCGAGGACGGCGAGCTGGCCGCGGAAATCGGCGCGCTGTCGGGCAGCGGCCAGTCTTCCCGCGTATTCAACGAAACCGTCACCCCCACCTACCGCCAGCTGCGCGCGGGCGGCGTCGAATACACGGTGAGCTACACGCTGGGCGAAGGCGGGGACATCCCCGTCGAGTCCGAGCAGACGGTGCTCGTGCCCCTCACCCGGCTCAAGGCCGAACCGAAGCTCGAGTTCACCCGCTCGCCGTCCGCCAACTATGCCCAGCCGGGCGAGGAGATCACCATCACCTACCGGCTGCGCAACACCGGCAACGTGGCGCTGACCGATCTGGTGCTGCGCGATTCGCTGTTTGACGAGATTTCCCGGGTGGATCAGCTGGCGCCCGGCAAGCGCGTGAACTTCACGCGCAAGCTCAAGGTCGAAGAAACCTGCGAGAGCAAGCCGCAGGTGAGTTACAGCTATGCAAACGCCGAGGCGCGCCAGAGCGTGAAGCCGGATCCGGTCATGATCTATCTGGCAGACGAGCGGCTGGATATGAAGCTGACCTGTGACAAGAGCGCCGTGGCTCCTGGCGAGCTGGTGACGCTGAGCCTCGAGCTGACCAACCGCGGCAACGTGGCCTATGACAAGCTGGAGATCCGCGACCAGGCCCTGGGGTACCTGAGCAACGTGCCGGGCGAGTTCAAGCCGGGCAATGTGTATGTGCTCACCAAGCGCGTCAGCATCAAGACCACCACCACGTTCCTGCTCAGCCTGAGCGGCAAGAGCGTGAACGGCAGCGAGACCAGCGCCCGGAGCAACATGCTGACGGTGGCGGTCTCTCCCGCCGTGAACGACATCAACCTGAGCATCACCGCCGAGCCGGATGCGGTGGTTCTGGACGCGCCCGGCCCGGTGAATTTCAAAATCACCATTCATAACGGCGGTGAGATGGACATACGCAATGTCAAGCTGTCCGAGCGCACGCTGGGCGAGATCCGAATGCTGGCCGTGGCCGCGCCGGGCGACACCGTGGTAGAACAGCAGTACATCGTGGAACAGCCCCACAGCTTCGTGTTCATCGCCGATCTGAGCGACGCCCAGGGCGGCCGCCTGTCGGTGCTGACCAAGCCGCCCATCGACATCTCCCTCAAGGAGAGCGCGCAGATTTATGCCGGCGCCTCGCCCGACGTCACCGCCGTGCTCGGCCTGGACAACACCGCCTACCACATGGACGACAACGCCAACTCCTTTAACCGCATGGTGACAATGGTGCTGGCCGTGCTGGCCGTGCTGGTGGGCGCGATCCTCGTGGGCGCGGGCATCCGGTTCTCCCGCAGGCGCAAGCTGAAAAAACTGCGCCTGAGAAAGCTTCGGCGCAGCAACCGCAACGCGCGGCTGGAAAACGCCTCCGAGCAGAAGCCGATCAGCCCCGACGACGATACCGGGGTGTACAAAAAGGCAGACCTGGCGCCCCGGTGATTCGGGCGGATGGCGCGTCGCCGTCCGTGTGGAGGCGTGCCAGATCGGCCCGCATGCGCGGTTTGCGCAAAAGCGCCCGTTGGGCGTGCGCCTCTCCCGGCCCACACCACTCAAAAGGATGGTCATTTACCGTGTTTACCGGCTTTACCAGGGAAACCTTCGAGTTTTTGATGGCGATCAAATTCAACAACAACCGCGAGTTTTTCCTCGCCAACCGCGACTGGTATGAGCGCTCGCTGCGCGAGCCCGCCCGGGCGCTGGCCGAGGCGCTGTATGACGCGGTTCACGAGCTCGACCCGCTGCTCGAGACCCGCCCGCAGAAGGTGGTCTCCCGCATCAACCGGGATGTACGCTTCAGCAACGACAAGTCGCCCTACCGGGACTACCTGTGGCTCGCGTTTCGGAAACCGGGCGTGCTTCGCTGCACCACCCTGGGCGTGTACTTCGACATCGGCGCCGGCGGCGCCAGCTACGGCATGGGCTACTACGATGAGAACCGCCCGGTGATGAACGCGCTGCGCCGCCAGATTCTGCAAGCGCCCGAGCACTTTCAGGGCATCGCGGAGGGCGCGCTGTCGCGCTTCACGCTGCATCCCAAGGCCTACAAGCGCATGGAGGTGCCCCCCGGCGTCCCGCCCGACCTTCAGCCCTGGTATGCGCTGAAGGGTTTCTACGTCGAGAAGGCGCTGAACGACTTCGAGCTGCTGTGCTCGCCCCGGCTGGTGGACGAGCTGGCGGGCGGCTACCGGCACCTGAAACCGCTGTACGACTACATCACAGGGCTCGCGCCCGAGCAGGACGAATCGCACAAAACCGTGGAGGGATAGCATGCGTGACAAATGGCTGTCACTAAAGAGTGGCTCGGAGATCCGCGGCTACGCGGCCGCCGGAAACGGCCACGAAATTGAGCTGACCAAAGAGCTGGCAGAGTGCGTGGGCTATGCGTTCGCGCTCTGGCTGGCCAGGGAACTGAACACCACGCCCGACGCGCTGACCATCGCCGTCGGGCAGGACTCACGGGCCTCCAGCCCGGGCCTGGCCAAGGCCATCATCCATGGGCTGACCTGCGCCGACTGCGACGTGCTGGATTGCGCGCTTTCGACCACGCCCGCCATGTTCCTGACGATGGTGGACCCTCAGATCGGCGCGGACGGCGCGGTGATGGTCACCGCCAGCCACTCCCCCGGCGATCTCAACGGCTTCAAGCTGCTGTACGCGGGCGACGGGCTGGACGCCGAGGAGATCGAACAGGTCATCCGAAGCGCGCAGGAGATTCAGCTGCCCCACAGGCTGGTGACGGGGCTGGATTGCCTGGGGATGTACGCAGAGACGCTGAAAGCCATGGTGATGGACCGGCTCGAGAGCGACGTGGCCTGCCCGCTGCTTGGGTTGTCGGTCGTGGTCGACGCCGCGAACGGCGTGGGCGGGTTCTACGCGAATCTCCTCGAGGAACTGGGCGCGGACGTGACGGGCAGCATGTGGCTTGAACCGGATGGCAGATTCCCCGGCCATGTGCCCAATCCGGAGCTGCCGGCGGCCATCCAGGCGCTGTCCAAAGCCGTGCTCGAAAACGAGGCGGATCTAGGCGTCACCTTTGACGCCGACTGCGGCCGCGCGTCGTTTGTGGATCAGGACGGGCGGCCCATCATCGGCAACCGGCTGATCGCGCTGATGTCGGCCATACTACTAGAGGACTACCCGGGGGCGACCATCGTGACCGACTCGGTCACGTCCTCCGGCCTGGCGCGGTTCATCACCGAGTGGGGCGGCACCCACTACCGGTTCAAGCGCGGATACCGAAACGTGATCGACGAGGCCGTGCGCCTGAACGAAGAGGGCATCGACTGCCCCCTGGCCATCGAGACCAGCGGCCACGCGGCGCTCAGGGAGCACCACTTCATCGACGACGGCATGTACCTGTGCAGCTGGCTGATCGTGGAAGCCATGTACCGAAAGCGGGACGGCCTGACGCTGAGCTCGCTGATCGACGAGCTGCAGGAGCCGGTGGAGAGCGTGGAGATCCGGCTGCCCGTCCGGCAGGACGACGTGCGGGAGGCCGCGCAGACGGTGATTCAGAAGATCCTGAGCCACACGCTGGACAACCCCGCCTGGCACATGGCGAGCGACAGCCGCGAGGGCGTGCGCATCACGTTCGATCTGGACGGAGGGGTCGACAACGCCTGGTTCCAGCTGCGATTGTCGGTTCATGACCCGGTCATGCCGCTGAATGCCGAGAGCGATGTGCCCGGCGGCGTGAACAACATGCTGGGCGAGCTGCACGAACTGTTAAAGGGCGACGACCACCTGGATCTGACGCCGCTCATTCAGGCGATTTCATAGGGCAGGGAACCAACACACCGCGCTTGACGCACAGTAAGGAGAGGGAAACACATGAAGAACAATGGGCAACTGGTCGTAAACGCAATCCGGATCTTGGCCGCCGAGGGCGTGGAGAAAGCCAAGTCGGGCCATCCCGGTATGCCGATGGGCGCGGCCGCCATGGCCTACGCCGTGTGGGGCAAGCACATGAAACACAACCCGAAGAACCCCACTTGGGCCGACCGCGACCGGTTCGTGCTCAGCAGCGGCCACGGCTCCATGCTGATGTACACGCTGCTGCACCTGTTTGGCTATGGACTGCCCATGGACGAGCTGAAGAAGTTCCGCCAGTTCGGCTCTTTGACCCCGGGCCACCCGGAGCACGGCCACACCGTGGGCGTTGAGACCACCACCGGCCCCCTGGGCCAGGGCATCGCCAACGCCGTGGGCTTCGCCATGGCCGAGGCGTACCTCGCACAGCACTTCAATCGGGAGGGCTTCCCGGTGGTCGACCACCACACCTACTGCATCCTGGGCGACGGCTGCCTGATGGAGGGCATCTCCCACGAGGCGTGCTCCCTGGCCGGCACGCTCAAGCTGAACAAGCTGATCGCGCTGTACGACGACAACGAGATCTCGATTGAAGGCGACACCGACATCGCATTCCGAGAGGACGTGCCCGCCCGCTTCCGCGCCTACGGCTGGAACGTGATCGACGTGCCCAACGGCAACTGCTTCAAGCAGGTCAGCGCCGCGCTGCGCCTGGCCAAGGGATCCGAGCTGCCCACGCTGATCGTCTGCCATACGGCAATCGGCTACGGCTCGCCCAAGGCGGGCATGGCTTCGGCCCACGGCGAACCGCTGGGCGAGGCCAACATTCAGGCGACAAAGGAAGCGCTGGGCTGGCCCTGCAAAGAGGCGTTCGAGGTACCGGACGAGGTGTACGACGCCACCAAGGCCACCATTGAGGATGGCGAGGCTGCCGAGAAGGATTGGAAGGCGCTGTTCGCCAAGTATGAAAAAGAGCATCCCGAGCTGGCCCGTGAATGGGCGCTGTGGCACGAGGACAAGCTGCCCTTCGACCCGCTGAAGGAGGCGGACCTGTGGGCGTTTGAGGGCAAGAACGCCACGCGCAACGCCTGCGGCGAGGTGCTGAACCGTTTGGCCGCAAAGCTTCCGAACCTGATCGGCGGCAGCGCCGACCTGGCCCCGTCCAACAAGAGCTACACCAAGGGCCGCGGCGATTTTTCCGCCGAGGACCGCTCGGGCGCCAACCTGCACTTTGGCGTGCGCGAGCACGCGATGGCCGCGATCTCCAACGCGCTGGCGCTGCACGGCGGCCTGCGCCCCTACTGCGCCACGTTCTTCGTGTTTTCCGACTACATGAAAAACGCCATGCGCATGTCGTCCATCATGAACCTGCCCGTGACCTACATCCTGTCCCATGACTCCATCGGCGTGGGCGAGGACGGCCCGACCCACCAGCCGGTGGAGCACCTGGCGGGCCTCAGGTCCATCCCGGGCATGATCGTATTCCGCCCGGCGGACAGCCGCGAGACCACCGCGGGCTGGATCACCGCCATGACTCAGAAGCACCCCACCTGCCTGGTTACCACGAGGCAGGACCTGCCGCTGTACGACAGGAGCGGCCCGGAGGCGCTAAAGGGCGGTTACGTGATCTCCGACTGCCAGGGCACGCCCGACGTGCTGCTGATGGCGTCGGGCTCCGAGGTCGAGCCCTGCGTGGGCGCGCAGGAACTGCTTGCGGCCGAGGGCGTGAAGGCGCGCGTGATTTCCATGCCCAGCATGGAGCTGTACGAGGCGCAGAGCGATGAATACAAGGAGTCCGTGATGCCCAGGGCCGTTCGCGCCCGCGTGGCCGTTGAGGCCGCCAGCAGCTTCGGCTGGGGCAAGTACGTGGGGCTGGACGGCGCGACCGTGTGCATGGAGGGCTTTGGAGCGTCCGCGCCGTTCAAGGTGCTGTTCCCCCACTTCGGCTTTACCGCCGAAAACGTCGCCGCAAAGGCCAGGGCGGTCATCCAGAAGTAACCGCACAAATCCATCAGGGACTGGCAAGCGCCCGTCCCTCAAGCTGTCAAAAAAAGATATGTCATGCTGGAAAGGAATGTTGAGCTTACGGCACAGTCAAGCCCAAGGGGTTTTCGGGGGCCGAAGCCCCCGGATCAAAGCTGCCGAAGGGCGACCTGCGCGCCCGTAGGCTGCGATCCTTGATGCATGCAAGTCTGGCCGTGAATCTCTGATTCACAAGACTTGCATTCCGCTGTCGAAAGACGAAGTATTTCGACAGCGTGAGGGACGGGCAAGCGCCCGTCCCTTTTGGTTTGTTCGTGGCATGCAACACACGTGTAACCGTTTTGCGGTAGAATAAAAAAGATATCATGTTTGGAGGCGCTACAAATGATCGGTTCAGGACTGAAGAAGCTGGGGAAAGAGCATGGGCTCACACCGTTCAAGGGGAAGCTGATCGGCAATCTGGGCGGATTCCCCGCCGTGCTGTGGGAGGGCGCGGGTTTCAAAGCCATGGTGCTCAACCTGGGCGACATCCGGGAAGAAAATGCCGGACAGCCCGTGAGTCCTGCGACGCTTTTGACAAAGCCCGAAAAGGAATACCGCATTCAGCAGTACGCCTCCTCGGGGCCGTTTCTGCGCGTCACGTTTTTCGACAACCCGGGCACGATGAAGCGCATCCAAAGCTACATCAGCACCGAACTGCCCGTGCTGCGCCTGCACGGCTTCACCGGCGCCGAGCGCTGCAGCCAGTGCCATGAGCCCATGAATGGCGAGCAGCCGCTGCTGTACACGATGGGCGACGTGTGCCCCATGTCGGTGCACAGCGCTTGCGCGGGTGCGCTGGAAGCCAGCCACAGCCAGGCCGAGCAGGAGGACAGGGCGCTCATGCCCTCCGCCGAGAAACCGCGCTCCTCCCCCCTCGCGCCGCTGGGCGCGCTGCTGGGCGGAATCGTTGGCTGCGTGCCGTGGGTGCTGATCGGTCTGCTCGGGTTCATTGCCGCCTACGCTGCCATGTTGATTGGCCTGGGCGCAAACTTTGGTCACAAACTGTTCGGCGGCCAGCCGGGCAAAGCGCGCATGGCGCTGGTCATCATCATCACGCTGCTGCTGGTGCCGGTTGCGCAGATGGCGGGCGAGGCGGCCAGCCTGGCCAAGGACATCGTGACGGGCGATCTGCAAAAGAGCTGGGACATGGAAAGGGATGAGCTCACCGTTGAGGACACCCTGCCAATCCTCCGGAGCATTCTGCAGCATCCTGAAGGGCGCGCCGAATTCATGAAGGTTTTCATGAAGAACCTGATGATGGGCTATCTCTTTGCCGGCCTCGGCGTTTGGTCGCTGTGGCGGCGCCTGTCGAGCGAGAATCTGCCTCAAAAGATGCCCGCGCTTCAGCGCGTGGGCGTGTAACCGTCTCGCAACACAGCGCCCGGGGCGATTTGCCCCGGGCGCTCTTTTATGCGGTTTTCGCGGGCCTCGATTCCGTCTTGCGGGCCGTCTGGGCGCGGGCCGTCACTTCTTCTCGGCCTCGCAGTATGCGCAGCGGTACCGCCCGGTGGCGGGGTCGGCCAGCTTGAAAATCTGGTCAATTTCCTGCTCCACGGTGGTGATGCAGCGCGGGTTCTTGCAGCTGATCACGTTCACCAGGCGCTCGGGCAGCACCAGCCGCTTTTTCTCCACGCGCACGTCGTTCTTGATGATATTCACGGTGATGCCCGGGTCGATGTAGCCCAGCACATCCAGGTCGATGTCGATGTCGGCGTCCACCTTGATGATGTCTTTTTTGCCCTGCTTGTTGCTCTTGACGTTCTTGATGATGGCGACCGGGCAATCCAGCCTGTCCAGGTGCAGGTAGTGGTAGATCTCCATGGCCTTGCCCGCCTTGATGTGGTCGAGCACGATGCCGCTGTGGATGCTGTCGATGTTCATTTACACATTCCCTCCCATCAGCGTCAGGATGAGCGCCATGCGCACGTACTTTCCGTTCAGCGCCTGCCTGAAGTAGCTGGCGCGCGGGTCTTCGTCCACCTTGACGGAGATCTCGTTCACGCGGGGCAGCGGGTGCATGATGCTGAGGTCGGTCTTGGCGGCCTCCAGCTTCTCGGGGGTCACGATGTAGCTGTCCTTCAGGCGCACGTAGTCGGCTTCGTTGAAGAAGCGCTCCTTCTGAACGCGCGTCATGTACAGCACATCGAGCTCGGGCATCACCTGATCCAGCGACTCCACCTCGCGCCATCGGAAGCCGCCCTCATCCAGCATGTGCTTGATGTAGTCGGGCACGCGCAGCTCGGGCGGCGAGATCAGCACGAACTCAACGCCTTTATACCTGGCCAGCGCGCTGATGAGCGAGTGCACCGTGCGCCCGAACTTCAGGTCCCCGCACAGCCCGACCACCATGTCCCCAAGCCGCCCCTTTTCGCGCTTGATGGTGAGCAGGTCGGTCAGCGTCTGGGTGGGGTGATTGTGCCCGCCGTCGCCGCCGTTGATGATGGGCACGGTGGAGCGCCTGGCGCCTGCCAGCGGCGCGCCCTCCTTCGGGTGGCGCATGGCGATGATGTCGGCGTAGCAACCCACGGTCTGAATGGTGTCGGAGACGCTCTCCCCCTTGGCCGCCGAGCTGGTGTCGGCGCTGCTGAAACCAAGCACGTTGCCCCCCAACTCCATCATAGCCGCCTCGAAGCTCAGCCGGGTTCTGGTGCTGGGCTCAAAGAACAGCGTGGCCAGCTTCTTGCCGCGCATGGCGTCGGCATAGCGCGCCGGGTTTTGGATGATCTGCTCCGACAGCTCCAGCATTTGGTTGATCTCGGACACGCTCAGGTCGGTGATGTCGATTAGGTGACGCATGGATCCACTCCTCCTCACGGTCGGTTTGCGGGTGCGCAGGACGGCCCCGGGGGGCTCGTGCGCACATCCTTCATTGGCGGCGATTTCATCTGTCTTGCGGGGGGCGAGCGGCGCGTCCCCCCGTTTCCCTTACCCCATCCACGACGCGTCGCCGGGGTTGTCTCTGAACCGGATCAACCGCGATACATCCTCGGGCTTGATGTAGCCTTCCTCGGCGGCAACCTCGGCCAGCGCGTCAAAGTTCGACAGGCTGACGTTTTCGACCTCCGCCTCGGCCATGCGATCCAGGCCCTTCTTCATGCCGTAGGTGAAAATGCTGGCGATTCCGAGCACCTCGGCCCCGGCCTCGCGCAGCACCTCGACCACTTCAATCACGCTGCCGCCGGTGGAGATCAGGTCCTCCACCACCACCACTTTCTGGCCCCTCTCCAGCCTGCCCTCGATTTGGTTGGCGCGCCCGTGATCCTTTGCGCCCGAGCGCACATACCCCATGGGCAGGTCCATCAGGTGCGCGGTGATGGCGGCGTGGGCAATGCCGGCGGTGCTGGTGCCCATCAGCACCTGGACGCCGGGATAGTTGTCTTTGATCACTTTTTTGAGCCCCCGCTCCACGCGGGTGCGCACCTCGGGCGCGGTGAGCGTGAGCCGGTTGTCGCAATAGATCGGGCTTTTGATCCCGCTGGCCCAGGTGAACGGCTGATCCGGACGCAGGAACACCGCGCCGATAGAGAGCAAGTCCTTCGCGATCTGTCTTTCCATGGTGGTTCCTCCTGTCATATTGCGCGGCACGCCGCGCTCGGCGTCCCTTACGGGATGGCGGGGGTGAATTCGTTGACGCAGCGCTCGTAGGCGGCGGCCGGGTCGTCCGCCGCCGTGATGGGCCTCCCGACCACGATGTAGTCGCTGCCGCCCTCGCGGGCCTTCTTGGGCGTCATCACGCGCACCTGGTCTTGCACGTCCGCGTCGGCGAAACGGATGCCTGGGGTGACGGTCAGGAACTCCCGGCCGCAGCGCTGCTTGACGATGGACGCCTCCAGCGGCGAGCACACCACGCCGTCCAGCCCGGCGGCCTTTGCGTTCTCGGCGTAAGCCGCTACCACCTCGGGCATGGGCGCGTCAATCAGCAGCTCCCGCCGCATGCGCTCCTCGGAGGTGGAGGTGAGCTGGGTCACGGCCAGCAGCAGCGGGCGCGTGCCGTCCGGGCGGGTCAGCCCTTCGAGCGCGGCCTTCATCATGTCGATGGTGCCCGCCGCGTGCAGGTTCACCATATCTACATCGAGGTTGGTCAGCACCGCCATGCCTTTCTTCACGGTGGTGGGGATGTCGTGCAGCTTCAGGTCCAGAAACACCTTGTGCCCGCGCTTTTTGATCTGGCGCACGATGTCCGGCCCCTCGGCGTAAAACAGCTCCATGCCGATCTTCACGAACGGCTTCACCTCGGTGAACCGGTCGAGGAAGCCAAACACCTCGTCCCTGCTGGCAAAATCCAGCGCGATGATCACATCCCAGTTCATAACGCACCTCCGATAATCTCCGATAGGTTTTCGATGCCGTATTCCCGCATGACGCCCGGCAGTTCCTCGATGATCGTCTTGCAGGCCAGCGGGTCCACCAGGTTTTGCGCGCCCACCTGAACCGCCGTGGCTCCGGCCAGCATCATCTCGATCACGTCTTTGGCGCCGGCCACGCCGCCCATGCCCATGATGGGAAGCTTCACGGCCTTCGCCACCTGATGCACCATCCGCAGCGCCACCGGAAACACGCAGGGGCCGGACAGCCCGCCGTAGGAGTTGGCCAGGATGGGCTTTCTGCTCTTCAGGTCGATGCGCATGCCCAGCAGCGTGTTGATCAGGCTGAGTCCGTCCGCGCCCGCGTCCGCGCAAGCCTGAGCGATGCGCACGATGTCGGTCACGTTGGGGCTGAGCTTGATGAACACCGGCTTTGTCGCGATCTTCTTCACCGCTCGGGTGACTTGCCCCGCCGCGGCCGGGTCGGTGCCAAAGCTCATGCCGCCGCCGTGCACATTGGGGCAGGATATGTTGATCTCGAGGATCCCCACCTGTTCCTGCGCGTCCAGCGCTTCCGCGCAGCGCACGTATTCATCCACCGAGAACCCGCTGATGTTGGCCACGACCGGCTTCCCAAATCGCTGTTTCAGCGCGGGCAGCTCGCGGGCGACGACCTGCTCTACGCCCGGGTTTTGCAGGCCCACGGCGTTCAGCATGCCGCTGGGGCACTCGGCCACGCGGGGCAGCGGGTTGCCGTAGCGCGCCTCTCCGGTGGTGCCCTTGAAGCTGATGGAGCCCAGGATGTTCAGATCGTAAAACCTAGCGTGCTCCGCGCCAAAGCCAAAGGCGCCGCTGGCCGGGATGATGGGATTGTCCAGACGCAGACCCGCCAGGTTCACGCTCAGGTCCATTGGATCTCCTCCTTTCGCAGCACCGGGCCGTCCACGCAGATGCGCTTGTTTCCAGCCAGCGTCTGGCAGCTGCAGCCCATGCACGCGCCGAATCCGCATGCCATGCGCGCCTCGAAGCTGAGCTGGCCGGGGATGTCCGAACTCGCCGCGCACACGGCTTTCAGCATCGGCTCCGGGCCGCAGGCGAAGAAGTGATCGTAGGATCGCTTGCCCATGGCGGCGGTGACGAAGCCCCTCACGCCGCAGCTGCCATCGGCAGTGCATACGGTTACCTCCGCGCCGAGCGCTTTGAACGCATCCTCGCAGAACACCTCAGCCGCCGCGTTGAACCCCAGGATCACTTGGGGTTTCAGCCCTTTTTCGCGCAGCGCCTTGCACAGCGCGAACAGCGGCGGGATGCCCGCGCCTCCGCCGATCAGCAGCGGGCTCGTTGTGGGCACGTCGGTGTCGTAGCCATTGCCCAGGCCGGTCAGCAGATCGAGCCGCGCGCCGGGGGCCAGCCCTGCCATGTCCTTTGTGCCCTCGCCCACCACCTTGTAGATGATCGTCAGGCCGCCCGAATCCCAGTCGAACACCGAGATCGGGCGGCGCAGAAACCGCCCGGCAAACGCGATGTTCACGAATTGGCCGGGCGCGGTGATGCCGGACGTGTCGCCCCGAAGCGCCATGCGGTAGACAGACGGGGCGATGGGGACGTTAGTTTCCACGCTGAATGTCATACTTTACCTCTCCATTGACCATCGTCAGCACCGGCCGGCCGCACACATCCCACCCCGCGAACGGCGTGCTCCTGCCCATGGACAGAAACGCGTCCGGATCGATCTTGTGCTCCGCGCCGAGATCCACCAGCGTCAGATCGGCGACCTGTCCCGGCCCGATCTCGCCGCCCGGCAGGCAGAACCGCCTTCTCGGCGCGACGGCCATCCGCTCCACCAGCTTTTCAAGGCTTAGGATGCCCGGCTTCACAAAATGAGTCAGCATCAGCGGCAGCGCTGTTTCAAGCCCCACGATGCCCATGACGCTCTTGTCAAACCCCCGCGCCTTCTCCTCTGCGCTGTGGGGCGCATGGTCGGTGGCGATCATGTCGATGGTGCCGTCGAGCAAGCCTTCCATCAGCGCCTCCCGGTCGGCCTGGCCGCGGATCGGCGGATTCATCTTGAAGCGCCCGTCGTCCCGCACGTCAACCGTCGTCAGCAGCAAGTAGTGCGGCGCGGTTTCGCAGCTGACGTCAACCCCCCGCGCCTTGGCGCGCCGGATCAGATCAACGCTCTGCTTTGTCGAGATGTGGCACACGTGGTAGCGGCAACCTGTCTCGGCGGCCAGCGCCAGGTCGCGCTCAACCTGCTTCCATTCGGCGCGCGCGGAATCCGCCTCCCGCGCGTCCTCGCAATGCGCCGCGAGGATGGCGTCAAGCCGTTTGACCTCAAGCATCGCCTGCCTCATCAGCCCATCATCCATCACGCCGCGCCCGTCGTCCGAGTAGCCGCACACAAAGGGTCTCAGCTCGCCGAGGTCTGAAAGCGCCTCGCCCTTCTCGCCCACCGAGATCGTGCCATAGGGGTATACCCTAGTGGCCGCATCCCGCGCGATCAGATCCAGCTGCGGCCGCAAATGTTCCGCGCTGTCCGGCGTCGGGCTCAGGTTTGGCATGGCGCACACGGCTGTGTAGCCGCCCCGCGCGGCGGCCAGGCTGCCGGACCTGATCGTCTCTTTATAAGAAAAACCCGGCTCTCGCAGGTGCACATGCACGTCCACGAGACCGGGAATCAAACACTTATCCTGAACAGGGAGCACTTGGTCAAACCCTTGGGGATCGATGAAAGGCGCGACACTCGCGATGCGCTCACCGTCAATGGAAACATCCATCCTGTCAAAGCGCCCGCCCCGGTACACGCTGGCCCCCGCCAATAGCAGCTTCACGCGCTCACCCCGCCACACATTTCTATCAGTATACCACACGGGGCAGCGGGAGGCAAATTAAGTTTGCTGCACTCTCAGCCCTTATTGCACAAACCGTCCGTTTGGATGTCCGTACGCATAACACCGGCTGCGTTGACAGCAGGCACGCGGGTTGATATACTCGTGCTCGACGGGAGGCGGATTGTTTGCACACACAGGAACTGTACGCGCGTTTCGGCGTGAGCCGGGAGGCGCTGGATTACGGCGAGTCGGCGCTTGAAAAGCTGCGGCCCCGGTTTGACGAAGTCGACCGGGTGGCCGAGGCGTGCCAGCTAAAGGTGATCTCGGCGATGCAGGCGCACCGCGTGGCCCAGCAGCACCTTTCGGGCACGACGGGCTACGGCTACAACGACAGCGGGCGGGACACGCTGGAGAAAGTGTACGCCTCTGTGTTCCGCACGGAATCTGCGCTGGTGCGGCCCCAGATCACCTGCGGCACCCACGCGCTGGCGCTGGCGCTCTCTGCCAACCTGCGCCCGGGCGACGAGCTGCTTTCTCCCGCGGGCAAGCCATATGACACGCTGGAGGGCGTGATCGGCATCCGGCCGGAGCCGTGCAGCCTGGCGGAGTATGGTGTGACCTACCGCCAGGTGGATCTGCTGCCGGACGGCGGCTTTGATTATGACCGCATCCGGAAGGCCGTCACGGGCAGGACCAGGATGGCCACCATCCAGCGCAGCAAGGGTTATCAGACGCGGCCGACGTTCTCCGTGCAACAGATCGGCGAGCTGATCGCGTTCTTGAAGGGGATCCGGCCGGAGCTGGTCGTGATGGTAGACAACTGCTACGGCGAATTCACCGAGGCCATCGAGCCGTCGGACGTGGGCGCGGACATGGTCGTGGGCTCGCTCATCAAGAACCCGGGCGGCGGGCTGGCTCCGATTGGCGGCTACATCTGCGGAACCGAAGCATGCGTTACGCGCTGCGCGCACCGGCTGACAGCGCCCGGGCTCGGGGCCGAGGTGGGGGCCAGCCTGTCGGTGCTGCCCAGCTTCTACCAGGGGCTGTTTCTGGCGCCCACGGTGACGGCCGCGGCGCTGAAGGGCGCTCTGTTCGCGGCGGCGCTATTTGAGGGGCTGGGATTCAAAGTGGTTCCCGGGGCGGACGAGACGCGGCACGACATCATCCAGGCGGTGGAGTTTGGCGACCCCAGAGGCGTGATCGCGTTTTGCGAGGGGATCCAGGCAGCGGCGCCCGTGGACAGCTTCGCCAGGCCGGTGCCCGCGCCGATGCCGGGATACGAGAGCGAGGTCATCATGGCGGCGGGGGCATTCGTGTCGGGTGCGTCGATCGAGCTGAGCGCGGATGGACCGATCAGGCCGCCGTACGCGGCGTTTTTCCAGGGTGGGCTGACATTCCCGCACGCGAAGCTGGGGATACTGACGGCGATGCAACGGGTGGTTGACGCGGGCCTGGCCCACTTGCCCCCGGCGGGAGCGTAGATGGCGTTCAGATAAATGATTCCCCTGGCGGGATTCTTATGGGCAGTTCCCTTGACGCGAAGGAAGAAATGGCATCGCATGGCGTTGCGGAAGATTCTGGCGCGTCGCCAAGCCGAAAAGCCGAGGCGCAGCGGCGCTACGCTGAACGGATGAGGCATCGGGACACGCCGGGAGATTCGCCAATACGCGCGCTGGGTTTTTTGCATTCGCTCTAAGCCAATAGAGTACACAGCCCAACATTTGAAAAGGGGCCCCTCCTGGTGGTTTCGGCCACCGGGGAGGGGTCCCTTTTGAAATCCGGCTCGCGGCCTTGGGCACGCCACACCGCGCCCACAAAGGTCAGTAGAGCCCAGCCGCGCCGATCCGCTCTCCCCACATTTCTCTCAGCGTCTCCAAGTCTTCCTTAAACTCCCGGTCGCTCTGCTCAGGCTTCTTCCGGATCTCCTCCAGCACCTCGAACGCGAACGCGTCTTTCCCGAACGCCTCCCAGTCTTTCGAAAGCTCCAGATACGGACAAACCCCGGTCGCCGTGAAAAACCCAAACTTGTTCTTGGCGCCGTTCAGGTTTGCGTCCGCGCCCAGCAACAGCTTGCCACTCTTCGCGTTCTTCACAGCCCACACGCCGCCCACGACGACGCGCTCTTTGTAAGCGTCCACCATCGACTTGCGGTTTTGCTTATCCATGATAAACCTCTTTCCCCGGCGTGGGATCCACAAACTTGGTGTACGGCCCGCGCCAGCCCAGCGTCACGCTGCCTAGCGAGCCGTTTCGCTGCTTGGCGATGATGATGTCCGCCATGTTGCGCTTGCCCTCGGCCTCGGCCTTTTCCGGGTCGTAATAGTCCTCCCTGTGGATGAACATGACCACGTCGGCGTCCTGCTCAATGGCGCCCGACTCGCGGATGTCAGACAACACCGGCCGGTGATCCGCGCGGCCGGTGGTGGCGCGCGACAGCTGCGACAGCGCGATCACCGGCACCCGCAGCTCCTGCGCCAGCCCTTTCAGCGAGCGCGAGATGCTCGAAACCTCTTCCTGGCGGCTGCCGAACTTGCCCGCGCCCGTCATCAGCTGCAGGTAGTCGATCATGATCAGATCCAGCCCGCTCTCCATCTGGAGCCTGCGCGCCTTGGACCGGATCTCGGGTACTGTGATGCCGGGCGTCGAGTCGATATGAATCGACGAACCGCCGATCACGCCCATAGCCTCGCACAGCCGCATCCACTCGTCCTCGTTCAGCATGCCGCGCCGCACGTTGTGCATGTCCACCAGCGCCTCGGTGCACATCATGCGCATGACCAGCTGCACGGCGGGCATCTCCAGGGAGAAAACCGCCGACTTGATCCCCGCGCGAATGGACGCGTTTTCCACGATGTTCATGCCAAACGCGGTCTTGCCCATGGACGGGCGCGCCGCGATCAGCACCAGCTCGCCGCCGTGCAGGCCCGTCGTGAGGTCGTCCAGCTCGCGGTAGCCGGTGGGCACGCCCTCGATCTTGCCCTTGTTCTGCACCAGCCGGTCGATCTGCTCGTAGGTCTCGATCAGAATCGGCTGGATGGGCTGCAGCATTTCGCCGCCCTTGCGCATGGAGATGTCGTAAATCAGCTTCTCGGACTGCGCCAGGATGTCCCCGGTCTCCTGATCCGCGGTATAGCTCATTTTGCTGATCTCGCCCGAAGCGCTGATCAGCTTCCTGAGCGTGGACTTCTCATCCACGATCTTGATGTACGCCGATACGTTGGCCGCCGACGGCACATGCCGCGACAGCTCGATCAGGTAGGACAGCCCGCCGATGCCCGAAAGGGTCCCGCGCCGCCCAAGCTCCTCATCGAGCGTCACCAGATCCACCGGACGCGACTGCGTCACCAGATGCTGCGTGGCCGAGAAGATCTCGCGGTGGGCGGGCTCGTAAAAGTCGTCCGCCGACAGCATCTCGTGCGCAAGCAGCACGGCTTCGTTGGACAGCAGCATGGAGCCAAGCACGCTGCGCTCGGCATCCTGATGGTGCGGCGGAATCCGCTCGCCCGGCATCCTCAGTTCACGGTCGTCCATTTCGGTTACGCCTTCTCCACCACGACGTTCAGCAGCATGCGCGCCGTGACGCCCGCCATCAGCTTGATGTTGAACGTGCTCTGGCCCGCGCTCTTCACCGGCTCGGGCAGCTCGATCTTGCGCTTGTCCACCTCGAAGCTGTGCTGCGCTTTCAGCGCCTCCGCGATGGCGTCGGTTGTGATGGAGCCGTAGAGCTTGCCGTTCTCGCCGCCCCGCGCGTGCAGGATGACCACCTTGCCCTTGAGATCCTGCGCCCTGGCTTCAGCTTCGGCGCGCTTCACGTCCTCGCGGTGCTGCTGGGCAGCCTTGGCCTTCTCGATCGAGTTCAGCGCCTCGGCCGTGGCCTCGACAGCGGCCTTTCTGGGCAGCAGGAAATTCCTGGCAAACCCGTCGCTGACCTCCAAAATCTGATCTTTTTTACCGGTTCCCTTGATGTCCTTCAACAGAATCACCTTCAAAACCAGTCATCTCCCTTCGGTGTATTGTCGTTGCGCTTGCGTAAATACTCGGTAATCAGTCCCTTGGAGCCCATCAGCGCCGACCACACCCCGATCGTGGTGAACAGCCAGCGCGCAAAGATCCATCCAAACGCGATCATCAGCAGACGTCTGCCGCGCGCAGCGCCCGACAGGCGCATCCGGCGGGACAGCGCCGCCGCGCCCTGCACCGCGAACGCCAGGCCGGTCAGCCCCAGCAGCGCCTGATAGGCGGCGTCCGCGCCCAGCATGCCCGCCTGCAGCAGAATCCACAGCAGCAGCGTGCACGCGGGCAGCGCGATGATCATGGTCTTGGGCAGCCGCCAATCGCTCAAGTGCACGATGGGAACCGGCGGCTCCTCGCCGCGCCGCGCGCACACCCAGGCGGGCAGCGCGTAGCCGGTCATTCCCAGCATCACGCCGTAACTCAGCAGCATAGCGGGCATCATCACCCGGACGCCCGTTTCTAAGTTGGCAAACAGCGATTCGATCAGTTGGGTCTGAACCAGCGGCATTAAAAACGGCATGCTGAAATCCACGCCCGGCGCGCTGACCATACCCAGACGGCCAAACAGCAGCAAATACTGGTTGACCAGTCCAACGGGGAGCTGCGACACGGCGTGACGCGCATAGCCGAGAAACGCGCCCACCAGATCCTCGTTCAGCATCACCCGCGCGGCCCCCAGCGCCAACAGCAGCGCGCCCAGTTGCAGCGCGATGGTCATCTGCATGCCCTGAAAGAATGGGCATCGCGCCCGAAGCAGCAGCACATATCCAAGCCCGGGCAGCACCAGCCCCAGCGCGCACACCAGCATCATCTGCACCGGGTTTTCCCCCATCAGATAGCTGAAGCTCAGCGTCACCGCTCCCGCGAGAAACGCCGGAACCGGGCCTGACCAGGCATAGAGCAGCGCGATGATCAGCGGCGACAGCATCACAAACCCCAGCGCGATCAGCACAGCCGGCTGCATCAGTCCAGGGAAAACCAACCCCAGCGCCAGCAACGCGGCGCAGCCCAGCGCCAATCCCACGCCCGCGGCGATCCGCCCAAATGAAAACTTGGTCACGGAACCAAAAAACCTCCAACATAATCCACGTCATCATAGTATAGCACATTCCGGAGGGACTTTACAATTGTTTTGGTTGCATTTCCATGCCGCCTGCGTTATAATTACTAGGCTACAAGCGCTCGTAGCTCAGCGGATAGAGTGTTCGACTCCGACTCGAAAGATCGTGGGTTCAAATCCCGCCGGGCGCGCCA
>JAVBQA010000098.1:0-28118 GCA_031549325.1 Eubacteriales bacterium | reverse complement strand
GACATTGTACCACATTTGCCGCGAATCGGACAAGACAATCCGGCGCGGCTTGTGGTATAATCCGGGCATGAAGATTTATGTCGACGCGGACGGCTGCCCGGTGGTGAACCAGACGATCCAAATCGCCGGGGCGTTTGGCGTCCCCTGCGTGCTGCTGTGCGACGGCGCGCACCTGTTCGAGCGCCCGGGCGCCGAGACCATCACGGTATCCAGGGGCGCGGACAGCGTGGACTTCGCGCTGGTCAACCTGCTAAAACCCGGCGACGTCGTGGTCACGCAGGACTATGGGCTGGCCGCGATGTGCATGGCAAAAGCCGCGCACCCCATCCACCAAGACGGCATGCGCTACACAAAGGACAACATCGACGCGCTGCTGCTTTCGCGCCACACCGCGCGCAAAATCCGCATGGCGGGCGGGCGTCTGCGCGGCGCGAAAAAGCGCGCTCCCCAGCAAGACGCCGCCTTCGAAGCCGCGCTCAGATCGCTGATCGCCCACGTCTTAGCGTAGCGAGGCGGAGATTTGACCATACTAAAAGCCAAAGCGAGGTGATGCGCCGTGACAGAAGCCATACGGGAACTGCTGGAATCGCGCGGCCGGGCGATGGAGCCCCATGAGATCGCGGACGTGCTTCAAATGCCGCTGTCCGATGTGGAGGACGCGCTGGGCGCGCTTGCGGAGCAGGCGCGGCTGGTGGTCACCAAAAAGGGGCGCTACGCGCTGCCCGCCGCCGTGGGGCTGCTGGGCGCGCGCACCCAGGTTTTAAGAAGCGGAACGCTGGCCGCCAGGCCATTGGACGGCGGCGACGCGTTGATCATCGAGGACGCCAGCGAATACCCGATGCTGGACGACCTGATTTTGGTGCGCCCCGGCGCGCGGGGCTGCGAGCTGGTTCGGATCACCAAGCGCGCGCACGAGACATTCATGGCGGTGATCTCGGTCGCGGGGCGCGGGCTGTCCGCCGACCCGGTGGACCCCAGGCTGCCCCGGGACATCAAACTCAGCGGCGACCCCTTGGGCGCGAAGCAGGGCGAGCTGGCCATGCTGCGGGTGACCCGCTGGCCCGACATGGACGGCCGGCTGAGCGCGCGCATCGAGCGCGTGCTGGGCGGCGCGGACGACATCAAGGCCCAGCTGCGCGCCATCGCCGCCGAGCACGACCTTTCGGAAGACTTCCCCGAGGACGCGCTGACCGAGGCAAGCGCCATCCCCGATCGCGTCAGCGAGCAAGAGCTTTCCGGGCGCAAGGACCTGCGCTCGCTCGTTTTGTTCACCATCGACGGCGAGGACGCCCAGGATTTCGACGACGCGGTGTCGCTGACGCGCGCCGAGGGCGGTTTCGCGCTGGGCGTGCACATCGCGGACGTCTCGCACTACGTAAAACCCGGCTCACCCATCGACCGCGAGGCGCTGATGCGCGGCACCTCGGTGTACCTGCCCGGGCTGACGCTGCCCATGCTGCCCGAGGCGCTGTGCAACCGCATGTGTTCGCTGATGCCGGACGTGGACCGGCTGGCCATGAGCCTCGTCATGGAGATCCAAGGCGGCAAGGTGGTCGACCACGTGCTGTCGCCGTCGGTGATCCACTCGAAGGCGCGGCTGACCTATGAGCAGGTGAACCTGATGCTGGATGGGCAAGAGAGCGACGTGCCGGAGCCGCTGCGCGGCACGCTGCGCGACATGGTGAGCCTGGCAAAGGCGCTGCGCGGGGTGCGGCACGCCCGGGGCAGCATCGACTTTGACATGCCCGAGGCCGCGTTCACGCTGGACGATGAGGGCCGCCCCACCGATGTGCGCGCCCGCAGCCGGGGCGAGGCCGAGCGGATGATTGAGGATTTCATGCTACTGGCCAACGAGACCGTGGCTGAGCTGGCGCACACCACCGAGCTGCCGCTGCTGTACCGCGTGCACGAAAAACCGGATTCCACCCGCGTGCGCTCGCTGGAGGCGTTTCTGTCGGGGCTCGGGATCAAGGCGCGGCTGGGCGCCGAGCCCACGCCCATGAAATTCCAGAAAGTCCTGACCGACACCGAGGGCTTGCCCGAGGCCGGGCTGATCCGGCAGGTGATGCTCAAATCGCTGCGGCGCGCCGAGTACGCCCCCGAGCCGCTGGGGCATTTCGGGCTTGCCGCGCGGGACTACTGCCACTTCACGTCGCCCATCCGCCGCTACCCGGATCTGACGGTGCATCGCATGCTGAAGCTGCTGCTGTCCGGCGCGCCCTTTGCGGGGTATGAGCGGCGGATGCCCGGGCTGGCCGAGCAGTGCTCCGCCTGCGAGCACGCGGCCACGCTGGCCGAGCGGGACGCCGACGACCTGCTGAAGGCGCACTACATGGCCTCGCGCGTGGGCGAGGAGTACGCGGGCATCGTCACCGGCGTGACGGCCTGGGGGTTTTATGTGACGCTGGAGAACACCGTCGAAGGGCTGGTGCCCATCCGCACGCTGCGCGGAGACTACCAGCTGGACGCCGAGCGCCACACCCTTCGCGGACCGGGGAACCGCACAATCCGGTTGGGAGACCAGGCGACGATTCGCGTGGAGAGCGTCAACCTGCCGCTGATGCAGATCGACTTCTCGCTGGTGGAATAGAAGCGGTTATTCGTAATACCAAGCGGTGCGCGCCTGGTCGGTGGGCAGGGCATAGTCGTCCTGGCCGTCGGCCAGGCGCTCGTCGATGTAGGCGGCCAGCTCGGAAACGGTTTTGAAATCCAGCACATCCTCATCCTGGATCGTGATGCGAAACGCCTGCTCGCATTGGATCACCAGCCGGGCGATGCTGGTCATGTCGGCGCGCAGAGGGCTTTCGGGCGGGAGCTCCTCTTCGCCAATGCCCAGAATTTGAGCCCAGTACCGATGCACTTGCGGGTATGTCATCCGCGCACCTCCTCGTCGCTCAGGTGGGGGCTGCGCTGGCCTTCATAGACCAGCCACAGCCGGTGCAGCGCGCGGGTGCACGCCACATAGAGCAGGCTCCTGTCCTCCGGTTCTCCGTAGTGGGCGGCGTCCGCATCCAGCACCAGCACCGCGTCGAACTCCAGCCCCTTCGACAGCGCCAGCGGGATCACGAACGCGTCGCCCAGCGCCCCCGCGTCCGCCAGGCGCACGCCCAGTTTCGCGCCCAGCCGCGCGTGCCAGGCGCGGGCATCCGGCGCGGTCTTGGCGATCAGCGCGATGGACGCGTAGCCCTTCTTCCGGCAGGCCGCAAGCGCATCGGCGATCAGCGCGTCCATCTGCTCGGCGCTTTCTGCGCGGCGAACCACCGGCGCGTCGCCCGCGCGGCTGAAGCACTCGATGCGCGACGAGTCCCGCAAAAACCGCAGGCTGAACCCAAGGATCTGGCTGGTGCAGCGGAAACTCTTGGTCAGCTCCACCAGCGCCGCGCTGCGCCGGTGAAACGCGCGCCGCATCTGCTCGTACAGCGCCATATCGGCCGTCCGGTCGATCGCCTGGTTCACGTCGCCCAGCACCGTCAGCCGCGCGCGGGGGAACAGAAGGTTCAGCGTGGCGAACTGTAGCGCGCCATAGTCTTGCGCCTCGTCGATGACCAGCTGGCGGATGCCCTCTTGACCGGAGCCGCCCATCAGCTTCAGCCGCAGATACGCGATGGCGCTGGCGTCGTCAAAGGGCAAACGCTCCGCATTCAGCGCATCTCGGGTGGCGCGCAGGATGTCCGGCAGCTCCTCGGGCAGTTCAATTCCGCCGGCCAGCCGCCGGAATCCATGCTCATCCGCAACCAATGCGCTATACAGCGCCCGGCAATCCAGCCGCGTGAAGCGCCGGATGTGCCGCTTCAGAATGCCGCTCTCCAGAATCGAGCACGCCCGGGGGAACGCCAGCAGCTCGAGCACGTGCTCCGGGTGAAGCTGAGCATACGTCTGCAGCCGCGCCAGCCGCGCCGGGCGGCGTTGGCAAAGGCCGTCCAGCAGCGACATTTCCATGCGCAGAAGCCGCACGCCCAGCGGCACGCTGCCGTCGCGCTTCAGGAGGCGCTGCCTAAGCTGCTGCCGGGTGGCGATGGTCTGGCCCCCGTAGTAGACATCCTCAAGCGCGATGCGCCCCGGCAACGCGTCGACGAACCGGTCGAGGATCCGCGTGAACGCCTCGGAGGCCTTGAACGCCAGCGACGCGCGCATCCACCGGCGTTCTTCCGGATGGGCGGCGCACATCGACTCGAACCGCTCGGTGCGCGGCTGCACCGGGGCGTCCAGCAGCCCTTCCAGCAGCCGCTCGAACGTGGCTGAACCCACGCTGCGCTCGCCCAACTCGGGCAGCACGCTCTCGATGTAGCGCTCGAACAGGGCGTTGGGCGACAGGATCATGATGCTGTGAGCGGACAGCCTCGACGCCAGCCCCTCATACATCAAATACGCCACCCGGTGCAGCGCGATCGAGGTTTTGCCGCTGCCCGCAACGCCCTGCACCATCAGCAGCTCATGCGCATCGTCGCGGATGGCCAGATCCTGGTCGCGCTGGATGGTCTCCACGATGGAGCGCATCCTGGGGGAGGCGTTCTTGCTGAGCAGACTGCGCAGAAACTCGTCCTGAATCTGCACGTCTGCGTCGAAGAAGAAGTCCAGTTTGCCGCCCTTGATTTCGTACTGGCGCTTGAGCAGCACGGTTCCGGTGATGCGCCCGGCCGGGGCCTCGTAGTGGGCCGGACCCACGCCGAACCGGTAGAACACGCTGGCGATGGGCGAGCGCCAGTCGTGCACATAGACCTCATGGGTTTGGTCGTCCTTCAGCGTGGCGCGGCCGATGTATACCTGCTCCGTGTCTCCGCCGTCGTCAAACCGCATATCGATCCGCGCGAAATAGGGGGCGTCCTGCATTCGCACCAGCGATTGGATGCGCTGCAGCTCCATCTCCTGGGTCTTTTGCGAGACCGCCAGCGGCTGGGCCATCTGGTTCAGGTTGGCCAGCGCCTCAAAGTCGTCCGACGACGACAGGTTGTAGAAGAGCTGCTCTGATCCCTCGCGCAGCTCGCGCCGCGCCGACACCAGCGCGTCATGGCGCGCCCCGGCGCAGCGCCCGGCCGCGTCCAGCTGCCGCGCGACAACCGAGAGGATGCGCTCCAGATGCGCCTGTTCGCGTGCTTTCTCCAATCAGCCTCACCTCCGCAATAGGCATAGGGTAGCACAATCAGCCCCGGAATAACAGTCTTGAGTTTTCGCGTGAATTGTGGTATGATATACATGGAAAGAGCAAGGGGGCTGTCGCTAGCGCGACAGCCCCCGTCGTGTTTATCCAAGCAAAAATTTGGCTAGTCCCAGTACCCCGTCACGTGCATGCCGATCATCAGCTCGTCGGTTTGGTCGAACGCCACCTTGACCAGGAACTTGGTGGTGTCCAGCACCGTCTGGCCCACCTGGCGCACCTCGGTCACGGTGCCGGTGCGCTCGCCGTCGAAGCTGTCCACCTTCACGCGCAGCTGCTGGCCCACCTTGACCTTGGAAATGTCCAGCTCGTCGACCTCCAGCGCGGCCTGCAGCTCGCCCAGCGGCAGCAGCTTCATCATCGCCTGGCCCTGCTTGACGAATTCGCCGGGCGAGACCAGCACCTCGCTGATCAGCGCGTCCTGGGAAAAGTGCGCCTCAGGGCTGACCAGCGCGTCCGATGCGTAGCGCGCGCTTGCGTCATCCAGCAGGAACAGCGGCTGGCCACGGGTCACCTTCTGATCCTCCTGCACCAGCACGGAAGCCACCACGCCCTCGCCCGACTGGGGCAGCGCCGCCGCGCGCACGATCTTGCCGCTACCCACCTGATCCTTGCTGGCGTTGTCCTTGCTGTCGATGAAGTACAGCTTCACGCTGTCCTCCAGCTCAAAGTCGCCCTGGGGCAGCTCCACCACGTAATCCTTGCCGTCCACCGAGATCACGGTGCCTTCGCCGCGCACTTTGCTGTCGCCGGTGCCGTGCTGGATGCGCACCGCCTGGCCCACGCGAATGTCCCGGTTCTCCGGGTCGTCGTACGCGCCGGAGGTGGAAGCGTCCACATGCCAGACGCCGTCGCGCTCGATGTAACACAGCGCGCCGTACTGCGCGGCCAGGTCCGCCACCCGGTCGCCCGGATGCGCTTTCAGGGAGCGCACCACGCCGTCCGAGCCCGCGTAAACCATGGTGGGCTTCAGCTCAAGCGCCAGCTCGTGCGCTTGGGCCTTGTCGCCTGCGGACCAGCTGAAATCACCCACCTGGCCGCCGATCGAAGCCAGCAAGCTCTGGGCGTCGGGCGATTGGATGCTGCCCTTGGCGCTGAACGAGGCGGGCCGGGTGGCGGCGGGCACGACGACCGGTTCGGAGGCCGGCGCGGGGGCGGGCGCGGACGCCGTGGCAAAGAACGACAGCACGTTGGTCTGCGTCAGCACCACCGCAACGATCACCACCGCCGCGATCACCGGCAGCACCGTGTACTTCAGAACGTTTTTGAACATAATTTCCATCCTCCTATTCGACGCTCTTGAGAGCCTCCACCATGTTGACTTCCTTGAATTTGCTGCCCAGCATCCAGTTGACCATCAGCGCGAACAGCAGCGTGAACGCGGCCGTGCACAGCCAGCTGGGCATCGTCAGGTAGGGCACGAACTGCACGGTGTTCGGCAGACCGTAGGTCAGCAGCACGTACAGCAGCTGCGGGCCCGCAAGCAGCCCGAAGGGCAGCCCCATCAGCGTGATGAGGATGTTTTCCCTCAGCACCAGCTTCTTGATCTCGCCAGGGGTGAACCCGAGCACCTTCAGCGTGGCCAGCTCGCGGATGCGCTCAGAAAAGTTCAGCTGGCCCAGGTTGTAGAACACCACCAGCGCCAGCGCGCCGGAGAACAGCACCAGCAGCAGCACGATCACGTCCATGATCTTCAGCATGGAGCCGTTCTTGGTGCGCTCCTCCTGGATGGTGCGCGCCTTGTTCACGCCGTCCATGGCCTTGACCGCCTCCAGATCCAGCGCCTGGCCGCGCAGCAGCACGTCGGTGGGCGCAAACGGCTGAAGGTCCATGCGGTCCCAGGCGGTTCTGGAGAAGTAAACTCCCTGGTCCAGCCGAAGCTGCGCGATGCCCACGATGGGCACGCCCACGGCGCGCTCGCCCGGGTTGCGCATCCACAGCGTGTCGCCCAGGCCGATGCCGTAATCCTCGGAGGCTTTCTCGGTCAGCATCGCGCCCTCCATCGGCAGCGCCACCGGCAGCCCGCGCTCGTCCGTCAGCCACACCATGGCGCAGTCGTCCGGCAGCACGTGTACCAGCCGCGAGCGCCACTCGCCGTGGATCAGCGTGTCCACGCCGGTGGTCATCTGTTCCTCGTGATCGCTCGCGCCCGCCCGAAGCGCCACGCTCTTGCCGTACTCGCCGGGCACGTCATGCTCCAAAGTGATCCGCGCGTCGTAGCGCATGTTCTGCGTGTAGTGGTTCACCAGCACGTTGCTCACCGAGTCGCGCATGCCAAAGCCCGCCAGCATCATGGCCGTGCAGCCGATGGCGGCGATCAGCCCCATCAGCAGGCGCACCGGGTTCCTAAGCAGGTTGCGCAGAATCATCTTTTCGCTAAAGGGAATCCTTGCCCAGAGGACTTTCACGTTCTCCAGAAACACGCGCTTTCCCTTCCCGGGCGCCTTGGGCCGCAGCAGCGCCGCCGGGGTCTGGGACAGCGCGTGCGCCGCGCTCAGCACGCTGGCGCCGCCGGTGATCGCGAACAGCAGCAGGCTGATGAACAGCAGCACCATGGGCGATACGTAGGGGGACGCGTCAGGCAGGACGTACAGCGAGGTCATGAATCCCATCAGGATCGGCGCGAATCCCAGGCGGGCCAGCAGCACGCCGCTGACGATGCCCAGCACCGCCACCAGCAGGCCGTAGCTGGCGAAGTGCCAGGTCAGTTCGCCGCGGCCATAGCCGGTTGAGAACAGCGTGCCGATCTGAAGCCGCTGGTTTTCCACCAGGCGGCCCATGGTGGTCCAGGTGATCAGCGCCGCGATCACAAAAAAGACGGTGGGGAAGATCGCGCCCATGGCGCGCACCTGCTGCGCCTCCTCCATGGCCATCTTCACGCCGAAGATATCCTTTCGTTCGGTGACGACCGCCTGCTGGTCACGGGTCAGCTCTTGGATCTGGCGCTTGATGTTCGCCAGATCCGCGCCCTTTTCGATGGTGAGCACAATCTGGGAATAGGGCAGATCCGAAAGCGTTCCCGGGGACAGCACGGCGTAGCCGTAGCGCAGCGGGGACGGCGAAAACTCGCTGCCGTCGCTGGTGACCACATACTCGGGCAGGTTGCCGATGCCGCACACCGTCAGGGACAGCACCTTGTCGCCGATGGTCAGCCGAAGCGCGTCGCCCGGCTTCAGGCTGTGCGCCGTGGCGAACCGCTGCTGCAGGATGCACTGGTTCTTCAGGTCCGGCGTGAAGGCGCTGCCGCCGCGCATCAACGGCTTGTTGATGCGGGTGTGGCCCTCGCTCATGAACAGCGGCATGGTGGGCTCACCCTGCAGGTCGTCCGCCTGGGCGGTCACCATCAGGCGGCGCTGGGCGTCGGTCACGCCCGGTATCGCCATGATGTCCCGCGTCGTGCGATCGCTTAGCTCGCCGTAAACCCAGATGTCGGCCATGTTGCTGTGCTGGAACTGGGCTTCCAGATCCATCTCCACCGCGCGCCAGGTGGCGTCGATGCCCACGTACAGCGTGATCGCCAGCGTGCAGATGATGAGGATTGACAGGAAAGACTTCCAGCCCGAGCGCAGATCGCGCAGCAGCTTCCGGGTGAGTGAGGAGCGCCCCTTTGTCTGCGTCACCACACGATTTCCTCCATCTTCACCGGCTGGTCGTTGGTGACGACTTCGCGGATCGCTCCGTTCTTCATGCGGATCACGCGCTGGGCGGCGGGCACGATGGCGGCGTTGTGGGTGATGATCATCACGGTCTTCTTCATGTCCCGGCCCACGTCCTGCAGCAGGGTCAGCACCATGCGCCCGGTCTCGCTGTCCAGCGCCCCCGTGGGCTCGTCGCACAGCAGCAGCGCTGGGTTTTTGCACAGCGCCCGCGCGATGGCCACCCGCTGCTGCTCGCCGCCCGACAGCTGCGCCGGGAAGTTGTCCATGCGGTCGCTAAGCCCCACGCGCTCCATCATCACGCGCGGGTCGAGCGGGTTTTTGCACACTTGCTGCGCCAGCTCGACGTTTTCCAGCGCCGTCAGGTTGGGCATCAGGTTGTAAAACTGGAACACGAAGCCCACATCGTAGCGACGGTACAGATTTAAGTCTTTCTCGGACATGGGCGCGATGTCGCGCCCGTCCACCAGGATCTGGCCGCTGGTGGCGCGGTCCATGCCGCCGAGCAGGTTCAGCACCGTGGTCTTCCCGGCGCCGCTTGGGCCCAGCACCACACACAGCTCGCCCATGGGCACGCTGAAACTCACATGATCCACCGCCTGTATGGTGGTCTCGCCGATCTGGTATTGCTTGCAAACATCCTTCAGGATGATATCGCCCACGATGGTTTCCTCCTTATGCCATGGCGAGGCTGTCCGAGATGCGGGTTAGCAACCGCACCAGTTCCTCGATGTCCCCCTCGGGCATGCTGTCCAGCACCCGCGCGTAGAGCCTGTTGAAAATCTGCTCGACCTGAGGCATCACGTCCAGCGCGCTGTCGGTCAGCGACAGCGTGTAGGCGCGCCGATCGTCTGCGCGGCGCTTGCGCGCCACGTAACCCAGGTGCTCCAGCTCGTTCAGCGCGCGGGAGATCACGGCTTTGTCGTAATCCAGCTGCTCGGCCAGCTGATCCTGGTTCAGATGCTCGCCCTGCACGGACAGGTGCAGCAGCACGCTGCCCTCCACGCCGCTCAGGTCCAGCTGCTTCAGCTCCGTGCCCGTGATTTGCTTTGCCGCGCGAAGGATGCGGTTGGCGTGCAGCCACACGTCGCGAATTGATGCCATAGCGCGCCCTCCCAATTCATCCAGCTGTTGGCATTGTACGACCAGATCGTTGACAAGTCAACGAGTTTTACCGCAATTTCGATCGGTGTTCATGATCTCGCCATGATTGGCGCAACGGACAGAAAAAAGCCCGGAAACAGAATGCCTCCGGGCGTTGGGATGGCGATGCGTCAGGGCTTGAGTTTGTGCAGCTGCTCGCAGTAGTAGGCCACATTGCCCCACTGGGCGTCCGGCGCGATGCGGTGATCGGGACAGGGGATGTAGCCGCCCAGCGCGATGAGGGGTTTCAGGCGCTCGATCTCGCGGTCTACCGCGGCCCTGTCCTCGGCGAACACGCGCTTGTCCATGCCGCCCACGCCCAGCAGCCGCTTTCCGTATTGTTCCCTCCAAGGCGCGATGCTGGCGTTCCAGGTGCCCACCTCGATGGGGAACATGGTGTTTACCCCGTTGTCCAGCCACACGGGCAGCAGCCGGTCGATGCAGCCGTCGCAGTCGAGCGACACGATGTCGATGCCATGGGTTTTCATCAGATCGGTGATGCGCTTGTAGTGGGGGCCCACCAGCTCGCGAAACACCGCGGGGTTCACCAGCGGCCCGTTTTTGAAGCAGATGTCCTCCCAGAAATGGGCGAAATCGAACGAAACGCCGCTCATGAGCGCGCGCTCCACCACGCGGTAACTCAGATCGCCCACCGTGTCGATGATCTCCTTGTACAGATCTTCGTCGTCCGCATACAAGTAACTCAGGCCCTCCAGCCCCAGCCAGTTGCGCATCTTGCCCAGCAGGCTGCCGCAGAACAGCCCCAGCGGGTTTTGGCGCTCGCCGGGCTTGGGCAGCGCCTGTAAGGAGGCAATGTCTACCCGCTCGGCCGCGAACTGCAGCCGGGGCAGGTAGTGTTTCTCCCAGCTGGCGCGATCTTCGAGCAGATGCTCGATTTGGGTGGGGATGGAGCCCGCGCCGTCCTTCTCGATCTCCACGGCGCCGTCCGCGTTGCGCACCTTGCGCGAGCCGTCCGGCAGCGTCTCGAGAACCTTCCGCTCAAACGCGGGAAACAGCCCGGCCCTGGGTCCAAAGCAGCAGGCCCAGTTGAAGTCGAACCCAAGCTTCTGGGCGATGGCGGCGTCCACCTCATTGTTGTCCGCCCAGGCGTGCGCCTGTTCGCTGGTGATGTGGCCCTCGCTCGCCCACTTGACGAGCGTCTCGTCCCAGTAACCAAAGTGCACCGCCGGCAGGCGATCCACCGGCTGATAGCGCAGAATGCCCAGCGTTCGCTCGCGGTTGGTCATGGCTTTTTCACCACCGGCACGTAAATGTCGCACACCACGTCGTCGCCCTGCATGGTGTAGTATTCGAAGTCGGCCGGGCGGGACTCGTCGTACTGAAAGCCGGACGCGGGCAGCCACTGCTCATAGATCCTGTCGAACATCGGCCCGATCTCGGGGATGGAGGGCGCGCGGAACACGGCGTACTCGCCGCCCGCGACGGTATGTGTGTGCATGTCCGCATCGGGGGCCTGGCCCGGAGCCAGGTCAAAGGCGATCAGGTAACGGAAGCTGCCCTCCGGAAGCCCCGGTTCCATGATGCACAGCCCGAAATTCTCGGACTTTGCGGACTTGCCCATCAGCCGCTGAACGTCGCCGCTGTTGTGAACCCTGTCCCACATCTTTGAGATCTCCGGATCCTTTGGCGTGGCGATCATGGCAAAACCGGCCACCGGGGTGGCTTCTCGCGTAAGCAGCTTGAACTCCATGCGCTTCTCCTCCTCCTTAGATCGCGGCAAGGGCGGGCCCTTGCGCAGTGCGCTATCCCTCTACCCGGGGGCGTCCGATCGATTCATAGGTGACGCCCGTGCCCTGCATGGCCCAAAGCGCGTAGCAGTTGCGGCCGTCCAGCACCACGGGGGATCTCATGCGGGATGTGAAGTCGGCGGGCTTCAGCGCCAGCACCTCAGGCCACTCGGTCAGAATCAGGCACAGGTCGGCGCCCTGCAGCGCCTCTTCCGGCGTCTTGACATAGCGCACGTTCTCGTGGCCCAGCGCCCGGAAGCGCTCCTCGGCCACCGGATCCCAGGCCTGGACGACCGCGCCGTCCTCCAGCAGCACCGGCACGATCTGCAGCGAGGGCGCCTCGCGCAGATCATCCGTGCCCGGCTTGAACGCCAAACCCAGCACCGCAACGGTCAGGCCCTCGAAGTTCGGATAATACCGGCGCGATTTCTTGAGCAGCTTCAGCTTCTGCTGCTCGTTCACCTCGAGGGCGGCTTTGACGGTTTTCAGCTCGTAGTCCAGGTAGCTGGAAAGCCAGTGCAGCGCCTTGGTGTCCTTCGGGAAGCAGGAACCGCCGTAGCCGATGCCCGCGCGCAGGAACTTGTCGCCGATGCGCTCGTCGTAGCCCATGCCGCGGGTCACGTCGGAGATGTCGGCGCCCAGCGCCTCGCACAGGTTGGCGATCTCGTTGATGTAGGAGATCTTCAGCGCCAGAAAGTCGTTGGACGCGTACTTGATCATCTCGGCTGAGCGGCGGTTCGTGACCAGCACCGGCACGCCTTCGAAGCCTTTGTACATTTCACGCAGCACGGCCTCGGCGCGCTCGCTTTCCACCCCCAGCACGATGCGGCTGGCGTGCAGCGTGTCGTGCACGGCGGTGCCCTGCGCCAGGAACTCGGGGTTGCTGGCCACCTCTACCCACACGTCGTGCGCAAGCTCCGATTTCAGCAGCGCCTCGACTTTGTCGTTGGTGCCGATGGGCACGGTGGATTTGACCACCACCACGCAGTCCCGCTCCACGGCATGGGCGACGGCCTTGACCACCTCGAACACATAGCTCAGGTTGGCCGAGCCGTCCTTCTTTTCGGGCGTGCCCACGCCGATGATGACCACGTCGGCATCCCGGTAGGCGGAAGCGGCGTCGGTGGTGAACGTGAGCCGCTCCCGGTTTTCGGCCATCAGGCGCTCCAGGTCCTGCTCATAGATGGGCGACTTGCCCGCGCGCATCATCGCGATCTTCTGCTCGTCAATGTCCACACAGCGCACATCGTGCCCCGCGCTGGCCAGGCACACGCCCGACACCAGTCCCACATAACCGGTTCCCGCCACCGCGATGTTCATGCTCATGTATCTCCTGTCTATTCGATGATCAGTGCCCCGAAAAACGCCGGGGTATGAAAGTCGGGCTGTGGCGTTTGGACGGGCGCCCAGCAGCCAAAGTGCGGGTGGATGCTCTCGTCACAGGCGTAGAAGTTGCCGCGCAGGACGTGCCCCGGCGTCAGCGTGAACGCCGGGAACCAGCGCCGGATCAGCGACGCGGGCAGCCAATAGCGCACGGACCAGCTCTCGCCCGGTTTGATGCTGGCCACCACGTCCATGTCGGAGGGCAGCTCGGTCAGCACCTGCCGCGCCCCGCGCCCCGCGCCGATTCCGAGGTGCATCACGCCGCCGGCGTTCACTTCGCAGTTGATGTAGCGCGGATCCGTGTCCGGGCATGGCTGAAAGAAAAACTCCAGGCAGCTGTCTTTGCACACCGCGCCGCCGATTCTGGTTTCCTTGGCGATAACCGTCTGTTCCTGCGCGGCCATCTGCACGAGCAGCCCCTGCTCGTCCCAGCTGACGCGCGCCTTGGCCAGCGGGCAGTAGCCGCTCTCGTCCCAGGGGTAGCACTCGATTCGGGCCGTCTCCGGCTTTGTCCTCCGGATTGTGTATGACTTCATTCGGATCCCTCCATGATCCAGTTTATCACAAATGCTTGCGCTTTGACAAGCACACGAAAACCTGCTAGAATGGGGCATCCGGAGGTGCAAACCATGGCGAATCCGCGTAGAAACATCGAGGTGCTGGACACCACGCTGCGCGACGGCGCGCAGGGCGAAGGCGTGGTGTTTTCGCGCGAGGACAAGCTGAAGGTGATCCGCGCGCTGGACGCGCTGGGCATCCCCTACATCGAGGCGGGCAACCCGGCCAGCAACCCCAAGGATCAGGCGTTTTTTCGGTATGCCACGGATAAGCTCAAGCTTCAGCAGGCGACGCTGGTGGCGTTTGGCTCCACCTGCCGGGTGGGCAGCGCGGCCGCCGAGGACACCGGGCTGACGGCGCTCCAGGATTCGGGCGCGAAGGTGGTTTCGCTGTTTGGCAAGAGCTCGCTGCTGCACGTGGCGCATGTGCTCAAGGCCACGCCCGAGGAGAATCTGCGGCTGATCGCGGATTCTGTCGCGCGCTTGGCGCAAGGCGGCCAAACGGTGTTCTATGACGCGGAGCATTTCTTCGACGGCTATTTCGAAAACCCCGACTACGCCCTGCGGACGCTGCGCGCGGCCGTGCATTCGGGCGCTCAGCGGGTGGCGCTGTGCGACACCAACGGCGGCACGCTGCCGGACGACATCGCGCGGGTGACGAGGTTGGTGGTGGAGCAGATGCCCGTGCCGGTGGCGATCCATTGCCACAACGACGGCGGGCTGGCCACGGCGGGCACGCTGGCGGGCGTATCCGCCGGGGCGACGCAGGTGCAGGGCACGATCAACGGCTATGGAGAGCGCTGCGGCAACGCCGACCTGTGCCAGGTAATCCCCAATCTCGAACTGAAGATGAACTGCCGCTGTCTGCCCGAAGGGCGGCTTCAGACAATCTCCGGCGCCGCGCGGCTGGTGGCCGACATCGCAAATCTGGCCATGGACGAGCACAGCCCCTACGTGGGGCGCTCGGCGTTCGCCCACAAGGGCGGCATGCACATCGACGGCATGCTGAAAGATACGCGCTCCTTCGAGCACATCGGTCCGGAGCTGGTGGGCAACGCGCGGCGGTTTCTGGTGAGCGAGATGGCCGGGCGCGGCGCGCTGATGACCAGGCTTTCGGGCATCGCGCCCGAGCTGAGCAAGGACAGCCAAGCCACCGCCGAACTCATGGGCATGCTCAAAAAGCTCGAGCAGCAGGGGTATTCTTTTGAGGGGGCGGACGGCTCGCTGACCCTGCGGGTGCTCGGCGCGCTCGGACGGCGGCGCAACTTCTTCGAGGTGCTGGATTTCCATGTGGTTTCGCGCAAGCCAGAGAACAAGCTGAACGCCCAAGCCTATGTCAAGGTGCGTGTGGATGGGCAGATCGAGATTGCCGCCGACGAGGGCGACGGCCCGGTCAACGCGCTGGACCTGGCGGTGCGCAAGGCGCTGACGCGATTCTTTCCGTGCCTGGCAAACATGCGGCTAGTGGACTTCAAGGTGCGCGTGGTGGACAGCCATGGCACCGCGTCCGACGTGCGCGTGGTGATCGAGTCCACCGACGGCGGGCACGACTGGACCACCGTGGGCGTGTCCGGCAACATCATCGAGGCCAGCTTCATCGCCCTGACCGACTCCATCGATTACATGCTCATGCGCGAGCTGGATGGCTGGGACGGCTGAGCAGGTGTGGGGATTTGGCTTGATTACGCAAGCAACGGGGCGCACATCGTGCGCCCCGTTGCTTGTGCCGGGGAGTCGGCGGACGCCATGAAGGACGCCCCTCCAGAGCGAACGAGTATGCGGGAGTCGGTCTGTCGCGTCCGCGCGGCTACAGCGCCCTTACATAGTAAATCATGTCCACGCACAGCCGTCCCTCGTCGATGATCGGTTCCTTGTAGTTGTCCACGAAAAAGTTTTTCACGGTGTAGACATACTGAAATCCCCAGCGCTCATACAGCCCGGGGAACGCGGTTCCGACGAACATCGCTTCGTACAGTCCCTTGTAGTGCCCGCACAGAAACTCGATCAGCCTCCCGGCGTATCCCTTCTTTTGATGAACCGGGTCGGTGGCAAGGTTCTTCAGCTCGATGCCGTCTGGGCGCCTGGTCATCACGGCCTCGCACACCGCCACGTCGTCTGCAAACAGCACGAACAACTCGCCGGCAGGCAGGTACGCCATGACGACGTCCTCCTCCGGATCAGCGAGCAGAAGCAAGTCCATGTACCGCCGCTTTTCAGCGAGTTCAGTGATCTTTTCGATGTGTTCCATCACCCAAATTCCCCTCCGTCCAGTGCTTTCGGCACAAGCTGGTGTAGCTGTCGTTGCCGCCCAGCATCACCTGCGCGCCCTCTTTGATCACCTTGCCGTCCTGCAGCCGCGTGTTGTAGGTGGCCTTGCGCCCGCACCAGCACACGGTCTTGACTTCTTCGATCGTATCCGACCAGGCCAGCAGCGCCGCGCTGCCCGGGAACAGCTCGCCCCGGAAGTCGGCGCGCAGCCCGTACGCGATCACGGGAACGTTCAGGTCGTCCACGATGTGCACCAGCTGCTTCACCTGCTCGCGGCTCAAAAACTGCGCCTCGTCCACGATCAAGCAGTCGTGCGCCTTTGCAATGTCGTCGGTCAGCTCCTCCATGTAGAGGCACGGGCAGGACAAACCCGAGCGGGAGGTGACCAGGTGGTCGCCGTCGCGCTGCTCCACGTGGGGCTTGATCATCAGCGGCTTTTGACCCATCTCCTGATAGTTGTAGTGAACCATGATCGCATTGGCGGTCTTGCTCGACCCCATCGCGCCGTAGCGGAAGTATAGCTTTGCCATGAATGTCTCCTTTGGATTGGTGGTCGGCATACGATTCGACGCCGGAACCCAAAAGTCCTTTTCGGCTTGCGAAAACTGACGAATTCGGGTAGAATGGAGGCGTGAATACATCGCTCGGAGGTGCCAAATGCTGACAGCGGGTATCATCGCGGAATACAATCCCTTCCACAGCGGCCACGCCTACCACATCCAGCAGACGCGCGAGCTGACCGGTTGCGACTATCTGGTGGTGGTGATGAGCGGCGCGTTCACCCAGCGGGGGGAACCCGCGCTCATCGATAAGTGGACGCGGGTACAAATGGCGCTTTCCGCTGGGGCTGACATCGTGCTGGAGCTGCCCGCGCTGTTTGCGGTGCGCCCTGCCGACCGGTTTGCCCAGGGCGGCGTGGGGATGCTGGGGGCGCTCGGGATCATCGACATGCTGTCCTTCGGTTGCGAGATCGCCGACCTAAAGCTGCTCAAGATGATGGCCGACGCGCTGTCGAAGGAGCCGCCCGAGCTGAGCCGGAGGATCCATGTGCACCTGGCCGCCGGGAAGTCTTATCCGAGGGCGCGGGGCGAGGCGCTGTCCGAGTTCCTCGAGATGCCGGCTGAGTGGATTAACGCGCCCAACACCGTGCTGGCGCTGGAGTACATCCAGGCGAACGCGCGGCTGTCCAGGCCCATGAACCTGTGCGTGGTGCGCAGAAACAACGACTATCACTCGCTGGACATGGGGGAGATCGCCTCGGCGAGCGCCATCCGTGAAGCGGTGAGGCAGGGCAATCTGGAGGCGGCGTACGCGGCGATGCCCGAGCGCGCGGCGAAACTGATGCGCGAGACGAGCCCGGACCTGATGGCCGACGCGGGCCAGCTGGACAACCTGCTGCTGTATCGGCTGCGGGCGCTGGAGGCCGAGCAGATCGCGCGGCTGCCCGACATCTCGGAGGGGCTGGAGATGCGCATCAAGAAAAAGGCGCAGGAAGCGGCCACGCGCGAGCAGCTGCTGACGATGCTCAAGTGCAAGCGCTACACGCAGGCGCGGCTGTCGCGGATCTGCACCTACGCGCTGCTGGGGCTGGACAAGACGCTGGCGGAGCAGTACCCCGGGCCGCCGTACGCGCGGATCCTGGGGTTCAAGGACAGCGCGCGCCCGCTGATGCGCGACATGGCGGCGATGTCTGGAATCCCGGTCATCAGCAGCCCGATGCAGCTTGAGGGCGACCGGTGCTTCTCGCTGGAGAGGAGAGCGACGGATTTGTGGGGGCTGTGCACGGGGAATCCGGAGCTTCGGAAGGCGGGCAGGGATTACACGGAGAAGATGATCGTGAACTACGAGTGCCTTCAGGAAGACCGTGAATGATTCGCCGCGATGGACAAACAACCTGTTCCATGAGGGTTTTCGGGGACTTCGGCTTCCGAAAACCCCTTGGGCCGGGCTGTTCTGCAAGCTCAACATTCCACGCCTGCAGGACATATACTTTTTTGACAGCCTGAAGCACCGAGCGCATCGCGCTTGGTGCTTTGTTTTGCGGGACTTGCGTGCGGCGGGCAAGGAGTCGGCGAGGACGGGTGAAACGAGACGACTGAGGCAGTCCGTCAGCCCGTTACAGCGCCAGCTTTCCCCGAAAGATCTCCTGTGCCACCAGCGCCGCGCCGCCGACCAGCGCGTTCTCCGTGCCAAACCCATTGGGCTCGATCCGGATCGTCTTGAAGCCGTGCTGGAACATGCGCGCGTTCAGGTTCTGCCGCAGCATCTCCATCTCCGCCGCGCCCAGCAGGCCATGCTCGTCGCCCACGATGATGATGTCCGGGTCGAACAGATTCGCCACCGTCACCAGCGCGTTGTTGATCGCCCGCAGGTAGTCATCCATGCACTGGCGCACCATTGGCGGCGGCGCCGTCTGCCGCGCCAGCTGGCGAAGCTCGGCGATGTCCGCCGCGCCCGATCCCCTCAGCAGCGCCCCCGTCGACGTGTACATCTCAAGGCATCCCCGCTGCCCGCACGAGCACAGCGGCCCGTCGAGGTCGGTGGACACATGACCCAGCTCTCCGGCGAATCCGTTCCCGCCATGCAGCATCGCGCCCCCCAGAATCACCCCGGCCCCGACGCCGCTGCCAAACCCCACATAGATCATGTTCGCCGTCTGGCGGCCCACCCCGTAAAACTGCTCAGCCAGCGCGCAGCAGTTCATGTCGTTGTCCATATACACCGGCAGATGGAACTCGCGCTTCAGCAGCCGCCCGATCTTCACGCCGCCCAGCCCCCGGAAATTCGGCGGATACAGCAACACCTGTTCCTCAATGTCCAGCGGGCCCAGCGAGCTGACCCCGATCCCCACAAACGTGAGCTGCCTGTGCGCGCGCAGCATGCGCCCAACTTCCGAAACCAGCATCGCCTCGAACTCGGCGTTGGTGATCCGCTCCGGAATCGGCGTGGTCGCGCTGCCGATCCGCGCGCCGCTAAGATCCATCGCTAGGCACTGGATCTCGTGGCGGGTCAGCAAAAGCCCGATCAGGTTTACCCGCATCGGCGGGATGCGCAGCGCCATGGGCTTTCGGCCGATGCCCTGCGCGCATTGGCCCTCCTCGGGCAAAAGCTGGCCGCACTCCTCCACCAGGCCTTCCTTCACCAGATCGGCCACGATGGTGGAAATGGCCATCTTGGTCAGCCCCAGTGCGCCCGCCAGCTCCACCCGCGTGGATTGCTTTAGCTCCGCCAGCTTGCGAAGGATCGCGCCGCGGTTGCTCTTGCGCAGGTATTGCACGTTGCGCGGACTGCGCGCCTTGCCCTGCATGGCGATCCCTCCCTTCTCGCTCGAGTGTATCGTATCTCTATCGTTTTGAGTAGCATTGTCCATTGACGTCCTTACGATTTCATAGTATACTTCATCTGCAGCAAAAATAATAGAGGTCTTGCACAAAAATATGTCACAAAGTTGCGGCATAAAAATTGTAAACACTTTTTATTAGAAACATATTGACAATTCTATGTAAATGGTGTTTACTATAGAAACAACCTATGTTTGACCGAGCGCGAAGGGAGGACGCCATCCTTGGAAAAGCTCATCGAGATGCGCGGGATCGACAAGGCGTTTCCGGGCGTGAGGGCGCTGGACGGCGTGCAGTTTGACCTGCGGCCCGGCGAGGTGCACGCGCTGCTCGGGGAGAACGGCGCGGGCAAGTCCACGCTGATGAAGATCCTCAGCGGCATCTACACCCGTGACGGCGGCGAATACTTTGTTTCCGGTCAGGCCCACGGCCAGCTCACGCCCAGGCGGGCGCAGGAGCTCGGCATCGCGATCATCCACCAGGAGCTGAATATGTGCCAGCACCTGACCGTGGCTGAGAACATGTTTCTCGGGCGCGAGCAGACCAAATACACCAAAATCCGCCAGAAGGATCTGAACCAGCAGGCGGCCAAATATCTGAAAGAACTCAACATCGCCATCAAACCCACCACCATCGTGGGGCGGCTGCCCGTGGGCGGCCAGCAGATGGTGGAAATCGCCAAGGCCATCTCCACCAACTGCAAGGTGCTCATCATGGACGAGCCCACCTCGGCGCTGACCGCGCGCGAGGTGCAGGACCTGAACCGCATCATTTTAGAGCTTAAGCACAAGGGCGTGGGCATCGTGTACATCACCCACCGCCTGGAGGAGCTGGCGCCCATCGTGGACCGGGTCACCGTGCTGCGCGACGGAAAGTTCGTCGCCACCAAGGATTTCGCGGACACCAGCCTGCCCGAGATCATCTCGCTGATGGTTGGCAGGGAGATCACCGAGAAATTTCCGCATGTGGACTGCGCGCTGGGCGACACCGTGCTTGAGGTGCGCCACCTGAACGCGGGCAAGATGGTCAAGGACGTCAGCTTCAGCCTGCGCAAGGGCGAGATCCTGGGCTTCGCGGGGCTGATGGGCGCGGGGCGCACCGAGCTGATGCGCGCCCTCTTCGGCGTGGATCCCATCGACAGCGGCGAGATACTGCTTGGCGGCAAGGCAATCAGCGTCGGCTCGCCCACAGACGCCATCAAGGCGGGCATCGCCTGCGTGCCCGAGGACCGCAAAAAAGAGGGGCTGTGCGTGGCGCTGCCCGTGCGCGAAAACGTGGGCCTGGCCAATCTGGACAAGCTGGTCGGCAAACTGTTCAAGCTCGACACGAAGAAGGAAACCCAGCTGACCGGGCGCGCCATTGAGGAGCTGAAGATCAAGACCGCGTCCCAGCTGGTGGAGGCCAAAAACCTGTCCGGCGGCAACCAGCAAAAGGTGGTCGTGGGCAAGTGGCTGGTGCGCGACGCTGACCTGATGCTGTTTGACGAACCCACGCGCGGCATTGACGTGGCCGCCAAGGTCGAGATCTACCACCTGATGAACCAGCTGAAGCATGAGGGCATCGGCGTGCTGTTTGTCTCCAGCGAAATGCCCGAGGTGCTGGGCATGGCCGACCGGATCATCGTGATGTGCGATGGACGGGTCACCGGTGAATTCACGGCGGGCGAAGCCACGCAGGACGCGATCATGACGGCCGCCACCCAGTTTGGAATCAAAGGAGTGCGGAAAGATGCAGTCTAATGCCAACCTCCAGCCTGCTCCCGGCAAGCAGAACGCAATCAGCCGGATCCTGTCCGTTCGCGGCATGGGCCAGGTGGTCTCGGTCATGGGCGCGCTGCTGCTCATGGTGATCGCGTTCGCCATTGCGAACCCCAAGTTTAAGGACGCGGAGAACCTGCAAAACCTGCTGCGCCAGATCGCGCCCATCCTGATCATGGGCATGGGGCAAAGCTTCGTGCTGATCACCGGCGGCATCGACCTCAGCATTGGCTCGGTCGTGGGCATGAGCTGCATGATCTCGGCGACGATGATGACCAAGGGCGTGCACGCAGCCATCGCGGTGCCCTTCACCATCCTTTGCTGCGTCGCGATCGGGCTGCTCAACGGCACGCTGATCTCAAGAACCAAGCTGCCTCCGTTCATCGCTACGCTGGGCACGATGATCATCGCGCGCGGCATCGCGCAGATGGCCAACGGCGACCGCAGCACCGACCTGATCAGCTCGGGAGGATCCGAAACCTTCCGCAACCTGTTCTACTTCAGCAAGTGGGGGCTGTACGCGCCGGTCTGGATCGCGCTGATCCTGTTCCTCGTGTTCAACTATGTGCTGTCCATGACCAAGACCGGGCGCCACATCTACGCCATCGGCAGCAACTATGAGGCGGCCAAGTTCTCGGGCGTGAACGTCGAGTGGGCGCAGACCAAGGCTTACATCGTGTCCTCGTTCCTGGCCTGCATCGCGGGGCTGATTTCCATGGCCATGAGCGGCACCGGCATGACGAACTCCGGCCAGGGTCTCGAGCTCTACGCGGTGGCGGCGTCGGTTATCGGCGGCGTGTCCACCATGGGCGGCCAGGGGCTGCTGTTCGGCACGGTGGTTGGCGCTTGCATCTGGGGCGTGCTGCAGAACGGCCTGCAGTTCGCGGGGGCGGCGCTGGCCTGGAAAAACATCACCATCGGCGTGGTCGTGGTGATCGCGGTGCTGATCGACCGCGTGGCGCGCGGCGACGCAATCGACCTGAGAAAACTGTTCGGCAGGAAAAAGGGCTAACAAAGGGGTGGATCCCCCCTTTGCGATAGCGCCCGGGCGGGGGGCGTAAAACACCGCCGACATCATCAAAACAGGAGGTCATTCCATCATGAAGAAAATCATCGCTCTGGTTCTGGTTCTGATGCTGTCCCTCGGTCTGTTTGCTTCGGCGCAGGCTGCGGGCGAACTCGTGTACCTGATCACGATGGACAAGATGGACATGCACTGGATCAGCGTTGACGCTGGCGCCAAGGACATGTGCACCGCGCTGGGCCTGAACTACAAGTGGGACGCGCCCGAGCAGAAGGATGCCGCCGCCCAGATCGAAGTCATCAACAACGCGATGGCTGAGAACCCGGCCGTCATCCTGCTGGCCGCCATCGATCCGGCGGGCATCAGCAAGACCGTTGAGGATGCGCAGGCCAAGGGCATCAAGGTCATCTATGTGGACTCGCCCGCCCAGGCCCCCGTCCAGCTGACCCTGTCGACCGACAACTATGCCGCCGGCAAGCTGGCGGGCGCCACCATGCTGGCCGAGCTCGAAGCCGCCGGCAAGACGAGCGGCAAAATCGCCATCATCGGCGTGAACACCGCCACCAACTCCACCATGAACCGCGAGAACGGCTTCCGCGAGACGTTCGCGGGCAGCGCGTTTGAGCTGCTGACCACCGAGTTCAAAGATGGCCAGGCCGACGCTTCTCAGGAAGCCGCCACCAACTTCATCGCCGGCAACGAAGACCTCGTGGGCATCTTCGGCACCAACGAAGGCTCCACCGTGGGCACCGGCAACGCCATCAAGGCCTCCGGCAAAGACATCATTGGCGTGGGCTTCGACAAGTCCGACGCCATCCAGGGCCTGCTGAATGACGGCTCCCTGAAGGGCGCCATGGCGCAGAACCCCTACACTCTGGGCTACCTGGGCGCTGCCTCGGCCTATGCCGCCATCAACGGCCTCTCCACCGGCCCGGCGGTCATCGACACCGGCGTCGCCGTTCTCCGCGCCAACTAAACCAAACGCCCATAAGGGCACAACGGCTGTGTCAAACGCCGCCTTGGACACGTCGACGTATCTCGCGATACGCCCACGTGCCCGAGGGGGCGTTTTCCTTTTCATTTGCGCTTTTCTGAGCGGTTTGGCGGGGACGGGCAGCCTCGGCCGCCCGCTGAAATGGCGAAAGCCAAGGTGGTCGCGGGGCGGCGGGCAGGAGGCGAGGGCGGCCCATGCCATGGATTTCCGCGGAGCGAACAAAGGGTGTCTTGAAAGCTTCCGATTGGGTACAAAATTGTGTCACAAGCCCGTGCTACAGTTGAGATACCAAGGAGGCATTGGTTCTATGAGATGTGTAGTGACGGGCGCTAGCGGCTATGTGGGCGCGGTTCTGGTGCGCGCGCTCAGCGGGGCGGGTTATGACGTGACCTCGCTGGTGGTGCGCGGCGACGAGATCAGCCACATCCGTGGTTTCTCGAAGATCGTCTATGGGGATGTGTGCGATCCCGGCAGCCTGGACGCCGCGTTTTCAGGCGCGGATGCCGTGCTGCACCTGGCGGGGGTGGTCGACATCGGTTCGGTTCGCGCCTCGCGGATGCACCGGGTGAATGTGACCGGCACGGCCAACGTGATCGCCGCCTGCCGAAACGCCGGGGTGAAGCGCTTGGTGTATATGAGCTCGGTGCACGCCATCCCCGAGCTGCCTGGCGGCCAGGTCATGGGCGAAGTCAGTGCCTTCGATCCGAAGAAGGTCAGGGGCGCCTACGCCAAGACCAAGGCGCAGGCCACAAGGCTGGTGCTGGACGCCAACGGAAATGGGCTTGAGACCGTGGTGGTGCAACCGTCCGGCGTGATCGGGCCGTATGGCGTGAAGCTGGGAAACATCGGCCACGTGGTGGTGGATTTCCTGTGCGGCACGCTGGTGGCGTACCCGACGGGCGGCTACAACTTTGTGGATGTACGCGACGTGGCCCAGGGCGCGCTGGCGGCGCTCGAAAAGGGGCGCGCGGGCGAGTGCTACATCCTGTCGGGCGAGGTGGTCAGCTGCGAGCGGATGCTGCGCACGGTGGCCGACGCCAGCGGCAAAAAGATGCTCAAGACGCGGCTGCCCTACTGGTTCGTGCTGGGCGCCAGTTTCCTGGCCGAAGGGTATTACGCCCTGCTGCGCCGCCCGCCGGCGATCACCCATTACGCGGTGACCACCCTTCACAGCAACAGCAATTTCTCGAGCGAAAAAGCCCAGCGCGAGCTGGGCGTGAGGTTCCGTCCCTGCGAAGAGAGCCTGTGCGACATGACGCGCTGGATCCTGCAGAACCATGTGGTCGAGCGCGAGAAGGGTGTCTACAAGCGCTGCGTGTTTCAGCCGATCGCGGCCAGCGCCGCGCACACATCGCCCACAAACGGCCCGCCGTGAAACGCGACGATCTGATCGATTCGCTGGTCCCTGAGCGCGCTCAGGGATCTTTTCGCTTCGTCCATGTGCTGGGTGTGTTCCGGGTGCGGCCCCAGCAGCTGGCCGTTGTCGACGCGAAGCGCGTCGCCCGCCACCAGCGCGCGCAGCGACTCGATCAGCAGGCAGACGTGCCCGGGCGTATGGCCCGGCGTGTGGATCACGCGGATGCCGCCGCAGAGCGGCAGCAACTCGGCGTCATGTAGCAGGCGATCGATGGGCAGCGTGCGCTTTTCATAGGCGCGCCGGATCTCGTGGCCCTCCGGCAGTTTGGCCATCTTGATGGCGGTCTGTCTGCCCTCGATGTAGGGCGCCTCCAGCGCGTGTGCCATCACCAGGATGCCCGGATGGCGCGCCTTCAGGTCTCTTGCGCAGCCCATGTGGTCGATGTCCTGATGGGTCAGGATCAGGTGCGTGATGTGCGCCGGATCGAAGCCTGTGTCCCGGATCGCCTGCAGCAACTGCTCGGTGTTGCCCGGAATGCTGGTGTCGATCAGCACCAGGTCTTGTCCGTCGCTGACCAGCACCGGGCTCAGGCCGCCAATGTTCAGCGCCTTCATTTCTATGCTCATGATCTTTCCCTCCCTGCCCGTATTATAGCATCTGCCCATCCGGCTGAAAAGCGCGATTTCTCATGGCGTGTTTGATTTTGTGGTGGTATAATGAACGCATATCAGCGCGAAGGAGGGGTGTGCATGAACTGTCTGCTCGTCAACGGCGGCCCCAACAAGCCCTATCTGTGGAGCGGACAGCCCACGACCAGCTACACGCGCAAACTGGCGGATGAGGTCATGGCAGGGCTTGGGGAATCGGGCGATGTAGGCTTCCGAGAGATTCAGCTGATGGACGTGAACCTGCCCTATTGCACCGGCTGCATGGCCTGCTTCTACAAGGGAGAAGACAAGTGCCCTCACGCCGCCTTGGTGCAGCCCATTCTCCAGGCCATGCGGGACGCGGACCTGGTGATCCTGACCAGCCCGGTGTATGCGCTGAACGTGTCGGCGCTGCTGAAGGGGTTCTTCGATCACGCCGCCTATAACTATCACCGCCCCAGCTTTTTCGGGAAAAAGGGGCTGGTGATCAGCTCCACCGCCGGGGGCATGGCGAAAGCCAATTGCCGCTACATGCGCGATGTGCTGATGCACTGGGGGTTCGACACGGTCTACTCGGTGCCCGTCATCCGCATGGGCGCGTCGGAGCTGAGCGACAGGGCCAGGAAAACCTGCCGGACGGTGGCGCGCAGAATTCGCCGGGACGTCGCGTCCGGTGCAGTGCGCGGGCCTTCGTTTAAGCGCGTGTTCTTCTACCAGCTGTGGCGCAATGTGTGTCGCGGCGGCGCGCCCGATTCGGCCGACCTGCAGTATTGGAGGCAGAGCGGGCTCATCGAGCGCGTTTTCGCGCCCGGCATCCGCGTCGGGCCGCTGCGGCGCGCGTTTGGGGCGCTGGTCAATGGCATGCTTCATCTCATCATCAAATAAACCGGGGGTCTCGGCGTGTCCGAGATTCAGAGTCGAGGATTTTCTGTTCGACGTGCACCCGGCCAGCCGCGCGTTCGTGAACCATATCGATCCGCAGCTCACGCACGCGGGCTGTCGCCTGGGATCATGTCCGCCAAGAGCGGCTGCGTGGCGTCCTGCAATCATCCCAAGAGGAAATTGCGGACGGAGTCCGCGAATCCGCAGTGTGCGCGGCTCAGTATGCCGAAAAGGACGCCCCCGTACTGGCTACAGCGAGTGCGGGGGCGTCTCTTTTTTGAAGCCTGTGTTCCGCTCTGCGGAAGCTGCGGGGTGCACCCCTGGCCGCCTGTCGAGGGGACTCAGCCCCTTTGGCCCTCCCATCCGGGCGTTACGTCAGTTTTGAAATCAGCAGCGACAAGCTCACTGTGTTGGGCAGCGAACCATTTTCGATCGCCGCGTTCTGCATCGGGTCCACGTTCACCAGCGTCACCACTGCCGGCACCAGCACCACATTGATCAGCGTCTGGCCGTACACGTGGCCCGCCGAGTCGGTAGAGGTGTAGCGCGTTAGCGGCGCCTCGATTCCGTCGATGAACACCGCGAGCGAGGTGTTTGCGATCTGCGACAGCGCGTAATACGTGATCTCATACACGCCCGGCGCGTTGATGATGAGCTGGCTCGGCGCGTTGAAGCCGATGTCCACCGGGAGCGCCGCCGGCAGCGGCGTCTGGTTGAACTGCGCCGGGTTGCCCGGCATGATGGTTTGCGCGCCGATGTTGCTGAAGTACGCAAAGCTGGCCGTGCCGGGCGGGCCCTGAATGCCCTGCGCGCCCGTCGCTCCAGTCGGTCCTGTGGGTCCTGTGGGTCCTGTGGGTCCTGTGGGTCCGGTCGCGCCAATCGCGCCGTCCGCGCCTGTGGGTCCGGTCGCGCCGTCCGCGCCGGCGGGTCCTGTGGGTCCGATCGCGCCGTCCGCGCCGGCGGGTCCTGCGGGTCCGGTCGCGCCGATCGCGCCGTCCGCGCCGGCGGGTCCTGTGGGTCCGATCGCGCCGTCCGCGCCGGCGGGTCCTGCGGGTCCGGTCGCACCGATCGCGCCGTCTGCGCCGGCGGGTCCTGCTGGTCCGGTCGCGCCAATCGCGCCGTCTGCGCCGGCGGGTCCTGCGGGTCCGGTCACGCCGATCGCGCCGTCCGCGCCGGCGGGTCCTGTGGGTCCGGTCGCGCCGTCCGCGCCGGTGGGCACGATCTTTTACCCGCAACTTGGGCGCAAAAAAATCTGCTCCTTCACCCAACTTCGCTTGCCAAGCTGTTGGCTTCGATGCGCTCGAGAATTCGCTGGTACGTATCGGCGTACTTATATCGAATCGTGACCTGCCGTCCCTCGTGGATGGAGATCGTATCAACCAGGGCAATGAGCGCGCTGCGTTCCAGCTTCTCGATGTTGCGATACTTCAGGAACGCTGTGAACAGCGGGTTTTCGGTCGTCACGCCGCTTTCGGCGACGCGTTGCTCGTCCTCAAGGTTCAAGATCACCTCGGTGATCTGCTTCATCTGACTGTCGAACCGATCCTTCATATGGCGGTAGTCTTCCGTGCTGATCTCCTGCGCCTTCCAGTCGATATATAAGCTGTCGGCAGCGGTTCTGATCTTTGTGAGTTCCTGCCGCCGGGCTTTCAGAAGCGACTCGATCCGCGCGGACTGCGTGTGGACGACGGGCTGCATGTTTACCCGGTTCAGCGTTTCGGCCAGTTGATCTATCAACGCAATCTGCGCTCGCAGGCTGGCCAGCACCGCTTCTTCCAGCAGATTCACCGGGATGCTGTGTTTTGTGCAGCGTTCCTTCGACTTCTCTCGGTATGTCCTGCAAGCGTAGTAGATGTAGCTGCTGCTTTTCGCGTGGCTGCGTTGGAGCGCCTTTTTGCAGTCCGCACATTTCACAAAGCCAGAAAACAAATGCACTGTCCGCTTTTCGTTTGGGGTTCGCGTGTCTCTTTGCAGGACGCTTGCCAGTTCATCGTACTCCTCCTGCGTGAACGTCGGCTCGTGCGTGTCTTTGACGAAATACCACTCTTCTTTCGGAACCGAGATAGTATCGTGAACCTTGTAGCTCACCACGCGCTGTTTGCCCTGCTCCATATGGCCGAGGTTCACCTGCGCCAGCAGAATCCCCTTGACCGTGCTGCCCGTCCACATGCCGTCGTTCTCGTTCGAGCGAGGATTGTTGTACTTC
>JAVBQA010000036.1:0-20647 GCA_031549325.1 Eubacteriales bacterium | reverse complement strand
AACCCTGCCAAAGGGCATGATGCCCTTTGGAATCCCCACTTGCGCCTACATTGCGCTCGGTCTTATATACCGGAAGAGGAGCTCCACCAGTTTGTCCATATCCACCGGCTTGGTCAGGTGCGCGTTCATGCCGCTGCCCAGCGCCTCGTCGATGTCCTCTTTGAACGCGTTCGCCGTCAGCGCCACCACGGGCACGGTCTGGGCATCCGCGCGCGGGAGTGCCCGTATCGCCCGCGTGGCCTCGTAGCCGTCCATGTTCGGCATCTGCACGTCCATCAGAATGATATCGTACCCGCCCTCGGGCGACGCCTGGAATTTTTCCAGCGCCTCCAAGCCGTCGGCCGCCTCGTCGATCTGAATACCGGTGCTCTCCAGCAGCGAGGCGACGATCATTCGGTTGATGTCCACGTCGTCCACCAGCAACACGCGGCTGTTCCTGAACTTGCCGGTGGCGTCGCCCACATTCACGCCGGTGTCGGGTGCGTCTGCCTGCACCTCCAAAAGCCAGAGCGCGAACCTGAACTCGCTGCCCGCGCCGGGCTTGCTGACAACCTCGATGTCTCCGCCGAACAGCTGCACGATGCGGCGGCTGATCGAGAGGCCCAGCCCAGTGCCGCCGTACTGGCGCGAAATCCGGTTGTTGGCCTGCTCGAACGGCTGAAAGATGGTGGCCAGCGTATCCTGGTTGATGCCGATGCCGTTGTCCTTTACCGAGAACTCAATCAGCGACTTGCCGTCTTTGCGCGCTTTTCGCGCCACCGCGAAATCGATCTGCCCCAGCTCCGGCGTGAACTTCACCGCGTTGCCGAGCAGGTTGATCAGCACCTGCCGCAGCCGCAGCGAATCCCCCAGGAAGCTTCCCGGCACCATGGACTCGAACCTGGTCACGAACGAGATGTTTTTCTCGTCGCAGCGCGGCTGAATGATGCTCGCCACCGTCTGCAGCAGTTTGGGCAGTTCCATCACTTCTTCCGTCAGCTCGATCTTCCCCGCTTCGATCTTTGAAATGTCCAGGATGTCGTTCAGCAGGCCCAGCAGGTGCTGGCTGGACACCTCGATCTGGCGCACATGGTCCTTCACCTCGGAGAGCTCGCCGTCCAGCACGCCGCCCAGCTTGCGCTGAACGATGTTCGTCAGCCCGATGATGGCGTTCATGGGGGTTCTGATCTCGTGGCTCATGCGCGCCAGGAACTCGCCCTTGGCCTCGTTGGCGCGGTTGGCGTCGCTGACCGCCCGCTCCAGCTCCAGCTGGGTTTGCCGCAGCTCGCTCTCCGCGCGCACGCGCGTGTCCACGTTGCGCGCGAAGTTCAGCAGGCCCACGAACTGTCCGCTCTGGTCATGGATGGGCGTGCGCACCGAGTCCAAAATCTCCTCGTGGCCGTCGGCAAACGTGATCTTGTCGGAGGTATACTGCGGCGCACCCTGCGCGATGGCGGCCTGGTCGCTGGCCACAAAGCGCTCCGCCAGCGCGGCGGGCAGCATGTCCTGGGCGGTTTTGCCGAGGAACGCTTCGATCGGCTGGTTGACGATGGACGCAAAGCGCGGGTTGACCGCCAGATAGACGCCCTTCGGATCCTTGTACCAGATCAGGTCGGGCGAGGCCGAGAAGATCTGGTCCAGCAGGGTGCGCTGTTCCTCGATGCGCTGCTGTTTCAGCACCATCTCGGTCACGTCCGAGCTCACAATGATGTAACCAATCCGCTGGCAATCCTTGTTTAACAGGTAGCTGGCCGAGCCGCGCAGGTAGCGGCCACTTGTGGCTTCGAAATAGATTTCCGCCTCGCGACCCTCCCGCAGCGCCTTGATCGGATAGTATTTGGAGTCCACCGGATACACGCTGCTCTCGGCGTAGCTGGCGCCCACGATCTGCTGCAGCGTCATTTTGCACAGCGCGAGTCCGGCGTCGTTCATGTAGATGATGCGCTCGTTCATGTCGGTGATGGACAGCGGGCCCTTCACGCTGTCTACGATGCTGTCGGCCATGTCGTCGAAGCTGTCGGCCAGCGTGCCGAACTCGTCGCGCTGCTTGGCGCGGAAGCGGAACTGACGCTCGCCCGCGCGGAAGCGCGAGATGCCTTTGATCAGCCGGGTGATGTTGCCGGTGATGGAGGAGGCCATCCAGATCGCGATCAGCACCACCAGCACGATCAGCAGCAGCGTGGTCAGGATCAGCCGGGCAAACGTGTCCCGCAGGTTGTCCGTGATCGCCGTTTGCAGCTTGACCTCGGTCTGCGTGGCCGGGCGGGTGAAGTCGTCCAGGCCCGCGCCGATCGTCACGATGCCGAAGCCGCGCTTCGAGAAGTTGTTTGCCTCGGACGGCGCGTAGCGGCCGGTGTAGTAGGGGATGGCGGCCGCCGTGGTCAGCTTGTACAGACCGCTCCACAGGATGTAGAACGAGCCCGAACCGCCGTTCTCGGTCAGATCCATCCAGCCGGTGCACTGGGGCGCGTTGTTCAGGTAGCGCCCGTCCAGGCCCACCAGGCCCGCCGCCGTCAGCGCGAGCGCGGGCTTCTTGTCGCGCGACTGCGTGTCAAACAATGGGATGCCCTTCACGTAGTCGGTCCACTTTTCGATGCCGCTTTGCCGCCAGCCGTCGTAGATCGAGCTCTCCAGCCACGGAATTTGAGGCTCGCCGGTTTCCGGGTCGAAACCCACGATGGAGTGGTGCCGCGGATGGCAGATGTTTCTGCACTTATAGTCCCAGATGAAGGCGTAATTGCCTTCAAACGCCGAGGGCAGCTCGGAGTAGCGCTCGTTCATGGGGGTTTGGTGATCCACGAACTCCATGATGTGGTCGTGGTTTAGCGCGAAGCTGACGTAACCCACCGCCTGACCGTCCGCGCCGGCGACCGGCGTGGCCCAGCGCACAATGCCCTCAAACCGCTGACCGTCCGGGTTTTCCTCGCCGGCGTAGGCCTGCTTCGTCGGGTCGTAGAGGATGTCATAGCCGCGGTCTTGGGAGGCTTTCGCCAGCGCCGTGGGCACGTACATACCGATGTAATTGCTACCCACGTAGGCGCCCGTCACATCCGACACGTAAATCTCGCCCGGCTTGAGGTTCTTCAGCTCCGCCCAATAGGTTTCGGCCCGGACGTAGGTGTTTTCACGGGCGGAGATGTTCCTCTTCCGGCCGCTCATGGGATAGTGGGTCTTGGGCGAGTTGGGCGATACGTATTTGTAAACCTCCTGACCGGTCAGGTCGATGTAGCTGATTTCGTCGTACAGCGGCACGTCGCGATACCGAAACTGCTCCGGGCCGCGCGCGCTCCAGCCGTTCCGGTCGTTGTTTTCCGCGTTGGAGGAGGCGCCGCCCGGTACGGATTCCGGCGCGTTGTGCTCCACCCAGCGCTCACCGCCCTGCGTGTCGCGCAGCGCCCACGAACCCCGCTGGATCAGCGGGCCGGTTTTGACGTCTGAAAAGGCCTTGTAAGCCTCGTCGCTGGGCGCAATGGACGCCAGGTACATAAGGTCGCTGTCCCGGGCGTACAGGAATTTGGCCACCCGGTCGGCTGTGTCGGTGGTCATGCGCTCGATGTTCTCTACCGCGCTGGCATTCAAAGCCTCGGACGAGTCGGTGACGGCGATGTCGCGCAACAAATCGCCCAGCACGATAAACTGGTGCCAGGCCATGATGGTGATGATGAGAATGGGGATGACCTTGACGAGCAGAAAGACGGAGATCAGCTTGGCGCGCATGCCGAATCCCAGCTTGTTTGTCAGCCAGTTTGCAAGCGCGCGACACCAGCCTTTGATTTTTTTCATGGGCTCAACCATCCTTAGTATCCGCTTCGGAATGTGGTGATTTTTGCATAATAAACCAATTTATTACATTATAATCTGCTTTTACGCATTGCGCAAGCAAAAACCACTACCCATTTCCCGCGAATTATGATAAAATAAGAACGATGGGCGCGCCGCACCCTTTTTTGAGCGCACCCGCGAATACTGGAGGTTAGAGAAGGACTTATGGAAAACGACCCATTGATATGGCAGATTCTGCTTCAGCTGGTGCTGATCATCATCAACGCAATTTTCGCCTGTGCAGAGATCGCCGTCATCTCCATCAACGACAACAAACTGGACCGCATGGCGCAGTCGGGCGACAAGCGCGCGCAGCGCTTGCTTTCTCTCACCAGCCAGCCCGCAAAATTTCTGGCCACAATTCAGGTGGGCATTACGCTGGCGGGCTTTTTGGGCAGCGCCTTCGCGGCGGACAATTTTTCCGAGAAGCTCACGGGGCTGATGGTCAGCGCGGGGCTCTCCCTGCCGGCGGCCTCGATCAAGACCATCTCGGTCGTGCTGATCACCATCATTCTTTCGTACTTCACGCTGATTCTGGGCGAGCTGGTGCCCAAGCGAATCGCCATGCAGAAGGCCGAGATGCTGGGGCTGAAGATGTCCGGGCTGGTCTACGCGCTGGCCAAGCTGTTCGCGCCGATTGTCTGGCTGCTGACGGCGTCTACCAACGGACTGCTGCGCCTGCTGCATATCGACCCCAACGCCAACGACGAGCAGGTCACCGAGGAAGAAATCCGCATGATGGTGGACGTGGGCAGCGAAAAGGGCGCGATCGATGAGGACGAGAAGTATATCATCGACAACGTGTTCGAGTTCGACGACAAGACCGCGGACGAGATCATGACCCATCGCACCGACGTGGCGCTGCTCTGGTTGGAGGAGAACGACCGCGCTTGGGAGGAGACCATCAAAAACAGCCGCTTTAGTCACTATCCGGTGGTGGACGAGACGCCCGACAACATCGTGGGCGTGCTGTCGGCCAAGGAGTATTTCCGGCTGCATCAGCGCGACCGGGACACCGTCATGCGCGAGGCGATGAGGCCGGCGCAGTTCGTGCCCGAGTCAGTGCGCTGCGACTTGCTGTTCCGCAACATGAAGAAAAACCGAAACCACTTTGCCCTCGTGCTGGACGACAACGGCGGGCTGTCGGGCGTGATCACCATGAACGACCTGCTGGAGGAGCTGGTGGGGGATCTGGAGGACGACAGCCAGGCCCCGATCGAGCCCCCGATGATCGAGAAGCTGGATTCGGGTACTTGGCGCGTGTCGGGCGCGGTGCCGCTGGATGAGCTCGGAGAAGCCACCGGCGCCAAGCTGCCGGTGGACGAGTATGATTCGCTGGCCTCCATGGTGTTTGGCCTGCTGGGCACCGTGCCTGAGGACGGCGAGCAGCCGCAAGTGGAGGCGTTCGGCCTGTTGATCAGGGTGCTCGAGATCAGGGAGCACCGGCTTGAGAATGCCAGCGTGGCGCTGGCGGAGAAGGCGTGAGGAGAACGGGGGGCAGCATGTGATGACGAGGCGGCAGTTCGGAGCCGGCATTTTGATTTTGGTGCTGTTGTATGTGGTTTTGCTGGGCGCGCGCGTGGTCTACGAGCTGAGCACAGATGTGGAGGCTCGAAGCAATGGCGTGGAGCTGAATCTGCACGCAGGCGTCAACAGTTCCCGCGTCAAGAACGTCGCCTCTGAGCGCAAGGAATACGCCGCGCCGGCAGGCGTGGAGGTGCTCGACCAAAAGTACGAACGCATCGCCTCGATCTCTTCGCGCAGCGCGCGCTATGACGAAGACGTGGCAGCGCTGGACGGCGCCATCGAACAGGCGCAAGCGGTCGTGCAACAGGAAGTTGCACAGGGGCTGCCCGGCAGCCGCAGTCTGGAACGAACGATTGGCGTAAAGCCCCAGTTCTTCGACCAGTGCCAGCAGGCGGTTTCGGAGATCGGCACACTGCTTTCCGCGACCACCCAGAAGATTGATAAAACCTATGAGTATCGCCAGCTGCTGGCGGAGAAGTCGGTGCTGGAAAAGCGGCGCGACAGCTACATGGCGCTGCGCGAGCGCGGAGGGGATGTGGGCGACCTGATCCAGCTGGAAGACAAGATCATCGAAGTCGAGTCTCAGCTGCTGCAACAGTCGGTCGACCTGGGCGAATACAGCGACGACAATGCGCTGTGCACCATTCATTTTGCGCTCAGAGAGGGCAATGCGGTTTCTGTGTCTCGCAAGTTGTGGGCCGCGTTCACCTGGGCCAGCGGCCTGTATTTTGTGATTTTGGTTGGAGTGCTTGTGGTGTTCGCCGCAGCGTATCTGTTCATCCGCTTTTATCTGTTTTTGCGCAGACTGGCCGTCAGCGGCGCGGACGCGACCGTGCCGCCCAAAACGCCCAAGAAGCGTGATGCCCAGGCTGAAGCCTGACCCATGCAAGACAAAGCGGTTGGCCCGATTTGACAGCCGAAAGCGATTGGCCTGATGGCCGGTCGCTTTTTATGTCGGTAAGCGGGACGGTTACGCTTCTTTGCGATGGGGTGGCTTGTGTCTCAATGTGCGCTTCAGGCTGCATATGCGCATTGGGCAAAGCCTGCCGCACCGCCGGGCTGAATCGGCCTTGACCGGCGGGCGGAGCTTCGCGCTGACGGAACCGCCGGACGGGCAGACATTCAAAGGGCTGCCACAATCATCGCTGCGGCAGTCCTATGGGCGCTTGTGGCTGTTATTTGTCAGTGGCTAGGGAATGGTCATCTTATTCGGCGGCGTCGGAGTCCGCCTTTGTGCAGTGAATGGTACCGGCGGGATGCTGGACGGGCGCGTAAATCGAGTATATCTTGATCGGCTTGTTCCCTGTGTTCACCACGTTGTGCCACGTTCCTGCCGGAATAAAAATCGCGGAGTTCTCGGAAACGTTTTGCTGGTAGGTCAGGTTGTCCGGCGCGCTCCCCATCATGGTTCTGCCACGCCCCTGCTCCAGGCGCAGGAACTGATCCAGGTTGTCGTGCATTTCCAAGCCGATTTCGCCGCCCGGCGGAATGCACATCAGTGTGAGTTGCAGATGGCTACCCGTCCATATCGCCCTTCGGAAGAAGGGGTTTTCCAGGGTAGCCTCCTCAATGTTTACCACATAGGGGTTGGGGCCGAAGTCTTCTCCAATGGTGTTGCAGCGCGTGTTTACGCAGGGTGTACCGCTCGCCGAGCACGGATCGATGGGCTGACACGGAGGCGGGCACGGACATGGGCGCGGACACGGGCAGCAGCAGGGGGAATCAAAAAATCTATTCATAGCGGCTCCTTTGTGGCAGCCACAACCGCCTTGGGAAGCGCACAGGGGAATCTATCGCTTTTCCCTAACTCATTCTATGCATAATACATGCTAGTGTGCGGTTTGCGTGATGGAAAGCGCGGGAGGTGATCGTACATGTCAGGCACGTTGCGCGCCAGGCGTCAGGACGCCGGACGAAGATGCCGGGCGGCGTGATACCAATTCAAAATAGTAACGCCTCGTCGCGCCGGATTTTTTTCATTGGTATGAAAACCGGCACAATGGCAGAACAAAAACTGCCCAAATCCGGAGGCGGAATGGGCAGTTTGCGCGGCGAGCTGCGTCAATTCTGATGCGCGGAAACAGATGGGTTGCGGGTTGGGGCATTAGAACGCCTGCGCTTGCGCCGGACAGTAGGCAAGCAGGCGGGCGGAACATGCGCTTCCGCAAAGCCTTATTGGTGGTTTTGCATTCAGGAGATCTCCAGCTCGATCGCGCTGGGAAGTTTCGGGAACATCGCGGTGGGCAAGGTCTGATACCAGTAGGCGACAGTGTAGATGTCATCGCGCCGGGGCTTGTACAGGCCGGGCTCGTACCAGCCGAGGTCCTGAATGGTAACCCTCAGGTCCTCATGAAACCGGATGGGGTCCGCCACATGCCAGCGGTACATGGAGAAGCGCATCTGATTGTCGTAATGGTTGGGTTTGCGCACGTAATACATGCCCCCGTACAGCGAGTTGTAGGGCATATAAGCGCCGCCGACATCCCAGTCGTAAGCGCCCAGGAAGTAATCCTCTGTGCCGGTGCCGCAAATCGTGGGGTTTTCATCTCCGTCCATGTAGAACTTGATCTCGCCCTCGCCCCACCACCGCCCGGTTCCGTTGAGGCCCACGTGCATTGCGGCGCCAACGTAGTGGCCGCGACCCTTCACCCCGTCCAAAATCACATGGTCATCGCCCTGCCTCAGCGGGGTGGAGGCGCAGAATTGCGCATGGAAATACGCGGCTTCCTCGGGAACCTCCATCAGCGCGTAGTTGACCTGATAATAGACGACGCGCGCCTTGTCGCTGCGGTTTTCCAGCGTCATGACGGCGCGCTCGCGGAAGGGCATGCTCCAAAAGCAGTTCATGCCGCGGTTGGGGTTCACGGCGATCATCGCGGAGTTGAGCTGCATAAAGTTCGGATCAAAGATGTCGCGGTCGTTGGTCGTCCATGCGGCGGCGAAGAAGTCGCTGAGCGGACATTCAACGCTCGGCTGCTCCTGCCCATCCCAGAACATGCGCAAAATGATGTCCCGGCCGACGTAGCCGGACATCCACATGCTCTGAATGGCGCCCTGGCCCTGGATATCCGCCATGCGAAACATCTCGCCGGGCTGCACGGCATAGGAAGGAGAAACCTTCCATCCCTTGCCCAGCATGCGCGCGCAGCCGGCGCCGGTTCCTTCGGTGGCCAGCGCGCCGGCATTTGGTTCGCCGCGGAAGTTTTCCGCGCTGATCGATCTGGACTTCGCATCCGAGAGAAGCGGAAGCGTGCCGGGCCCCATGCAGAATCCGTGAAACATGTTGTCTTCCTCCCTATGCAATCTCTTCCAATATCGTCGTCTTCAGGTCCGGATGCTCCTGTATGCGGCTCTTCAGGCTGAGGTAGATGGACTTTTTCCCGGCGAACCAGTCGTCGCCGTAGACGATCATCGGCAGGCGGTACTCCTCCGCGGGAATGCCCAGCTCCTCAAGATAGTATTCCTCCATCGCGCGCCCCGCGTCCGTGTAGATGTCATACTTCACCAGCTCATAGCCATAGGGAACGCTATACGTGAGCCACTTGGAAATCGCGTGGCAGTCCTCGCAATACGGGCTGTACAGATACACGATGCGACCGGGTTCCTTGCTGGCCTCATATTCGGCCTTCTCGCGCAGCAGAGACTCTATGCCCGGCGTCTCGCCGCTATCGATGAAGCGCAGGATGGCATCGTCCATGCTGCCGTCCGCAAGAAACGGTTCGCCGCTGATGAACACCACCGGCAGCGGCACATCGTCCGGATCGACCCCAAACGCGGCGATGCGCGTCCGAAACACTTCGTGGTAAGAGTTGTCCATGCGCAGGTTGTGGACGGTGAGCTTCAGTTCGTCCTCGGGGAGCAGATTTCTGTAGCGGACGGTCAGCTCGTCGATGATCGAACAATTCTTGCAGCCGACACCCGCGCTTCCTGCGCAGCCGCCGCAAGGGTCGATCACAAAGACCTCCATGTCAATGGTCCCCGCAAGCGCGGGCGCGGAAGCCCACAAAAGAATCAGCATCGCGATCAGAATTTTGCGCATACTCAACCCTCGGCGCGCACCAGCGAGTGGTAGCACAGCACCTTGCGTTCGTTGCCCAGATCCACCATCGGCGGCATGCCCTTGCGGCATGTGTCCGTGGCGTACTGGCAGCGGTTGGAAAAGCGGCAGCAGGTCATGGTGTACTCGCGCGTTTCGGCGTCGGTCATGCGGTCGCCCTTTTCCCACCGGTCGCCGACGTGGGGTATAGAGTTCATCAGCAGCTCGGTGTATGGATGCGCCGGCTTCTCCATGATCTCTTTGGATGGCCCATACTCGATCAGGTTGCCCCGATAGAGCGTGGCGATGTAGTCGCTGACATAGTAGGCGGTGGAGAGATCATGGGTGATGTAAATAAAGCTGATGCCGAATTTTTCCTTGAGCTCCTTAAACAGGTTGACGATGTTGATCTTCATGGAGGCGTCGATCATGGCGACGGGCTCGTCGGCGATGATGATCTTCGGCGCGGTGATCAGCGCGCGGGCGATGGAAATGCGCTGAAGCTCGCCGCCGGAGAATTGGGTGGAGTATTTCCCGTTGACGACCTCAAAGCTGAGCCCGACCGACGTCAGCGCCTTGCTGACCGCTTCGGTGGCTTCCGCGCGGGATTTGGCGCCGCCGTAGGAAAGCGCGGTGTCAAACAGATAACGGATCACCTGGCGGCGCGTGGAGAATGCGTCGAATGGGTTTTGGAAGATGGGCTGCACGATGGTCCGAAACTGCGCGTTGGGAATTGCCTTGAGGCTGAGCACGTCCTTTCCGCCAAGCGCGATGCTGCCGCTGGAAGGGGCGAGCAGGCGCAGCACCATCTTGGTCAGCGTGGTCTTGCCGCATCCGGACTCGCCAACGATGGACAGGATGACCGGACGATCCCCGGGCAAGGCAAAGGACACGTCGTCCACGGCGTGCATTTTCTTGCGGGATAGCAGCCCGCCGATTTTGAATTCTTTCGTCAGATTCCGGATTTCCAGCAAATTGTTCGGCATTGTGCAGACGCTCCTTTCCTTACTTGTTGAGCAGATGGCAGGCGGCAAACCGGCCGGGTTCAATCTCGGCGAGCCCTGGCACCAACAGCGAGCACTCGGGCTTTGCCAGTTTGCACCGGGGCGCAAAGCGGCACCCCGGAGGGGGGTTGCGCAGATCCGGCGGCCCGCCCTGTATGCCCACGCGCTGAGACTTGTCGCCAATCTTGGGCAGCGAGCGAATCAGCATCTGGGTGTATGGGTGCAGCGGCGCTTCAAACAGCTGATCTGTCGGCCCAAGTTCCACCATGCTTCCGGAGTACATGATGCCCATGCGGTTGGTGATCTGGTAGTGAACGCCGATGTCGTGGGAGACGATGACCAGGGAATTTTTCATCTTCGACTGCAGTTCCATCAGCATCATCAGAATGCTCTTTTGAACGACAACGTCCAGCGCGGTGGTGGGTTCGTCGGCGAAGATCATGCTTGGTTGAAGAAAGGTTGCCATGGCAATCACGACGCGCTGACGCATGCCGCCGGAGAGCTGATGGGGATACGACTTCAAAACATCGCGCGGCAGGCTCAGCTCGTCCAGATACTGGTTCACGCGGCGATGCATTTCCCTGCGCCCTTCATTCTTGCGGTGGCGGCGGAACAGCTCATAGAACTGCTCTTCGATGCGGTACACGGGGTTCAGAACGCTCATCGCCGCCTGCGGCACGTAGGAGATCGCATCCCACCAGGATTCTTTGATGCCGTTGGCGCGCTGGTCGGTGACAAGCCGCTTTTTCTCCCCGGCATGGGTGGCATACTCCAGTTCCACAGAGCCCTCTGACAACTCCAGCGGATAATTGATGATGTCGTAGAGCACCTTTAGCAGCGTCGTCTTTCCGCAGCCGGATTCCCCCGCGATGCCGAAGATTTCATCGTCCTTGATCTCAAAATTGATGTCTTTCAGCGACAGGACGTCCCCGGTGATGGTCTTGTATTTCGCAGACACATGGTTGATCCGCATCATCGCTTAACGCCCCCTCTTTTTGGCGACATACTCATTGTAACCTGTGTAGGTCAGGAACAGGCCGATGAACAGAATGGAGGTGGCCAGGACCGGGGAGCCGATCCAGATCCATTCCTTCTTCATGATGGCTTGATACTGGCGCGCCCAGTAGATCATGTTGCCCAGCGTGGGCGTGGTGGTGGAGGACAGGCCGAGAACCGCCAGAGAAGCTTCGGCGCCAATCGCGACCAGAATCGTGTTGACAAAGTTGGCCATGCCCCAGGACAGCACGTGGGGGACAATTTCAACGCACACGATTTTGAGCGTGCTTTCGCCGGAGAAGCGCGCCGTATTGACAAATTCCCGCTCGCGAATCGTCAGCGCCATGGAGCGCGACTGGCGGGCGGGCCATGGCCAGTTGAAGATGATCAGAATGCCCGCGATCATCATCATCGAAGCGCGCCCCGCCAGCAACGCGCCCATCAGAATCAGAATCGGCAGCGATGGAATGACGATGATGGAATCGCACAGGAACATCATCGCGCGATCCACCTTGCCGCCCACAAACCCCGCGAACAGGCCGACCAGTATGCCGATCACGGTCGCGGCGGCGGCCACGACGACGCCCAGGATCATGGAGTTGTGAATGGATTCGATCAGCAGCCAGAAGATGTCCTGGCCCTGCTTGTTGGTGCCCAGCAGGTGCTCCCAGCTTGGCGCCTGATTCTTCTTGAAAGCGCTCAGCGTCATGACGCTCCCGGGGCTGAACAGGTAGATGACAAAACCGATGATTAAAAACGTCGCGACGATGCTCAGCCCGATTTTCAGCCGGGGGCTCATCGAACGCCACATCTGTTTAAAATTCGCCCTATATCCGGTGTTCATGGCAAATGCTCCTTTATCTTAGCTATAGCGGATGCGCGGATCGACGAGCGGATAGATCAGATCGACGACCAGCGTCGAGGTGGCGACCGCAAAGATCGAGATGAAGATCACGCCCGTCAGCAGGTTGTAGTCCGAGTTGTTGATGGCCGTGGAGACGAGCTGTCCGATGCCGGGATAGCTGAAGATGATTTCGCACATCAGCGAGCCGCTGAACGCGCCGCCGATGTGCAGCGCCAGCGCCGTGACCTGCGTCAGAATGGAGTTGCGGAACACATACCTGAATCCGATCTGGGCCTCCGACAGCCCCTTTAAGCGGCCATAATTGACGTATTCTTCCTCCGCGACATTGGCGGATAGTGATTTCATGCTGATAATCCACCATCCAGTGCCGACCAGCATCAGGGACAAGGCGGGCATGAACGAATTGTGGATTGTGTCCGCGAACCACGCGGCCGTGAATTCAAACGATTTGAACGTGGGGATGAGGGGGAACCACCGGTTGACATACGCCATCAGTATCATGATGACCAGCGCCAGCATGAAGTACGGCGTGGGGTAGATGCACATGCTGACGGTTTCCAGCGTCTTGGAGTACCACTTGTCCTTTTTGAAGCCCGCAAGCAGGCCGATGGCGTTGCCGACGATCCAGGACAGAACCGTCGTCGACAGCAGCAGTGAGACCGTGTAGGGGAGCGCGCGGCCGATCATATCGGAGACCGGCGTTGGGTAATTGGCGATGGACAGCCCAAAGTTGAAATGAACCAGATTGTCCAGCGTCGTAAGGTACTGCTGGAGCAGGGTGCCGTCAAGGCCGTACTGCCTGAGCAGGGTGGTGCGCATGGCGTCGATCTGCTCCGGGGTCAAGCTAGTGCCCATCGCGAGCATCTTGCCAATCATGTTGTTGATCGGGTCGGAGGGCATCATGCGCTGCAAAAAGAACACCACCGTAATACCGACGAAGATCGTCAACAGCCATACCAGGAGTCTGGAGAGGATAAACTTTGTCATCCGCACGAGCCGAACCTCCTCGTTTCCGAAATCAAAACGACACGCGGTGAGGGAAAGCGCAGAACGCTTTCCCTCACCGCAGAATCATCCAAAGCGAAGGTTATTTCACAGCCTGGAACTCATTCACGATGAACTTGAAGCAGCTCCACCACCACCACGGGCCATTGTAGGGATTCGCGGAATCCGGATAATTGGTCCAGTAGGTAGCGTTGGTGGGAACCAGCTTGGAGGTGCCGAACATGGGCAGCCAGGCGGCTTCATCCGCCATAACCATCAGGGCTTCCTTGGACAGCTTATAGGTCTCCTCGCCGCTGGCCAGGGGCGCCATGGTTTCGAGGATGGCGTCAAGCTTCTCGCTCCGGAAGCGGGAGGTGGAACCGCTGGTCGCAGCGCCGGAGGGCGTGTAGTAGCTGGTGTGCCAGCCGCGCAGCTGGGAGTACAGGTCTTGCATGACGCCGCAGGACGGCCAGTAGGAACCCACGGTGTAGGTGCCCATGTCGTCGGCGGTGTTGAACAGGCTGCCTTCAGACGCCTGAACCGTGGAGTCGATGCCGAACGCGTACCACTGGGAGGCGCAGGCATACGCTAGGCGCTCGGACTGGGCCTCGAAGCCGGAGGGGCAGATGATCTCAAAGGAGAGGCGCTCGCCGTTGTAGGTCCAGAAGCCCTCGGCATCGCGCGAGCAGCCGGCGGCAACCATCAGCGCTTCGGCCTTCTCGGCGTCGTGCTTCCACCAGCCGATGCCGAACAATTCAACCAGCTCGTCCTCGGTCATGCCCTCGACCGCGTCGTAGCCTTCGTTAATCAGCACGTCATACAGTTTCAGCGCGTAGTCCTTGTCAAAGGGCTTGTAGCCGTCTTCCCAGGTGTAGTCGACCAAAGTCTGGCGCATTTCCTTGTGGTACGCGTTCGACAGGAAGGTCGTCGGCGGCATGCACAGCGGGGAGATGCGCATCTGGCCGCTGAAGGTGTCCATGGAGACCTGCACCATGTCCAGCGCCAGCGCCATGGCCCAACGCACGCTGGATTGGTTGTAGGGCTCGACGTCGCAGTTGATCATCATGCCGCGCTCGCAGGGGTCGTCGAAGCATCCGTAAGGATAGGCGGGCAGCCAGCAGGCCACGTTGGGATTGCCGTCCAGCAGAACCTCCCAGGACTCGGGGGAGATGTCGCACAGGATGTCAACTTCGTTGTTGAGCATCGCCATGGTCTTCTTCTCCTCGGTGCCATAGGCGGTAAACAGCACGTACTTGGGCTGGGGAACCTTGCCGGTCAGCACGCCGATGTCGGAGAACTGCGCGTCCGCGCGCAGCTCGTACAGGAACCAGTAGCCGTTGGGATCATACTTGCTCAGGGTGTAGGGGCCCGTGCCGATCGGGTTTTCCCACAGATCCTTGGTGAGGTCGTGATCCTTCCAGTAGTGTTCCGGGATGATGCGGAACTGATTGCCCCAAACGGTCGCGCCAAGATCCTCGGCCAGCCGGGGCTTGCTCTCGACGGTGTTGATGGTGAGTTCGTACTTGTCCACATACTCAACGGACTTGACGATCTTCGATAGGGTAGCGCCGCGCGTCAGGGTGTCCTTCAGGCGGAGCAGCTCGTTAAAGGTAAACACGACGTCTTCCGCGTCGAAGTCCTCGCCATCGCTCCACTTGATGCCCTGAGTCAGGACGATCTTGAAGCTGGTGAAGTCGTCGTTCAGCGGAATGGGCATCTCCGCGGCCAGGTCGGGGATCTGTTCACCCTTGATGGTGTCCATTTCCCAGAGATTGGAGTAAACCAACTGGTGCAAACCGGCCGAGAATTCGGTGCCGTCCATGTGGGGGTTGTGCTGGCTGGCGTTGGCGATGACGCCATCCAGACCTTCGACGACGAGCGTCTCGGCGCGGGAGGTGCCGGCGACCGTCGTCTCTTCCGCAACCGCAAAGGATCCAAAGAGGCACATCATCATCATGGCGACGATTGCGAGGGACAGGATCTTTTTCATCTCTTCTACCTCCACTGAAATTATTTAACGGCATTTCGCCATTAAATCAAAATTGCGCCGATTGGTTTGTGATATGTGTCAAATTCATTTGGCATATTGTAATAAGTATAAGCGCAATCTTCGCGCCGTTCAATCGCCAAAATTGCTCTAGATTTTCTCGTTCTTGCTGTATTTAAAATTCGGAGATTGCCGTGCGCTTAACACGGAAATGGTCAATGTGCACGAATTGAAGAGAATCAATTGAAATGATTGCCGTCAAATTCAAATTTCAATTAACATATGGCGTACAATAAATTGTTTTTATTGCCTTGTTTTTGCGCATTCGTGCTTTTTGTGAGAAATGCTATTGACCAAGATGCAATTCGTGGATATAATCGGCGTGGACTGTGCCCTTAGCTTGATCATTTGTTCACGAAAGGAATGAAAGCTATGCTCGATATGTCAACTCTGTTTCAGGTCAGCGACGTGAGAACCCGCTCCATCAGCCCGGAGAACTACACCGGGGAGCCCGGCAGAGGGGGCATGTGTCCCCTTGAAGAGGGCGCGGCCAAGGCGGCCGCGCGCGATCTCGGCACCGGGTGGAAGGTCAACCCGTATATCGTCATCGACGCCAAATCCACCTTTGAGATCGCCAGCATTGACGGTCCCGGCGTCATCAACCACATTTGGCTGACGCCCACAAAGCGCTGGCGAAACACGATCATCCGGTTTTACTGGGACGGACAGGATGCACCATCGGTCGAGTGTCCGATCGGCGACTTTTTCTGCATGGGCTGGAATGAATACGCGCAGATCAGTTCCATGGCCGTGTGCGTAAACCCCGGCAGCGCGTTTAACTGCTATTGGCAGATGCCGTTTCTGAAGCACTGCCGCATCACCCTGGAAAACATCGCGGAAGAACCCGTCGTGATCTACTATCAGATTGATTACGCGCTCAGGTCCCTGCCGGACCAGGTCGCGTACTTCCATGCCCAGTTCCGCCGCGTGAATCCCCTGCCCTACAAGAGCGACTACACCATCGTCGATGGCATTGAGGGCAAGGGGCAGTACGTCGGAACCTACATGGCCTGGGGCACCAACAGCGCCTGCTGGTGGGGCGAAGGGGAAATCAAGTTCTTCATGGACGACGACGCCGATTACCCGACGATCTGCGGCACCGGCACAGAGGACTACTTCTGCGGCTCGTACGACTTCGAGGACCCGAAGACACACGACCGGTATGTGCCCTTTACCACGCCCTACGCCGGCCTGCAGGTGGTGCAGCCGGACACTCTCTACAAGAGCCAGTTCCGCTTTGGCATGTACCGCTGGCACATCACCGATCCCATTCACTTCGAGAAGAAGCTGAAGGTCACCATTCAGGCGCTGGGTTGGCGCGAAGGCGGGCGCTATCTGCCGCTGCAGGACGACATCGCGTCCGTGGCGTTCTGGTATCAGACGTTGCCGGCCGCGAAGTTTCCGCCGCTCCCGGACAAGGATTGTCTCGAAGTCATTTAGGGCAAATGGCGCGAACGCAGCCGATGATCCGCACCCCTTATTCGTCCGCGCTTTATGAATCCGCTGTGGACTGACGACTCTTGCAAAGAAAACGCCGACTGTTGCGGGCATCTGCCCCGCGGCGGTCGGCGTTTCTTTTCTGAATAACAAAAATGGACGGCGGCGGGATTCAATCGTCCCACTTGCGATAGACGGAGGGGGACATCTGTTCGTGCTTCTGGAACGTTTGCGTGAACAGCGAGGCGCTCTGAAAGCCCGTCTGCTCCGCGATTTCCTTAATGGAAAGCTTGGTTCGCACCAGCAGCTGCTTCGCGCGGTTGATGCGCGCATTGCGGAAATACAGCATTGGCGGCACGCCAAAGGTGTTTTTGAACTGGTGGGACAGATAATACTTGCTGGCATGCACATAATCGGCGAGATCGTCCAGCGAAATGTCCATCGCGAGGTTGTTGACCAGATAGTTGCGCGCTTGATGGGCGATGTCGCTGTGGGCGGTCTCCTTCGCGCCGCTCTTCCACTTGATTTCCCGCAGCAGCGTGCCAAAGAGCTGAAGGAATAAGCCCTTCATGAGCAGATCGGAGTGAACCATTCGGTTGTCATATTCATAGATGATCGACTTCATCAGGTGCTCGATTTCGGCATGGTTCCGCAAGCGGATGTGCGAGGGGCAATTCGCGCACAATCGATCCAGAATGTCCTCGCGGAACAGCATTCGGTCCTCGGGAGCGATGGCGGGCAGATCGGCGAAAGAAATGTATACCCGAGGGCTGTTTTCGTCCTCGACGAGGTCGAAGTGTATGTGTGGCTGGTGCACGGGCACGTCGGATATCGACCTGAGCGAGTGGGGCTGCTTTGGCCGAAGCAACAGAATGTCGCCCGGCTCGACGATATACCGGTCGTCAATTTCGCCAATGAGCGCCTCCAACCTTCCGGATTCGAGGTAGATGATCTCATGGTCGAAAATGACACGCCTTGGAATCGTCCAATGCGCGGGTTCTCGATCGTCCCATGCAATGCGAATGTATGGCGATAGGCGAATGTCATCCACCCAAATCAACTCCAATGTGCTCAGCGCAAATGACGAATCAAAGTTTGTTTCTTCATAAACTATAACATGGAAACCGCATGAAGGCAAGTCTTTCGTGCTCGCTCGGATCGGGCGCATTGCGCGGCGGATTCTGCGCTTTCCGCGCTCACCGTCAGGCGGAAGCGCAAACGCGGAACGGAAAAAAACGCGAGGCGATTCGCATGGCGCAAATGGGATAGAACCGCGCCGCGCAAGGGATGATAAGCATAGATTTTGGGGTGGAGGCGGCATTTGTGATGAAGAGGAGCGTGCGAGGTTGGGGGATGCTGGCGGCGGTGGTGTTGATTGTGGCGGCGCTGTTGTGGCAGCCGGTCAGGCAACCAAATGTAGCCGCGCGGGAACCGGATCGAACGAGGACGCCGACTGCCGCGCCAGTGCCGACCGCCGCGCCAGCGCCGACCGCCACGCCTGTGCCGACGTTGATCCCGGTCGCAGAGGGTTCGTTTGAGCTGCCGATTCGCGGCGCGACCGGGTTTGCGGCCGTGGGAGTGAACCTCAGAGACGAACCAAGCCCGCATTCGAAGTTGCTTCGGAAGATTCGACCGGGCGAGGCGTTTCGCATTCTGAGCGAGATTGGCGGGTATTGGCGCGTGGAGAGCGACCGCTTCAAAGGCTGGCTGGCGCATAAGTATTGCATGATCAACCTGCCGGATGTGGTTCCGTCGATCGTTTATGAGAACACCAATGCGTCCAAATCGCGCGTAAAGTCCAGCGGCAAGAGCGTGCCGGGGATTACGGGCGAGCGGCTGTATGAATCGCAGGCGTTTGACGAGCGGCTGGGGCGGGAAGTGTTCATCATGCCCGTCATATACGCGATGGCGAAGAAGGTCTGCGCGGCACAGCGGGCGGCGCTTCGGGAAGGGCGTGGACTGAAGATTTATGAGGCATACCGACCGGCCTCCGCGCAGCGCGCCATGGTGAGGGCGCTGGAGCAGTTGGCGGATGCGGACACAGAAGTCATGCGAGGCATCAGCAGAGCGCCGTGGAAGATGTCTTGGTTCATCTCGCTGGGCACGTCGAATCACCAGCGAGGCTGCGCCATAGACGCGAGCCTGGTGAAAGTAGAGACCATCGAAAATCGCTTCTCCGGCGGCCATCAGTACAGCGTCGTTTTGCATTACGAGGAATGCGCGATGCCCACGCCCATCCACGAACTGAGCATCGCATCCGCCGCGTTCGACGCGCCCGTGGACTCCGTGTCTGTCACGGCCTGGCGCAATGCGCGGCCCACGAAGGCGATGAACGAGGAGGCGCTGTCGCTGCAGAGGTACGCGACGGACGCCGGGCTGACGCCGCTCGCATCGGAATGGTGGCACTTTAACGACTTGCAGACGCTCGCGGCGCTGGCGGGCAACGCCGGACATGGCGATTTCGTGCTGAGCACGCTGTACAGCGTCGCGCCTTGATCACGCCGCCAGGAAGAACAGCAGCTTCGGTGCGCCGTTCAGTTCAATGCGCTCCCGCAGCGTGAAGCCCAACACGTCCAGCATATGGGCGGAGATGGCGTTTTCCGGGCTGACGACTGCAAAGATGTGGCATGCGCCGCCCCTCTTGAGCCGCTGGATCCCCATGCGCATGAGCGCCTTGCCGCAGCCTTGGCCCCGATACTCCGCGCGAATGAGCAGCGTATTCATGTGCCCAACCGCGTCGAGTTGGTCGTCGCGCACCCGGCCCCGCCCAAAATTCCTGGAGGCGAGATGGGTTGGGATCGCGCAGCACAAAAACGCGTTCAGCTCTTGGTGCGACGAATCCCAAATGCCCAGCGCAAAGTTGTGGAACTGGTAATAGAGCGCATATCCACGCTCGCTGGTGGGCGTGAATAGATCGCCGTGGTCTATGCAGTGTTGTTGCAGCCTCAGCATGTGCGGCACATGAGCTTCGTTGAGAGCCTCGATCACTTCAATCTCCCCCCCTTCTGTGCCCTGTGCAGAGCCGTGGTACAGGGAGATTGCATCCTATGACCTGAAGAAGATAACTGTGCCGGGCTGGGGCGCGTTTTGAAAAGCAAAAAGCGCCTGATGAATCAAGCAAGCTTGCACTGAGAAAGGTCTGGCGCTTGACGGTCTGGTCGAAGTCGCTGATCAGCCCTGACCAGATCGAGGCCATTGTCAGCGCGTACAGCGAGGCCACCGGCTGCGACAAGTCGGCGTTACTGACCGCGTTTCAAGATATCAAGTGGTTAATGGATGGGGTACGCAGCGCCACCTACAATAACGCTCTGCAGATTGTCCGGCTGAATGATTCGAGAGAACTCGGCGCTGATGACCAACTGGCCGTCCGGGTTCCGGGTGCCAGCGAGGGATGCAACGGGAGTTTGTTTGTCGTCCATCACCGCGCCGCCACCGCCGCCAGCGGATTTATCGTTCGAGCTAAATTTGATGTCGATCCTCTCGGTATTTCCATCTTTGAACACCAATTGGATGGGGTCGGAAATGGAAGGTTCGACTACAGGTGTGTATCTCCATCTTTCGGATTCGACGGAAAGCTACGAAGTATTGCCTATTCAATATCCCGTAAATCCCCACCCACATCCCCACACACCTGGAATTGCTCAAGCGCCACGAAAAGCTGGTGGAGCGCCACGAGGCCGTCAAGGCGCGGCTGCAGGAGACCGTCGACGAGATCGCGAGCAGGGCGGTCAAACGAACGCGGATCGAGGCATTTCTGGAAGAGCTGAAGGCGCAGCCGAACTTGCTTCAAACATTTGATGAAAAGCTTTGGAGGGCGACCATTGAACGGCTCATCGTCAACCGGGAAAGCGACGTGGTGGTGGAGTTCAAGGATGGGCGGCAGATCCGGGTCTCGGTCATTGGACAGTGAAACACGGCGGTCGCGAGGCCGCCTTTTTCGTATGCTTCCC
>JAVBQA010000092.1:0-3840 GCA_031549325.1 Eubacteriales bacterium | reverse complement strand
TGGCGGAGAGTTAGGGATTTGAACCCTAGGTGGGCTATTAACCCACACGCGATTTCCAGTCGCGCGCCTTAGACCACTCAGCCAACTCTCCAGGCTTTTTTGAGGTCGCGGAAAACAGTATATCACAGGATGCGCGCGAATGCAAGTCCATCCGCGTATAAAAACGCGCTGAAATGCGCGAAAGGGTCAGATCAACACTTTACATGAGTAAAGCAGAAATGGTAATTGAAATTTGTGCAGGTTGCTTGACAAAGATACGAATCATTTACTATAATGATGACGGAGTCCTACATTCAGACTGGAAAGATGTATGGAGGGAAGACAATCATGAAAAAATTTACCCTGCTCCTGTTGGTCGCCCTGCTGGCGTTCGCCCCGGTTCTCGCCGCGAGTGCGGTGGATCTGACCATCGAAACCTGGCGTCCTGATGACACCGACAACTGGAACAAGATCCTCGAAGCCTATAAAGCGGTGGCGCCCGACGTAAACATCACCTATGAGGGCATCACTTCCAAGGAATACAACGCCACGCTGCGCACCCAGCTCGAGACCGGCAAGGGCCCGGACATCATCATGGCGCGCTCCTACGAGAACGGCCAGAAGCTGTTCTCGGACGGCTACCTGGGCGACTGCTCGGACATCCCGGGCATCAAAGAGAGCTTTGCGGCCAGCAGTCTGGCGCCCTGGCAGATGGAGGACGGCACCATGTTCGCCGTGCCCACCGCCGCCGTGCAGCAGGTCGTGTTCTACAACAAGACCTTCTTCCAGGAAAACGGCTGTGAAGTGCCCGCCACCTGGGAAGACTTCCTGGCGCTGTGCCAGAAAATCAAGGACGCCAACACCGAAACCGGCTTCAGCCCGCTCGCCAACGGCGTCATGGACGAGTGGGACATCCTGGAGTGCGCGTTCCTGGGCATGCTGCCCAACTACGTGGGCGGCGCCGCCGAGCGCGCGAAGTACGAGAGCGGCGAAAAGAAGCTGAACGACGAGGCGTTCGTCGCTGCGTACACCGACTTCGCCAAGATCGCGCCTTTCCTGCCCGAGAGCTACACCGCCGTGGGCAACAGCGACTCGCAGCAGCTGTTCATCCAGGGCCGCGCGCCGATGTGGATCGACGGTTCCTGGTCGGCCGGCAGCATCGCCACCATGGAGCCCGACTTTGAGTGGGGCGTGTTCGCGATCCCGGCTCCGGCGGGCAAAGCCGCGGGCATGTGCTTCCATCCCGACTTCGCCATGACCTACAACAAAGCCTCCGAGAACGTCGACGCCGCCAAGGCATTCCTGGCGTGGATGATCTCCGCCGAAGGCGCGCCCGTCGTGGCCAACCTGCTGCCCGCCGGCTTCTACCCGATGGTGAACTTCCCGATCACGCTGGAAGACGAGCACGCCAACGAGTCGCTGAAGCTGAACGAAGGCAAAGAGACCGACGCACGCTTCATCTGGGCGAAGATGCTGGGCCTGTATGACGGCATGAACAAGGGCCTGATCGCGATCCTGTCCGGCGAGAAGACCCCGCAGGCCGTGGCCGACGAGATGGTCGCCGCCTACGGCAAGTAACACCCTGAACCTGTGGATTGCGTGGAGGTACGGCACGCCGTACCTCCACGCCTGTAATGGGCTCAATGAATAAGGGGGAAAACCCGTGACAAACGCCGTTTCACACAAAAAACCCCGCGGCGGCAACCGCATGGAGCCGAGCGGCTGGTACTGGATGATGTACCTGGCCCCGGCCTTGATTATGTATGTGGTGTTCATGGCGTGGCCGCTGCTGGACTCGGTTCGCCTGAGCTTTTACACCGGGAACCTGGCCGACCGCTCGTTTGTGGGCTTCGCCAACTTCGTGAAGCTGTTCACCGACGCCGAGACGTCCGCGCGATTCTGGGGCGCGTTTGGCCACACCTGGTATTTTTTTCTGATCCACATGTTGTTCCAGAACATCCTGGGGCTGTTCCTGGCGGTGCTGCTGACGCACCCCACGCTGAAGGGCAGAACCATCTACCAAACGATTATCTTCCTGCCGACCACCTTTGCCGTGACGATCACCGGCTTTCTGTGGAAGATGCTGCTGAACCCCACCTGGATCACCAGCTTTGTGAATCCGCTGGGGCTCGGGTTCCTGGCCAAGCCCTGGCTGGGGCAGGAGAGCACCGCGCTGACGGCGATCAGCCTGGTTTCCTGCTGGCAGTGGGTGGGCATTCCGACGATGATGTTCGTGGCGGCGCTGCGGAACATCTCGGACGACCTGCTCGAGGCGGGCTCTATCGAGGGCTGCAACGCCTGGCAGCAGTTCTGGTTCATCAAGCTGCCGCTGATCCGCCCGGTCGTGCTCATGGTGGCCATTCTGACGTTCGTTTCCAACTTCAACGCGTTTGACATCGTGTTCGCCATGGAGGGGTCCAACGCGCCGCCCAATTTCTCGACGGACCTGATCGGCGTGCTGTTCTACCGCGTGGGCATCGCGGGGCAGCACCCCATCGGCATCGCCGATCCGGGCCTGGGCACCGCCATCGCCTCGGTGACATTCATCATGCTGATGATCGTGGTCATTCCGACGCTTCGCGCCACGCAGGGGAGGGATTAGGCCATGCAAAACGAAAAGAAACGCACCCGGTCCCTGCGCTGGGAGAACGCGCACATCCCGTCCCACGTGCTGCTGATGCTGTGGTCGTTCATGGCGCTGTTCCCGATCTGGGTCATGCTGGTCAACTCGTTCAAGACCGCCAAGACCATCTACGTGAACCCGTTCTGGATCCCGCAGGTGTTCAACTTCAAGCATTACCGCAATGTGCTCACCGACAGCAACTTCCTGAACTACTTCAAAAACACCGCCGTGGTGGTGGTGGTTTCCATCGCGATGGTGCTGATCCTGGGCGCGCTGGCGGCCTACGCGCTGACCAACTGGAAGGGGAAAGTCAGCACCGCGCTGTTCTTCATCATCATCGCGGGCATGATGCTGCCCATCCGCATCGCGTCCATCAAGCTGGTCGAGATCATGAAGATGATCGGCCTGGACAACTCGCTGTGGTCGCTGCCCGCAATCTACATCGCCATGGGCATACCCATCGCGGTGTCGATCCTGACCGGGTTCGTGCGGGAGATTCCTCACGAGCTGACCGAGGCCGGGTTTGTGGACGGCGCGGGCCATTTCCGCATCTTCACCACGATCATCGTGCCCATGCTGCGCCCCGCGCTGGCCACGGTGGGCATCTATAACCTGGTGCCCTACTGGAACGACATCTGGTTCCCGCTGATCTTTATCAACAAGGAGTCCGACAAGACGCTGCTGCTGGGCGTGACGCGCCTGTTCGGGCAGTATTTCACCGACTGGTCCAAGGTGCTCGCCGTGCTGACGCTGAGCGCGCTGCCGGTCATCATCCTGTACCTGACGATGTCGAAGCAGTTTATCAAGGGACTGACCGCCGGCGCGGTCAAGGGATAATCCTGGCGCGCACTTCCTGCCGCCACAGATCCAGCCATTCGACGATGAGGGCCGCCCGGTCGGGCGGCCCTCATACCAATTCAAAATCGTAACGCCACGTCGCGCCGGATTTATTTCCGCCCTGCGGCGTCGCCCTCCGCTTAGCGTAGCTCTGCTACGCTGCACTCCAGCTCCTTGCAGGGCGAAAAAAACGCTCGCCGCTTTGGAGGCGTTACTATTTTTCATTGGTATTACATTGTCTCTTTCCGCAAGAAGGGGTCTGGGGACGGCGTCCCCGGCGAGGGTTTTAGCGCGTCTCTCTTGCCGCAGCGCGGTTCACCCAGAAGATGCTGAGCAAAATGATGGCGCCGCCGAGCAGCTGGGCGGGAACGATGGCCTCGTGCAGCAGCAGCACGCCGCCG